>JAQVGZ010000051.1 GCA_028696455.1 Desulfotomaculaceae bacterium | reverse complement strand
CGGTAGGTGGTGGGATCAGTACCCTGGAGGACATCCGCGCGATTCTGACTGCCGGTGCGGATAAGGTCTCCCTCAACACCGCGGTCGTTAACAACCCGCAATTGGTGGCCGATGCCTCGGGCAAATTCGGCAGCCAGTGCATTGTGGTCGCCATCGATGCCCGCCAGTCCGGACTAGCCAGCTGGGAGGTCTTCATTCACGGCGGGCGCACACCTACCGGGATCGATGCGCGTGAGTGGGCGCAAAAAGTTGAGTCGCTGGGCGCGGGAGAAATACTACTGACCAGCATGGACCGGGACGGGACCAAAAACGGTTTTGACCTGCCCTTGACCCGGACTATCTCCAGGGCGGTTAATATTCCGGTAATTGCCTCCGGTGGGGTTGGTACTCTGGAGCATATGGCCGTAGGGCTAACCATTGGGGAGGCTGACGCCGCCCTGGCGGCCTCAGTTTTTCATTTCGGCGAGTACTCGATCCGGGATACCAAGGAATATTTGCGCGCCCAGGGCATTGCGGTGCGGATCTGAATCAATGTTATGTTGCAGGGAGAGAGGCATCCTTCGTGCGCCGGTCCCGGCGGCGTGTGTATTTGGGGGTGGCTAAATGTTATGTCATGGAGGTGCGTCATGGAATTAGACAATTTGAAATATAACGAGGCGGGGCTGCTTCCGGCCATCGTTCAGGACGCCGATACGGGCGAGGTGCTGATGCTGGCCTATATGAACCAGGCCTCCCTGGAAAAAACACTGGCAACCGGTGAAACCTGGTTTTGGAGCCGCAGCAGGAAGGTCTTCTGGCACAAGGGAGAGACCTCGGGAAACGTGCAAAAGGTGAGGGAGTTGTTTTACGACTGTGACCGGGACACCTTGCTGGTTAAAGTGGAGCAGCGGGGAGCTGCCTGTCACGAAGGCTACCGGACCTGCTTCCACTACCGGATGGAAAAGGACGGTACTGTGACCGTTGTTGGAGAAAAAATGTTTGACCCGGATGAGGTCTACGGCAAGCAACCTTGAAAAACCAACATCATGCCGGGCAGCTTTCTTTTTAGCAAAGTGTGCCCGGCAATATATTTTTACGACAAATTAGTTTCAAAGCTGTTAGACCAAGATGACTCATTAAAATGTAAGGTACACCAGCGTAGACACATCTATTGCTTCGCCAATCAGTACGGCTGCTTAGATGTTGTTTTCTAAAAGCTTCTCCTTGAGCCTTAAATAGCCGGCGGTAAAGTATGTTCCGTTTTGCGCTTCCCGGTGGTCGAAGCCGTAAGCCCGCCGGCTGACGGCGATAATTGGAGGGGCTTGAATTCTTTTGGCCACGGCGATGCCGGTGTAGAGTCTCCACCAGCGCTCCAGGTCGGCGATAAACTCGCGGGGGCCGGGAAAGAGCCTGCCGGCCAGGCCGGGCTCACAGCCGATATTTTCTTCCAGGCTGTCCTGGCTGTACCAGGTCAGGATGTCCTCCGGTGTAGCCCGGTGCCAGCGCTCCATGAAGGCCTGAAAAAGATAGTCGTGGTAGGGGTAAATAATCGGGTCACCCTTGCCCTCATCGACCGCCTGCTCGTAAGAAAGCTCCGCGCTGGGCACAATGTCGATGGTTTTTTGGGGAATGACTTCCCGCTGGTAAACCTGTTCATTGAGGTACCGGGCTAGGTCATAGACCTGGTGCTTCCAAAGATCAGCCAGGGGAGCTAAAAAACCGGCATGGTCTCCGTATAATGTCGAGTAGCCCACTGTTGTTTCGCTTTTATTGGCGTTGCAGGTAAAGCCGCCGCCAAAGGCCGAGGCGACAGCGGCCAGGATCCGGCCCGAGCGGTCACGGGCCTGAATATTCTCGGCTGTCAGCGGCGAGACAGATAGATTAAATTGGCTGCCACCCTGCAGGTCTATCACCGGGGTTTGGCTGATTTGTTTTATGGTCAAGTCGACTGCTTCCTGAATTGGTATCACGGTATACCGGCAGCCTAAATTTTGAGCCAACCTGGCGGCCAAATCTTTTGTAGTCGCTGAATTATATCTACTGGGCATGTTTACCAACAAGATGTTCTCCGGCCCGATTACCTTGGTAAATAAGGCTGCGCTGACCGCGGAGTCAATCCCGCCGGAGATGCCGATGACTACTTTTTTTATACCTATGGAGGCGGTGAACCTGTCTATGCCATAACTAAGGGCCTGATAAATACTGCCAATATCCTGATCGCCTGGCACGCTGACTGATGCCTGATAGTTCCCTTTACTGTCAAGGTCGAGGTTAAAACATTTTAAAGCATTTGAAAAGGGCGGACAATAGGCGACAATCTCCCCTTTGCCATTATAAACGGTACTGAAGCCGTCAAAAGAATAAATAGTCTTGCCGTTGTTTTGCGCACCGACGTTGTTAACATAGACCAGTGGGGTGCCAGTTGCCTGGACCTGCCGGGCAAAAACCCGGTCACGCTTGTTGTTCTTGCCCAGAGTAAAGGGTGAGGCAGATATGTTAACATACAGGTCCACCGGTCCGTTACGGTGAAACAAAGCAACCGGTTTTATGCTATGATCATCACTCCACCCGTCCTCACAAAGCATACAACCAAGCTTTACCGGCTCTCCGGCAATATTTAAAACGACTGGCGTCAATAAAGAATCAATGCTTCTTCCTAAATCCTGGGCCAGCTTGCGCAGGCTGTAAAAGTGGCGTTCATCATCAAACTCCCGGTAGTTGGGCTGAAGTATCTTAATCCGGAAGGGGTAGGGGAAATTGTTGTCTTCATAAAGTTTGCCATTTTGGGCGATGAAAAGAGCGTTATATTTGCGGGTCCGGCCGTCGTCGCCAACCTTGCCCCAGTCTACGCCGACGTTGCCAAAAAACACACACAGGCCGGCTGACGCTTCTATGACCAGTCGGCCATACTCCTCACAATCCCGAAGAAAGGCCTGTTGCTCCCAGGTATCACCAAGTAAATAACCGGGTATAGACATTTCCGGGAAAACTACCAACTGTGCCTTTTGCCTGCGGGCCTCTTCAATCATATCCAGCATGGTCCTGGTATTTAGATCCGGCCTGCCGGGGAACACTTCCATTTGTCCAAGGGCTATTCTGAGCAAAAAAATCACCTCTGAAGCTTGCAATGTATGTTTTATTTTATCATTTGAACACCATTGCACCAAACGGTTTTTTGAGAGATCATTTTAGTATTTAAGCAACACGTGTTAAGAGATTTTAATACAGACTCTTACCATCAGGAGGATATAGGTTTATAATAACATAGCGAGAAATTATATTTGTCCCCAGCGGTTATGCGGTATCACCGGGCAATAGAGGCATTAAGCAGGAAAGGAATTATCCAATGGATTTGCATGAGTTGACTGCACAGTTGAATCCCATGCAGGTGGAGGCTGTGACTTGCGGGGATGGCCCGCTCCTGGTCCTGGCCGGCGCCGGCAGTGGGAAGACCAGAGTCCTGACCAGCCGGGTGGCCTATCTCCTACAGGGAAAAAAAGTGCCGCCGCACCAGATTCTGGCCATCACCTTCACCAATAAGGCAGCGAGAGAGATGAGGGAGCGGGTTAACCAGATGGTTCCTGATGCACGTGATCTCTGGATCTGTACTTTTCACGCCGCCTGTGTGCGGATCTTGCGGCGTCAGGACAATTTTTTCGGGCGGGACCGGAATTTTGTTATCTATGATACAGACGACCAATTAACCGTGATCAAGGACTGCATCAAGGGATTAAACCTGGATGATAAGAAGTACCAGCCGCGCCTGGTAGCCGGGGCAATTTCGAGGGCTAAAAACCTATTGCAGGATCCTGTTGCTTTTGAGATCCTGACGGACAACTCCTTCAGTATAAATATATCCAAAATATACTATCAGTACGAAGAAAAATTGCGCCGCAACAACGCTGTTGACTTTGATGACCTGATCTTACTGACAGCCAAGCTTTTTCAAGATTATCCACAAGTCTTGGCCTATTACCAGGATCGTTTCCGCTATATTCTTGTTGATGAGTACCAGGACACCAACCACGCCCAGTATGTGCTGGTAAACCTGCTGGCTGGAGGGCATCGCAATCTATTTGTAGTGGGCGATCCTGACCAGGGGATTTACGGCTGGCGGGGGGCCGATATAAAAAATATAATGAGCTTTGAAAGAGATTACCCGGAGGCCCGCGTGATCACTTTAGAGCAGAACTACCGCTCCACCAGTTCCATCCTGGAAGCGGCAAACCATATTATCCGAAACAACCCCAACCGCAAGGAAAAGCGCCTGTGGACAGCCCTGGGAGAGGGTGCGCCACTAACCATTTACTTCGGCGAAGATGGGTTTGCAGAGGCTGATTTTGTGTCCGGTGAAATTTGCCGCCTGCAGGATCTGGAGAATAGGCCTTTTAGCGATTTTGCCGTTCTTTACCGCACCAATGCCCAGTCAAGGTTAATTGAGGAAAATTTCGTGCGATCAGGTTTACCTTACGCCATTTTCGGCGGGCTAAAGTTCTACGACCGCAAGGAAATCAAGGATATCGTGGCTTATCTGAGGTTAATTCTTAACCAATATGATGCGGTCGGACTGGCCCGGATTATCAATGTGCCCAGGCGTGGGATCGGCCAGGTGTCCCTGGCCAAAATTAATCAATTTGCCGGCAAGCTGTTGATCACCCCGGTCGAAGCCCTGGTAAGAGCGGATGATATCCCGGGACTGTCCGCCAGAATACGCAGCAGGGCAAAAGAACTGGGAGCGCTGCTTCAGGAGCTGTCCAAGCAGTCTGAGGCCATCGCGGTATCCGACTTGATGCAAAAGGTAATAGATGAAACAGGTTACAGCCGGGAATTGCTGGAGGAAAATACGGTAGAGTCGCGGACACGCCTGGAAAATCTGAATGAGTTTCTTGCTGCTGCCAGTGAATTCGACCGTACGGCTGAAGAAAATACTCTTCGGACATTTTTGGAAAACATTGCGCTGGTCAGCGATCTTGATCAATATGAACAAAAAGACGAGCGGGTAACCTTAATGACACTACATAGTGCTAAAGGCCTTGAATTTCCGGTGGTATTTTTGATTGGCATGGAGGAGGGGGTTTTTCCCCATTCCCGCGCCCTCAATAGTCCAGAAGAACTGGAAGAGGAGCGACGGCTCTGTTATGTAGGCATCACCAGGGCCAGGGAAAAGCTCTATCTGACCCATTGTTGGAAGCGTAACACTTATGGCGCTCCCCATTATTATCCGCCATCCCGCTTTCTTGATGAAATACCGCCCCACCTGTTAAACATGAAGGAACGGGTTGCCGGGAAGGACCGGATTATTAAAGCTGCCCAGGCTAGCCGCACGCCGGAAGGTGCTTCGGCGGACAGAAATACATACCCTGAAGCAGATGCCGGACAGCAACGTCCTGCCGCGGAGCAGTTGCTGCTGGGCGATAAAGTGAAACACGGCAAGTGGGGGGTCGGTGTGATCGTGGGGGTACAGGGTACGGGTGATGATCTTACCTATAAGGTAGCTTTCCCGCAACTGGGAATAAAAGACCTTTTGGCGCGGTATGCCAGGCTCGAGCGGGCGAACTAACCATGGGTGAGAGGCTGAGAGTTTGGTGCATACTAATATAAAGGCGCATTTGTTTGCTCAACTGTTAGAATTGAACTTTCCGACAGTCGAAATCCCAGTCTAATAAAATTTAGTATATAAAACAAATGGTAATAATATAGGTGTAACGGTTCCGGAGGGATTATGGAGCGTCTGCTGATTGTTGCCGTTCTTACGGCAGTTATCCATTTGATCAGTACCCTGGCCTATTCAGTACGCCTGTCAGGAGTGCGCACCAGGCGGCTGGCTACGGCTATTTCCCTTTTTAACGTTATATTTTTACTGGCCAGCACGGCAAACACTATTCAGGCGCCGCTGCTTGCATCGATCATTGAACAGGTGATCAACGAAGTCCAAGCCCAGGCCGGGGTAGGGTTGCCTGATAACCAGCTTTTCGGCCTGCCGGCTTATCAGGAACGCCTCCTTTTACTAGAGCAGGATATCAGGATTGTGCTTGCTGCGGCTTCGGTGGGAACGCTTGCTGGTATTGCTGTGATACCAACCTATGTACGTGTTTTTATATACGCTATCCTTTCTTTTGAGGAGTGCGGCTCAGTCCCCAGGTTGATTGGTAAGTTAATACTTTCGCCGCGCCGGATGTTTAAATTATCCCGCCAGGTTTATTTACCCGGGAGGAATTCACTGGGGTTTGTGAGGGAGCAACGGACGGCCATACCCAAAAAATTCTTATTTTTTAATGTAATAGTTACAGGTATATACACTACCGGAGTTCTTTCGGCCATATATGCCGGGGCGCTTTTTCCGGAATTCCGGTCCACAGCAACTCTTCTTTCTTCTGTAGTCAACGGTATTGCTACTATCCTGTCCGCTACGGTAGTGGACCCGACTGCGGCAGCAATAACGGATGGGGCTTTGAGAGGCGAGCGGAGTGAGCAAGACGTTAAAAGAATGGTGCTTTACCTTTCCCTTACCCGTTTTTTAGGGACGGTGCTGGCTCAGTTTATTTTTTTACCTTCTGCTTACTTCATTAAGTATGTCGCGGTATTGCTGGCTTAGCCGGCTTTTTTGCGCCAAGCGCCATGGGCTGGGCGTGTTTATATCACAAACCTGGAGTGTAATATATATTGCCGCAAACCGAAAAGTTGTTATCGGCTCCGGAGGTGTAACTAAATGAAAAGTGATCTTGAACTGAACCAGGAACTGGCCCTAGAGCGTGCTGAAGAATTGCGCCGGGAGTTGGATAAGCATAATTACCGGTACTATGTGCTGGATGAGCCGGTCATCCCTGATGATCAGTATGACCAGATGATGCGGGAACTGGAGCGGCTGGAAAAAGAATTTCCAGCAATAGCGTCACCTCATTCACCCACGCAAAGGGTGGGGGGCAAGCCCAGGGAGGGTTTCACGACAATCCACCATTTGACTCCAATGCAGAGCCTGGCTAATGCCTTTAGCGAGGGCGATTTACGTGAATTTGACCGGCGGGTGCGGCAGGCACTGCTGCCTGGCGAGACAGTGGAGTACGTGGTAGAAATGAAAATAGACGGTCTGGCGGTCTCCCTTTATTACCAGGATGGCGTAATTACCTGGGGGGCGACCAGGGGTGATGGTCAGGTGGGGGAGGATATCACTGATAATTTAAAAACAATCATGAGTGTGCCGCTCCGGTTGCACCAAAAAGTGCCGGAGTTGGAGGTGCGGGGTGAAGCCTTTATGCCAAAAAAGTCCTTTTCCCGGCTCAACGAGGCCAGGGAGGAAGCCGGTGAGCCCCTCTTTGCCAACCCGCGTAATGCCGCCGCCGGAACTTTGCGGCAATTGGACCCGCGGGTTACGGCCTCACGGCAGCTGGATCTTTTTGTTTATGGCATCGGTTTAAACCGGGGTGAGGCGCCGGACAAGCATGAGGCAGCGCTTAGCCTCCTCAGTGAACTTGGCTTTAAAGTGAATCCGCAGCACAAGCTTTTTAATAACCTGGACGAGGTGATCGAATACTGCCAGCACTGGCAAACCCGGCGCTTTGACCTGCCCTATATGATCGACGGGCTGGTTTTAAAGGTAAACTCTTTGACCCTGCAGAAGAGGCTGGGGGCAACCATGAAGAGTCCGCGCTGGGCGATTGCTTATAAGTTCCCGCCGGAGCGGGCTATAACCAGGGTGAAAAATATTTTCGTCCGGGTGGGGCGCACCGGCGTCCTCACCCCCACGGCGGAGCTGGAACCGGTGCAGCTGGCCGGAACAACCGTCAGCAAGGCTACTTTACATAATGAAGATAATATCAGAGAAAAGGATATCCGGATCGGGGATCTGGTACTGGTGCATAAAGCAGGAGATATCATTCCGGAGATACTTGCCTCCTTGCCGGAAAAGAGGACAGGCCGGGAGGAAATCTGGTCAATGCCCCGTCAGTGCCCGGCCTGTGGCTCCCAGGTGGAGCGCCCTGAGGGTGAGGCTGCGGCGCGCTGTACCGGCATGGCCTGTCCGGAGCGCCTGTGGGAAGGACTGGTCCACTTTGCCTCCCGGAACGCAATGGATATCAATGGCCTGGGTCCGGCGGTAACCGGCCAACTGCTTTCTGCCGGCGTGATTTCTGACCCGGCGGATCTATATACCCTCAGTGCTGCAGACCTGCTGCCTTTGGAGCGCCTGGGCGCCAAGTCGGTGCAAAACCTGCTCGCTGCTATCGCTGCCAGTAAAAACGCTTCCCTGGACCGGCTCATCTTTGCCCTGGGCATTCGGCATGTGGGTGAGCGGGCAGCTAAAATATTAGCCGGGCATTACGGCTCGCTGGACAGGCTAATGTCCACAACCCGGGAGGAGCTGGTAAATATACCGGAAATAGGTCCCAAAATTACCGCCAGTATTGTCAGCTTCTTTGAGAATGACCAGAACAGAAAAGTAATCAATAAGCTGATTGAGGCTGGTGTGAATACTTTTAACGAAAAAGAAGACCGGGCCGGCGGCAACCATCTCAGTGGCCAGGTATTTGTGCTGACCGGAACTCTGGAAAATTATAGCCGGCAGCAGGCCAAAGCGCTGGTGGAAAGGCTGGGGGGCAAAGTCACGTCAATCGTTAGCCGTAACACCAGCTATGTGGTGGCGGGGGAAAATCCCGGTTCCAAGTACGACAAGGCGCTGGACCTGGGGGTCCCAATATTGAATGAAAAAGAGTTTAAGGAGATGACAGAGAAGTACTTATAGACCACTGGATCAAACCGGTGGGTTGACCTTAAAAGATTCAGGAGGGGTATCATGGCCAGAGTGATTCATTTCGAGTTAAACGCCGACCAACCCGAGCGCGCTGTGCAATTCTATGAAAACGTGTTCAACTGGCAGATCATCAAATGGGACGGACCCGAGGACTACTGGCTTATTGAAACCGGGGAAGTGAAGCAGGGGATTAACGGGGCGATCATAAAGCGGAGGCACCCGGGTGAAACCACAGTAAATACCATCAGTGTGGTTGACATTGAAGAGTTTATGGAAAAAATCCGTAAGGCGGGCGGTAAGGTGCTGACGGAAAAGATGACAATCCCGGGTGTCGGTTATGTGGCTTACTGCCAGGATACGGAAGGCAATACTTTTGGGATAATTCAGGATCTCCAGGCTTAGCGAGATTGCGCCGGTATTGCCGGCATTTGTATAATATTGTAGGTATTGGCGGTATTTATTGGAAGAAGGTGAAATTTTTGATTACTGAAAAAGACGTTGACCATGTGGCCCTTTTGGCCCGGTTGGAGTTAACCGGAGAAGACAAAGAGATGTTTACCAGACAGCTCAATGATATTTTAGAACATTTTCAGTCCCTGCAGCGCCTGGATACTGAAAAGGTACAGCCTACAGCGCATGTGCTGCCCTTGAAGAATATTTACCGGGAGGATCGAGTGGGAGAACATATTCCCCGTGATGATGCCCTAGCTAACTGTCCCGACCGTGTTGATAATTATTTCAAGGTACCCAAAATAGTCTAGGACATCAGGAGGCGATCCAGTTGCAGCTTCACCAACTAACAGCTCATGAAATGCATGATCTGTTAATTAATAAAGAGCTTTCGTCCGAAGAGCTAAATAACCATATTTTTGACCGGATAGAAGCCGTTGAAGATAAGATCAAGGCCTATTTGACCCTGACCAAGGAAGGCGCGCTTGAGCGGGCCCGGAGTGTGGACGGGCAAATCCAGTCAGGAGAAAGAATTGGGCCGCTGGCCGGTATCCCGGTTGCTGTCAAAGACAATATATGCACCAAAGGCATCCGTACTACCGCAGGCTCGAAAATACTGTCTAACTTTATTCCGCCCTATAACGCTACGGTAGTGGAAAAGCTTGCAGCGGCCGGGGCAACAATTGTCGGCAAGACCAATTTAGATGAGTTTGCGATGGGTTCTTCCACCGAAAACTCCGCTTTTATAGCGACGAAAAACCCATGGGACACCGGGTGTGTACCGGGCGGCTCCAGCGGGGGGTCGGCTGCCGCCGTTTGTGCCGGGGAGGCTGCTTTAGCCCTCGGCTCCGACACCGGAGGCTCGATTCGCCAGCCTGCTTCTTTTTGCGGCGTTGTCGGCATGAAGCCTACCTACGGGGCGGTATCCCGCTACGGTTTGATCGCTTTTGCCTCCTCGCTGGATCAAATCGGGCCCTTTGCCAGGGATGTGACCGACTGCGCGCTGCTGCTGGGGGTGATCAGCGGGCATGACCCCAGGGACTCCACCTCAGCAGGCTATAAGGTTCCAGACTACACCACATTTTTAAATAACAATGTACGCGGCCTGAAAATAGGCGTTCCCGAAGAATTTATGGCTCAAGGGATCAGTCCGGAGGTTCGCGCTGCTGTGGAGCGGGCAATGTCCTTGTATGAATCATTAGGAGCTGCGGTTGAATACACGACCCTGCCCCATACCGAATATGCCCTGCCCACCTATTATATTATCGCGCCGGCTGAGGCCAGCTCAAATTTAGCCCGGTATGATGGCGTGCGGTATGGCTTCCGGGCGGCGGAAGTAGCAGACGTGGTTGATATGTTTATGAAGTCACGGAGCCAGGGGTTTGGACCTGAGGTAAAAAGGCGGATCATGCTGGGCACTTATGCCCTTTCTGCAGGTTATTACGACGCCTACTACTTGAAGGCGCTGAAAGTGCGGACGCTAATAAAGCAAGACTTTGATCGGGCTTTTGAAAAATATGACCTGCTGCTTTCACCAACATCTCCTACACCGGCCTTCCGCTTTGGCGATAAAGTCGATGACCCGTTCCAAATGTATCTATCTGATATTTGCACGATCTCTGTTAACCTGGCCGGAATCCCGGGTATTTCCTTGCCCTGCGGCTTTGTGGGGCAGATGCCTGTGGGCCTGCAGCTGATGGGCAAGTACTTTGATGAGGGCACATTGCTCCGGGCGGCCTACACCTTTGAGCAAAATACCGATTATCATAAAGAGTTCCCAAAGATTTAGCAAGTGCTGTAGTTTATTCCGGTGTCTGAAATAACGTACAAGACTGATTTGGGAGGTTAACCCTTGACCCAATATGAAACTGTGATCGGCCTGGAAGTGCACGCGGAGCTAAAAACCAGGTCTAAGATATTCTGCGATTCGACTACTGAGTTCGGTGGTGATCCTAATACCCATGTTTGCCCGGTCTGCCTGGGGCTGCCAGGTGTGCTTCCCGTGGTTAATAAAACTGTGGTTGAATATGCCATCCGTGCCGCGCTGGCACTTAATTGCCGGGTAGCAAGTTTTTCCAAGTTTGACCGTAAAAATTACTATTACCCGGATATGCCGAAAAATTATCAAATATCCCAGTATGATTTGCCGATTGCTGAGCATGGCTACCTGAATATAGAAGTAAAGGGCGAAGTAAGAAAAATCGGTATCACCAGGCTGCACATGGAGGAGGATACCGGTAAGCTGGTGCACCAGGGCAATATTACCACCACGCCTTTTTCCCTGGTGGATTATAACCGGGCCGGTGTACCGCTGATCGAGATCGTGTCCGATCCTGACATGCGCTCACCGGAGGAGGCCTACGAATACCTTAATAAGTTAAAAGCCATCATCTTGTATACGGGAGTGTCCGACTGCAAAATGGAAGAGGGCAGCCTGCGCTGTGATGCCAACATTTCGGTGCGTCCGGCCGGCAGCCAGGAGTTCGGCACTAAAACAGAAATAAAAAACATGAATTCCTTTAAAGCCCTACAAAAGGCACTTACTTATGAGGCTGAGCGGCAGATTAAGGTTTTGAAGGAAGGTGGCCGGATAATCCAGGAGACTCGAACCTGGGATGATGAGCAAGGCATCACCTTGCCCATGCGCAGCAAGGAGTACGCGCACGATTACCGCTACCTGCCCGATCCTGACCTGGTGTCGATGGTGATTGACCGGGAATGGGTGGAGGAGATTAAGCGATCTTTACCGGAGCTGCCAGATGACCGCAAAGAGCGTTATGTTCGAGAGTACGGGCTGCCTGTCTACGACGCCATGGTGCTGACAAATACAAGGGAATTGGCGGATTACTTCGAGGACTGTGTTGCCGTCTACCCCAATGCCAAAACGGTAAGCAACTGGGTGATGGGTGATCTGTCCCGGCTGCTTAATGCCAGCGTAGTTGGTATAATAAATTGCCCCATTAAGCCGGAGCAGCTGGGTGCTTTGCTGCAGCTAATTGAAAAAGGCACGATTAGCGGCAAGATCGCCAAAACGGTTTTTGAGGAGATGTTCGCCACTGGAAAAGCTGCAGAAACGATTGTCAAAGAAAAAGGGCTGGTGCAGATCAGCGATGAGGGCGCTATCACTGCTATCGTGGAGGAGGTTATCGCCAAAAATCAGAAATCTGTCGATGACTACCGCGCCGGCAAGGAGCGCGCCTTAAGTTTCCTAGTCGGCCAGGTGATGAAGGCATCCAAAGGTAAAGCCAATCCGGAATTGGTGAACAGGCTTTTTAAGGAGCGGTTATAGAAAAAAGTTTATGTTGTTTCGCTGCAGTTAATGTTAACAATGTTTGTTAAGTATTATGGCCACCAACAGGCAAAAAAGAGGGCTCTTGCTGAAGAGTCCTCTTTTTGTAGCGATATTATTTAACCGGAGTCGGAGGTCTCAGCTAAGGGCCAGCGCCAGGCCGATTAAGCACAGGATGCGGTAAATCACCAGTGGGGTAATGCTTTGCTGGCCAGCAGCCGGACTTTTTATCAATTTGATTACGTAGTTGGTATGATTGGTGTGCAGCCGGTGTTCAACGGGCCGATAATCAAACGGATGCATCCGGGCGCAGCCACGGTATACACTATCAGTGTGAGTACCCTGGATATGGAATATTTAAAGAGTTAGGCCGGGCTCGAGCTTGCGCCGATGTTGTCGGCATTGGTATAATGTTGTAGGCATGCTAGGCATTAATTAAAAGAAGGTGAAAGTATGATTACTGAAAAAGACGTCGACCATGTCGCCCTTTTGGCCCGGTTGGAGATAACCAGTAAGGAAAGGGAGATGTATACCAATCAGCTAAATGACATTTTAGAGTATTTTCAGTCTTTACAGCGTCTTGATACGGAGAATGTACAGCCTACAGCGTACGTGCTGCCGCTGAAAAATGTTTACCGGGAGGATCAAGTAGGGGACCATCTTCCGCTTGAAGAGGCCCTGGCTAACTGTCCCGACCGGGAAGAGAATTATTTTAAGGTGCCCAAAATTGTATAGGAAATCAGGAGGCGATTTGGTTGCAGCTTTACCAGCTTACAGCTCATGAAATGCATGATCTGTTAATTAACAAAGAGCTATCGGCAGAGGAGCTAAATAATAAGATTTTTGACCGGATAGAAGCCGTTGATGATAAAATCGGAGCTTACATTACTATTACTAAGAAAAGTGCGCTTGAACGTGCCCGGGTGGTGGACAGACAAATTCAAGCCGGTGAAAAAATTGCTCCTCTGGCTGGCATTCCGGTTGCTTTAAAAGATAACATTTGCACTAAAGGCGTCCGGACCACCGCAGGCTCGAAAATCCTGTCCAACTTTATTCCACCTTACAGCGCTACGGTAGTAGAAAAGCTTGAAGCGGCCGGGGCGACAGTTATCGGCAAGACCAATATGGATGAGTTTGCTATGGGCTCTTCCACTGAAAATTCTGCCTTTTTCGCAACAAAAAACCCGTGGGACACCCAGCGGGTATCAGGCGGTTCCAGTGGCGGAGCTGCTGCAGCCGTTTGTGCAGGTGCAGCTGTTTGTGCGCTGGGATCGGACTCGGGTGGATCTATTCGCCAGCCAGCTTCTTTTTGTGGTGTGGTGGGTTTGAAGCCTACATATGGTGCTGTTTCACGTTACGGTTTAATTTCTTCTGCCTCTTCTTTGGACCAGATCGGGCCTTTTGCCAGAGACGTGACCGATTGCGCGCTGCTCCTCGGGGCTATTAGCGGTCACGACCCCAACGATTCCACCTCGGCTAGCTATAAAACCCCGGATTTTACCGCTTCTTTAATTAACAACGTACGTGGCCTGAAAATAGGGGTACCCGAAGAATATATGGCTGAGGGGCTCGAACCGGAGGTGCGCGCTGCAGTTGAAAAAGCGATGTCCTTGTTTGAGTCGTTAGGGGCCGATGTTGAGTATACCACCCTTCCCCATACCGAGTATGTCTTAGCTACTCATCATATCATTGGATCGGCCGAGGCCAGCTCAAACTTAGCCCGTTATGATGGCGTACGTTATGGCTTCCGGGCGTTTGAGGCCGGAGACGTAATTGACATGTTCATGAAGACACGCGGCCAGGGCTTTGGTCCTGAGGTGAAAAGACGGATAATGCTGGGGACATACGCCCTTTCTGCAGGTTATTATGATGTTTATTACTTGAAGGCAATGAAAGTGCGGACGCTGATCAAGCAGGACTTTGAACGGGCTTTTGAAAAATATGACTTATTGTTATCGCCTACCTCCCCGACACCGGCCTTCCGTTTCGGTAAAAAGATCGATGATCCGCTTCAGATGTATTTATCTGATATTTTCACCAGCTCTAGTAATCTGGCCGGCATACCGAGCATCTCTCTGTCCTGCGGCTTTGTGGGTAGGCTGCCGGTGGGACTGCAATTAATAGGCAAGTATTTTGATGAGGGAACAATACTCCGGGCGGCGTATACTTTTGAACAAAATACTGATTATCACAAGGAGTTTCCAGAGGTTTAAACTTTCAGGAACAATTATTCTGACGCTTGGTGTTTAACGCCCGGCGGCTGATTTAGGAGGGCTAGATTTGATCCAGTACGAAACCGTCATTGGCCTGGAGGTTCATGTGGAGCTTAAAACCAGGTCTAAAATATTTTGCCACTCCACTACCGCGTTTGGTGGTGAGCCTAATGCTCACGTATGTCCGGGTTGCCTGGGGTTGCCGGGGGCGCTTCCGGTTATTAATAAATCTGTTGTCGAATATGCGATACGGGCTGCGCTGGCGCTTAACTTCCAAATAGCCAGCTTTACCAAGTTTGATCGCAAGAATTACTTTTACCCGGACATGGCTAAAAATTATCAAATATCCCAATATGATTTGCCTATAGCAGAGCATGGTTATCTGAATATAGAGTTAAATGGTAAAACAAAAAAAATTGGTATAACCAGACTGCATATTGAAGAAGACACTGGCAAACAGGTACACCAGGGTAGTATTACTACAACACCTTTTTCCCTGGTGGACTACAACCGGTCTGGAGTGCCGCTGATCGAAATAGTATCCGAGCCTGACTTGCGCTCTCCGGAGGAAGCATACGAATATCTCAATAAGTTAAAAGCAATTATTTTATATACAGGGGTATCCGACTGCAAAATGGAAGAGGGCAGCCTCCGTTGTGATGCCAACGTTTCGGTGCGCCCGGCAGGCAGCACTAAGTTAGGCACTAAAACAGAAATTAAGAATATGAATTCCTTTAAAGCCTTGCAAAAGGCGCTTACTTATGAAATTGAGCGGCAAATTGAAGTTTTAGAAGAGGGGGGACGCATCTTTCAGGAAACCCGCACCTGGGATGAGGAAAAAGGAATAACTATATCGATGCGCAGCAAGGAGCAGGCGCACGATTATCGTTACATGCCGGATCCAGACCTAGTGCCGTTGGTGATTGACCGGGAATGGGTCGAGGAGATTAGGCGCTCCTTGCCGGAGCTGCCTGATGACCGGAAAGAGCGTTATGTCCGCGAGTACGGACTGCCCGCCTACGACGCCATGGTCCTAACCAATACCAGGGAATTGGCGGATTACTTCGAGGCCTGTGTGGCTGCCTACCCAAACCCTAAAACAGTAAGCAACTGGGTGATGGGCGATCTCTCACGGCTGCTCAATGCCAGTGGGGTAGATATAACCAATTGCTCCATTAAACCGAGGCAGCTGTCCGAATTGCTTCAACTGATCGATAAAGGCACGATTAGCGGGAAGATCGCCAAAACGGTGTTTGAGGAAATGTTTGCCTCAGGCAAAGCTGCGGAGACGATTGTCAAAGAAAAAGGACTGGTCCAGATCAGTGATGAAGGAGCTATAACTGCAATTGTGGAGGAAGTCATTGCCAATAACCAAAAGTCCGTAGATGACTACCGGGCAGGCAAAGACAAAGCATTAGGTTTCCTGGTTGGCCAGGTGATGAAAGCCTCCAAGGGCAAGGCTAATCCAGCGCTGGTGAATAAGCTTCTGAAAGAGCGGTTGTAGCGGGAGGTTGTTTGTTAGGATAAAAAAGGGCTCGATTAGGGGCGGTCAGATAGGGATTTATAATTCCTGAAAAATTCGGCATAGTCGTTGATATTCGGCTATGCCGTTTTTTCGTTTAGTTTGGTAAGTCGATAGCGCCAATGCAGTTATAGAAAATTTGAATCCGCTGGGTTCTGCGGCCATCTACTTTTTCAGCCTTAAATACTATAATTTTGTCAATGAACTCTCGGATAATCTCTGCATCCA
>JAQVGZ010000135.1 GCA_028696455.1 Desulfotomaculaceae bacterium | reverse complement strand
ATCGAGGGGCAACAAGATATGTGCTACGACTGCTATAAGCAGCAGGCTCCCACGGTATGTGTGGATTTTGACGGAGTGCTGGCCCAATATGACGGCTGGAGAGGCCCGGACCATTTAGGAAAGCCCATGCCCAAAGTTGGCGATTTTTTGGCAGACCTAAACAGTCTGGGATACAGGGTGGTAGTCCTGACTACGCGGCAACCTTTCGCTGTAACAAATTGGCTAATCAGGCACAAAATGGCCGGTTTCGTTGACACGATCACGAACACCAAGCCTCCGGCCAAAGCCTACATTGATGATCGCGGTATCTGTTTCCGGGGAGATTTTTCAGAGGTTGTTGCAAAGCTCAGAGGGTTTAAGCCCTGGTGGGGAAAAGGCCAGTGAAATTCACCATCATCATTCCGCCCAAGGCGCAGATGCGGGACCGGGTGCGGGCCTTTAGGCATGGGGATCGAATCGTCGGGCGGTCTTACAAGGCCCCGAAACAGCGCCAGGAGGAAAATAGGCTGGTGGCCTTACTTCTGGAGCACCGGCCACCGGAACCCCTGGAAGGCCCCCTGCTTTTTGGACTTCGAGCTTACTTGCCAGTCCCCAAGTCCAAATCTAAGAAATGGCAGGCCGCGGCCCTGGCCGGCGAGATCAGGCCGACGACGAAGCCGGATCTGGATAACCTTCTTAAAATGGTTAAGGATGTTTGCAGCGGCATCTTTTGGCAAGACGACAAGCAGGTGGTGGAATACCTACCGGGTACTGGCAAGTATTACGGCAAACTGGCGCACTGGGAGGTGGAGATTAGATTGCTTGGAGAATGAGTAAGGCTAACATGACTACAGAATTAACGCTTACAGAAAAAACCGAACTAGAGCAACTTGAATCTATTATCAGCAAAAACCTGGGGACTTTTTATCAGGTAGGCTTTGCCCTGGCTAAGATTCGAGATTCCAGGCTTTACCGTGAAACCCACACCACTTTTGAGGATTATTGCCGGGATAGGTGGGATATGGGAAGAACATACGCACATCGTCTAATTGAATCCGCATCAGTAAAGAATAATTTGTTGCCCATGGGCAACATTACACCTATCAACGAACGCCAGGCCCGCCCGCTAACCAAGCTAGAAACACCGGAACAGCAGCAGGAAGCATGGCAAAAGGCTGTGGAAACGGCCCCAGACGGCAAAGTTACGGCTGCCCATGTGGCTAAGGTCGTCTCTGAATTCAAAAAGGAAAATACCAAACAGGAGGTTAGGAAAAAGCAGGCTAAGAAAGAAAAGGTTTACAAAGAAGAATTGGTTGATGAGGAATTTAGGCGCGCCTTCGATGCTTTCTACCGGGAAGTTCAAAGGGCGCGCCTGGAAAATTGGAAACACACATCGAAAGAGGCTTCTCTTAAGCTTGTTAGCTTAATTGATGACCTCATTAATGTCAAATAAAAATTAATGAGGAAAGATAAATGATTGATTTAAGAAAGAATTTAATTGAAAGACGTATGATCGAACTTAGCCCCGATTTGGCCAAACATTATTTGACTTTCAATACTTATGAAACTCAAAGAGAAGTCCGACCGTTATATGTCTGGGAATTGGCTAATAAAATGGAGAAAAATCTTTTCCGTTTCGGCGAAGTTGGTTTTGCTGTTATGAACGGATTAAAAGATATAATGATCAACGGCCAGCATGTTTGCAATGCCGTTATTGAATCTGGGATAACAGTGCCTTGTATTTTAGAGAGATTTAAGGTTGCCAACAATCTTGAATTATCTGAGGCTTTTCGTCAATTCGAGATATTGCCTCGAAGCATGAAAGATATGATTAAAGTTGAACACTGTGCATTGAAATTAAAATGGCCTCAATATGTTTCATTGTTATTGGTTGCTATTGCAACTATTGAAAAAGCTGAATTAAGGAAATTGGGGTCTCCTGTAGATGTTCATTTTAAGAATATTGCAACTCCAACCAAAAAATTTTGGCTAACAAAGGAAGATAAAATAAAATTACTTAAAAATTATTTAAAAGAAGGGGATTTTTTGGCAAATATATTAACAAGTAATTATCAGAATACATCGGGTAATCATTCTAAATTTTTAAGAAAAAAAGCTGTTGGTCTTATTATGATTAAAAGTTGGAAAATTGATCAATCCGATGCCTACAAATTTTGGGAAAGAATTAGGGATGGAGAGAATTTAAAAAGAGATATGCCCGAAATGAAACTAAGAGAATTCCTGCTCCAAACAAGAGCATCAGTGCGTAGATCGGTTTATGCTGCCCGAAGTGTAACTGATCATGAATATGCTTATCGTTGCGCTTTGGCCTGGAATGCTTTTAGATCAGGTAAACCTACTAATTTGGCCTATCATCCTGATAATCCAATACCGAAATTAAAATAATTTATTAAGTATGAAACGGCTTGACAAGGCAGGACAAGGCAAGGATTTCCATATCATGGCCACAAACCTTAGGTGAACCCGATCATGAAACCAGAGCATAACGGTCCCATAGCTTTAACTTTCTACCGAGGCATCAAGGAGATCAGTCGGTTCTTGAACATGCACCCCTCGACCATTAAAAAAATGATCAAAGAGAAAAAATTACCTGTAAAGCGGGATGCTTCTGGCAGATATGTTCTCGTAAACATTGATTATTACGAATCATTAAAGAGGCAAAAATGATTGAGACGATAGTAAATAATTGGCTGGAAGAGGGATTTGAAAACGATAACTGCTGCGATCACTGCGGCCGACTGACGACGACAGTCAAGATCAGCGTGGCCCACGCCTTTTCAATATGCCTTTGCAAAAACTGTCTGGAACTGGCCAAGACCGCAATCGACAAGGCAACTTTATCGAAAGGAAACTGATGATCTTCACGTCTAATTTTAAGATAGCCGGACACTTGCCCCAGGGGATAGCGGTATGCCGAAGCGTTCCCCGCGGCTGGCGCGGGCGCCGATATCCGGCCCTGGCCCCCTCCAAACAACTGCTGCAGATGGGTCTTAAACGACAGGTTGACCACGGCACCTGGGCCATACTTTACAAAAAGCAGGTCCTGGACAACCTGGACCCTCAGAAGGTCCTGAGTGACTTGGGCGGCGATAACTTTATCATGCTGTGCTGGGAGGCCCCGGGGGAAGTCTGCCACCGCCGGCAAATCGCCCACTGGCTGGAAGAAAAGCTGGGGATCGAAGTCCCGGAACTGAATCTCAGGCTAAAGGCCCACACCAGTTGGTTGAGGGAGATGGCGGTCCTATGACCTGGGACGAAGTGCTAGCCCCCTATCGGGCAGCCCAGATTCCCGAAATCGTCAACTTCCTGATAGACAGCCCCTATCTGGTAAAAATCGCCCTGGCCTGGCAACAGATGGAAAAAGACCTGACCGATCCCGGGCCGGAACTGGACCTGAGCAAATTATGGAAACTGGTTTCTATCGACTATTACCAGCTATCCCTGATGACCGGCCTGGAAGCAATTCAAATCATGGATGGTATGGAGATCCTTAAGAATAACCGGATCATTTTTCCCGATGGCAGCATGAACCGCTACGTCAAGGCATACCTCCGCAGCCAGGTTATGCACAAATTGAGGCCCAAAATCGAGAAGGCAGCAGATCTTAAAGAAAAATAAGTTTGACCGGGGGTCGTCTAGGTCGGAAGGACGCCGGGCCTCTCAGCCTGGTAAAGCCGGGTTCAAATCCCGGCCCCCCGGTCCACCAGCATAAATCGCCGGGGATCGTCTAAGGTTAGGACGCCAAGCTACTCGGCTCGGTAATGGGGGTGCGAGACCCTCTCCCCGGTCCACAAGGAAACAACATGCAACTGGCGCAAATATTCATGGG
>JAQVGZ010000134.1 GCA_028696455.1 Desulfotomaculaceae bacterium | reverse complement strand
TGTAGATCTGCTCCTCACGGATTTCGTACCCATGCCCGGGCAGAACATCATAAAACACATATCCAATTCACCTGGAAAGAGATGCCGAAAAATTATCTTTATTTCGCCATGCAAAGGGTAATTTAGGCCTGGCAAAGGCACACATGCTGATCCCCCCGGTTTTTATCTAGTATTACCACAAGAGCAACAGCTCCACACATCCCCGGGACTATATTGATATTGTGCAGGGTATGTCAACTTTCCCGGCAAACATTTTCCAGGATTACTTTTGTGTGCATTTGTCTAATCTCTCCATCAAGCAAATCTACTCCCATAATTTCTTTAACCTGCTCCCCCATTAAAATAGGAAAGGAAATGCTGCTTACCAGGTGCAGGGTCTTTAAATGAAGAGAAGATTCGTTGAGTTCCGGCCTTATCTGTCTAATAGATTGCTTAATCAACTCGATACCCTCTGTTTGGAGAAAAGTTACGTACTCTGCTTGTTCATCGAGTTGCTTATGATGAATTTGCTGGTAAATCACATTCTTGATTATATCAGGATATCTAAGCATGATATCGGTGTAGTCATTAATAAACCTAGCAAGCCTTGTTTCTCCGCTCTCATTACTTTCTTTTAAAAATTGAAAAGTATTCCTCAGCTGACTAGTGACGGTCCTGAGCGCCTCGTTAATTACGGCATCTTTAGAGCCAAAATGGTAGTTGATCGCCGCTACATTAACGCCCGCCCGCGCTGCAATCTTTCTAATAGTAATGTTTTGAAAACCGTCTTCTGCAATAATATTCATAACAACCCGGATAATCTTTTCTTTAGTTGTAAGGGTATTTAAATGGCGTCCCATTTATTTCCACTCCCTTATATTTAAACGGTGTTTTAATCTCCATGGAATACGTATCTATTGGCTTCATAAACTTATGAAATGGACCGTTGACAAGAATTTGTTTCTAATCTACCATAAAGATACGATCATTTCAAACATTGTTTCAATCAATGAATAACTGCGGAGGGAAGCAAATGATCGACACACTGCGTATGGGCTTAGATGTAGGTTCGACTACGGTCAAGCTGGTGATTATGGATGATCACGGAGCTATCATTTATAAAAATTATCGACGTCACTATGCAGAAACCAAAAAGCACACTCACGAGCTATTAATCAGTGCCCTGGCCCAAGTCGGCAATAAGCCGCTTACGGGTATGGTAACCGGCTCGGCTGGGCTGGCGATCACTTCCTGGCTGGGTATAAAACACATCCAGGAAGTAGTAGCCTGCAGCCAGGCCATTGATATAATGCTCCCTCATACTGACGTAGCTATTGAATTGGGCGGTGAGGATGCGAAAATTACTTTTTTCCAGGGCGGGCTGGACCAAAGGATGAACGGTATCTGTGCCGGGGGAACCGGGGCCTTTATTGATCAAATGGCTGCCTTGCTGGGCACGGACGCGTCCGGTCTAAACGAGCTGGCCAAACGATATAACAACCTGTATTCTATTGCCTCCCGCTGTGGTGTTTTTGCCAAGACAGATGTACAGGCGCTCTTAAACGAGGGTGTGCGCAAAGAAGACATTGCTGCTTCAGTATTTCAGGCGGTAGTCAATCAGACAATCAGCGGGCTGGCCTGCGGAAAAACGATTAAGGGTAACGTTGCTTTTCTTGGTGGTCCGCTATGGTTCTTGCCTGAATTGCGGCAAAGGTTTAAAGAAACCCTTAAACTCAGTGATAGTCAGGCTCTCTTCCCGAAAGATGGTCATTTTTTTGTTGCTATCGGCGCAGCCCTGGCATCAAGTTCTGAACAGGTCATTCATCTACCGGAACTGATTAACCGGTTGGAAAATTTAGATATATCCGGTGATTATGAAATATCCCGGCTGCAGCCTCTATTTTCTGACGCAGACGAGTCGGACCTTTTCCGGAAGAGGCATAGCACTCATCAAATCAATAAAAAAGCTTTGGCTACTTTTGCGGGCAACTGCTTTTTAGGTATAGATGCCGGTTCTACTACCACCAAGGCCACCCTTATAGATGAAAACGGCTACATCCTGTATTCCTTTTACGGCAATAATTCCGGCAGCCCCTTACATTCGGCCATAAATATATTGAAAGACCTGTACAGCCGCCTCCCGGCCACTGCAAAAATTGCCGCTGCCGGGGTAACCGGTTATGGTGAAGGACTTTTAAAAGCAGCTTTGCGTGTTGATGTAGGGGAAGTGGAAACGGTAGCACACTATACCGCGGCAAAGTTTTTTAATCCCGGGGTAGACCTGATCCTGGATATAGGCGGTCAGGATATGAAATGTATCAAGATCAAAGACGGTGTCATTGAGAGTATCATGCTCAATGAGGCTTGCTCCTCCGGGTGTGGTTCTTTTATTGAAGGGTTTGCCCAATCGCTGGAGCTGTCGGTACAAGATTTTGCCCAACTGGCTTTAACTGCGCCCGCACCGGTGGATTTAGGTTCCCGGTGTACTGTCTTCATGAACTCGATGGTCAAGCAGGCTCAGAAAGAAGGGGCCTCGATAGGAGAGATCTCGGCCGGACTTTCTTATTCGGTGATTAAGAACGTTTTATTTAAGGTCATTAAGATGAGAAACCCCCAAGACCTGGGGAATAATATTGTGGTCCAGGGCGGCACTTTCCAAAACAATGCCGTGTTGCGAAGCTTCGAGCTCATCACTGGAAAAGAGGTGATCAGACCGGATATTGCGCCGGTCATGGGAGCTTTCGGAGCTGCGCTTATTGCCCGGGACCGCGCTCAAAAAGGGCAGCAGAGCACTATTTTATCACCGGAGCAGTTAGACCAGTTCTCCATAAAAACTACATTGAGCCGCTGTGGCGGGTGCGGCAACAACTGCCTGCTTACGATCAATAAATTTCAGGATGGCAGCCGGTTCATATCCGGCAACCGTTGTGAAAAAAACATCGGCAAGAGCCAAAGAAAGTCTACCCTGCCGAATCTTTATGCCTATAAGTATGAGCGCCTCCTAAGCTATAAGCCTTTGGCGGCGGAAAAAGCCGCCAGAGGTACCATTGGCATCCCGCTGGCGCTCAATATGTATGAAAACTATCCGTTTTGGTTTACCTTTTTCACTGATTTAGGCTTCCGGGTGGAATTATCCCCCCGCTCCTCGCGGGCTGTTTATGAGCTGGGCAGTGAAACTATACCTTCGGACACTGCCTGTTTCCCCGCTAAAATGGTCCATGGACATATCGCTTCCCTGATCAACCAGGGGGTGAAGCTTATTTTTTATCCCTCAATTGTTTATGAGCGCCAGGAACAAGTAGGGGCGAACAATCATTTTAACTGCCCGATGGTTATTTCTTATCCCGAAGTAATTAAAAACAATATGGATATTCTGCGGGATCAATCTGTGCAATTGATTAACCCCTTTCTCCCCTATGATCATAAAAAGCAGCTGGCCATCCGGCTCTATCAGGAGCTAGGCGCCTGGGGGCTCTCCAAAAAGGAGATTGCCCGTGCCGTCGACAAGGCCTGGCAGGAGGAACTGCGCTTTAAGACAGATATTAGACAAAAAGGTGAAGAAGTGCTGGCTTATCTTGAGCAAACGGGGCAACAGGGAATTGTGCTGGCCGGCCGGCCTTATCACTTAGACCCGGAGATTAACCACGGGCTGCCGGAGATCATTAACTCCCTTGGTATGGCTGTCCTTACTGAAGATGCGGTGGCCCACCTGGGGAAAGTCGAAAGACCTGTCAGGGTAATCGACCAGTGGATGTATCATTCACGCCTTTATGCGGCAGCAAGCTTTGTAGCCACCCGGCCAAATTTAGAACTGGTCCAGCCTAATTCCTTTGGCTGTGGCATAGATGCCATTACCACCGATCAGGTGCAGGAAATA
>JAQVGZ010000050.1 GCA_028696455.1 Desulfotomaculaceae bacterium | reverse complement strand
GGTCCGTCAGCCCCCCAGCCCAATACCTTACCGTCATTTTTTAAGGCAATATTATGATCCGCCGCGGCAGATATGGCTTTTATCCCACCGGTTATCACCTTTACCGGCACATTGCTGCCGGTGGTGCTGCCGTTGCCCAGCTGATAGAGGTTGTTTTTGCCCCAGGCCCAGACATTGCCTTCTCGATCCAAAGCCAGACTGTGGTTATCACCCGCGGCTACCGCCACAACATTTACCAGGCCATCGATCTTAACCGGACTTAACTGCTCGTTGTTATTACCTATGCCCAGCTGGCCGTATTCATTTTGCCCCCAGGCCCAAACATTGCCGTCATCGCCAACCATCAAGGTATGCCTACCGCTCATCGCCAGCTTGCCGGCTCCCTGCATGGAGGGATTCCATTCATTCATCGTTTGGGTAACAGCAGGTCCGGTGGACGTCCAATCGCTGTTGATAAAGCGGGCCTCCACCTTAAAGGTGTAGCTCTGTCCATTGGTCAGACCCAGGACATCGTAGCTTAAAGCATCACCGGAAACAGTAGCGATCCTGTTCCCGTCCTGCATAATGGCAAACCCGGAAACATTAACGTCGGGTTTTGCCCAATTCAGGGTCAATGCTGCCCCGGCCAGGTTGGTAATGGTTAACTTGCTGTCGGCAGGCCATACCGGAACATCCGCAGGCGCCATGGTTAAGTCCACAGGCGTTACAGCCGCGCCGATAAACTGCAATAAGGCGCCATCTGTCTGCAGTGCCAGACCGCCCTGGGCTGAGCTGGCCAGTTTCACCACATTATTTAAGGCGCTTATGTTTGCCCCCAGGGCAGGCGGCGCTTTATAGTCAACATTGCTCACCTGTCCGCTGGCGTTCAGCACATAGGGTCCATCGGCAATGACTGCTTTAACCTGACTGGCGCCGGCCACCTGCACCGGTACAACGGAAACTGATCCGCTACTGTTTTTATCCCAGATGTAGGCCGTACCGTCAGCCTTTAAAGCCATCCAGATCGTATTTTTCTGGTCAATACCCTGGGCATCTACAGCTACTATCTCGCTAAGACCGGCCACCTGCGCCGGTTTGCTACCGCTGCCCCAAATAAAAACATCACCATTGCCGGTTACCGCCAGGAAAGCATGAAATCCTGCGGCTACATCCACCACATCTACAAGATCACTTACTTTCAATGGTGTTCCGCTGCACTGCGATTTCGAAGACAAACCGGCCTGCGACGCACTGCCCCAGCACCATACCTCGCCATTTACATCCAGTGCTGCTACATTGCCAAAACCATAGCTCAATTTCGTAATGGCTGGTAAGTTATCAATCTTCTCCGGTATATTATTGCCATAGCGCCCGCTGGTGCCGGAAGGTACTGTTCCTTTGCCTAGCTGCCCGTATTCATTGGAGCCCCAAGCCCAGACAGCGCCGTCCTGATCCAGGGCAAAGCAGCTGTCCCGGCCTGCTTCCAGGGCAGTAATACCAGTTAACCCCTCAACTCTTACGGGGATATCCCGCCGGTCGTAAGTGCCGTCACCAAGGGTGCCGTAATCATTGTTGCCCCAGGTCCAAACACTGCCGTCATCTTTTAACACAAGATAGAAACGGTCCGACGGATACTTAAACGCGCTGTATGAATTGTAGCCTGCCGCAATATCCGTTACCCCGTACATACCAACAGACACATTAAATGCCCAGATGAAGTTGCGCCCCAGCAGGGTTGTATCCGCCGCCTGCAGATCCTGTTTTACAGTTAGGGTATATTGACCGCTGGCTACTAAGCCGGAAGGAACGGTTATTATTATTTTTGAGGTAGCGCCCGCAGTTTCCAGATAGGTGAAATCATCAGGTGCCAATTCAACCGGTTTGCCGTCGTTATCCCGCAACTCGATATTGTTAAGCCAGGTCCCGTCTGTCAGTGTTTTGCTAAAACTAAAGGTAAATGCCACATTGTTTTTAGTAAAGCTGCCGTCCACAACATTATTTATAGTGTTGCCGGCAAGATCAACACTTACATTATGGGACAGGGGCTTATCGAGATTAAAGGGGAAGGCAGCCCCGAGTGTTACGGAATTGGGCGCCGTCCACTGCGTCAGACTTAACAGGGTTGTGGTCTTGTTTCCTTGCAAGTCCTCCGCTTCTAGGGTGAAGGTATATTCCGTCGCCCCGCTTAAGCCGTCCACAGTGGCCTCTGTTACAGCGCTGTCCACGGTTAGCACTTTTTCTCCGTTGCGGTAGATATGATACTTTGTTACTCCGACGTTATCGGTTGCCGCATCCCAGTACAGGGTAACGGCAGTGTCCTTAATATCTCTGGCCTGCAGCTTGCTGCCCGCAGGCCAAACAGGATTGACCCGGTCGACAATGGTGGTTACATTGCCCGCGAGGTCTCTGGAGTTTTCGCTAAAGTCAAGCGCTCTAACGGTTATATTATAGGAGGTTTCTCCTGCTAATCCGGTGACGGTATAATTCAGAACATTGTCTGTTACCTCTGCCAAAGGCTCGTTGATACCATCCTGATAGATTTGATATCTCTTTACCTGATAATTATCGTCTGCAACAGGCCAGGACACCGTTACGTGATCCGCCGCGATATCGCTGAAGGTCAGATAAGCGCCGTCCTGCCAGTTTGGCGCAGTGGTATCGGCGGCAGGGGTTATGGCCGGTTTTGTCAAAGGCATGCTGAAGTTATTCAGATAGTCCCCGGCCGATACTTTAAAGTTATATGCCGTGTTGCACGCTAAGCCTTCCACATCATAGGTGAGCGTCCCGGCAGGCAG
The DNA here is from genome assembly GCA_028696455.1 of Desulfotomaculaceae bacterium. Classification (GTDB taxonomy): domain Bacteria; phylum Bacillota; class Desulfotomaculia; order Desulfotomaculales; family Pelotomaculaceae; genus MVQL01. Next base: position 14,510 of record JAQVGZ010000050.1, on the reverse strand, counting down.
GGTTGCCAACAAAGTCTCGCCTTGATATACCTGGTACTGAGTAACCGCCACGTTATCATCAGCAGATGGCCAGGTCAAAGTGGCAATGGTGGGAGCTTTGAGGAAGTCTATAGTCAGAGAGTCACCGGCTCCCCATTGCGGAGCTTGTTTATCGGCAAAATCAGTGGTAAACTGCCAGGCAAGATCAAAGCCCAGCTGTTTACCGCTTTGAGCCGCCAGAGTCTTGTCCAGCTTAACCACATAATGAGCCTGATCAGCCAACTTGCTGCCGGTTTGCGCCAAATCCAGGGTTAAAATGCCTTTTCCTCTGTTTTCACTGTATTGGAAATTAGCTGCGGCAAGGATTACCTCCTCCCCTGTGCCGGTATTGGTCAGGGTAATCTTGTCCGCCCAGCCCGCAGCCAAAAGCTCGTCAAATTCCCAGACAAACTGGATATTTTCCGGATCCTGCGGCGCCAGCACCTGGTTGAGCGCGCCGGTAATGCTATTTAGAGATCCCCGTTTATTCTCCACATTGATCAGGGCAAAGGGTATTCCAGCCCCGGCGGTGGGATTGGTCCCCATCACAAAGGTTATTTTGGGGTCACCTTTAGAGGAGTTTTCAGACAGATCAAAGGCCTTGACCGAAAAAGTGTAGGTTTCGCCGGATACTAAAGCCGGATAGTTGGGTGACGGCATATGGTTATTGTTAATATAGGGGTTGTAGACAACAAAGCAGTCGGTAAAGCTGCGGGTAGCAGTGTCAGGTTCGCCGCGGTCGGCCCATTCAACCCATAAACCATCTTTGATTACCACATAACCTCTAACCTCATTGTTATCCTGGGCCGGTGTCCATTTTATTTTAACCGCGCTATCATCGGTAAATTCCGAAAGAGTAATGCCCGTGCCGGCGGGCCAGACCGGTGAATAAGTATCTTGATCAGGGCTGCGGCTGGTAACCGCCATCGGCTTACCTTCCACACTTCTGTTGCCCGAGGCGTCAACGGCATAAACAGAATAGGTGTAAGTGTTGTTGTCCAAATCCAGCACATCGGCATAGCTGTTGGTATAAGCATCCACCTTAGCTAGCTGCACGCCGTTTCTATACACCAGATAGGCTGTGACCGCCACGTTGTCTGCAGCCCAGGGCCAGGAATAGGTAACGCGGGTTTTATCGTAGTCGTAGTTGGTGCTGGTGGTCCAGCCGCTGCCGTTGCCGGTCCAGTAGGGCGGTGTAGTATCGGCTTCACCATCCAGGGTGCTGACCGCCAGTTTGGGACCGGTAGTGCTGTAATTGCCTGCCTTATCCCTCGCTTCAACCTTGAAAACATACGCAGTGCCGGGAGTTAGTTGAGCCACATGATACGTATCGGTATCAGCGTCCAAATCCGCCTCGACGCTGCCGTTTTTCAGCAAGCGGTAGCCCGTAACCGCCACATTGTCGGCTGCCGCCGTCCAGCTTAAATCCATATTATCAAATAAAACATTGTCGGCCGTCAATTTACTGCCCTGCGGCCAGTTCGGAGCCTGATCATCTGTCAAGAGCGTTGTAACGGATATGGTCAGGTCCGGGGTATAGTTTGATTTGGCGTCTCTTGCTCGTAAAACCAGATTATAAGTCGTAGCGGGGGTCAGGCCCTCCATTTTATAAGAATTGGTCCGGCTGTCAAAAGCCTGGATTAACTCCAGAGCTTCGCCCTGCCGGTAAAGCCGGTATTCAACGATGCCAATATTATCGCCGGCATCCGGCCAGCTTAAGACAAAAGCATCGGTACCCACCTTGCCGGCGGTCATTTGGGCGCCGGCAGGCCAAACGGGGGCCTCTGTATCGTCAACCGCGGTAGTAAAGGCAAAGGTAAAGATCTTGCCTAACTTTGCCTCACCGTTATTAGAGGTAAATCCGGGATCGATTTCGATAACATATGGGGCTCCCTTGGTCAGTTGGGCCAGGGTGGCTGCCCCGGGCTCAAATTTTAGCATCCGCACCTTACCGGTTGGGTCGCCGCTGCCATCGCCGCCGCCGGTGCTGATGTATTTAAAGTCTCCCGCGTAAAACACGCCCTCAGGGGTGGATACATAGGGTTCCGTTCCTAAATCCAGAGTTAGTTCCTGCCCGGTAGTTTGATCGAACAGGTGGATACATTCCAGGTTAAACCTTAAATTCTTGTCCAAGCCCTTGTCAAAATTCCAGGCCAGGCTGAAATGATCCAAATCCACCGGGTTAATAATGCCGTAATGGTGATAATACCCTGCTTTGCCCTGATCTACAGCTGTCGGGCTGAAGGTAAAGGTTAGCCCGCCGGCGCCGGGAGTGACCACCATGGTTTCTATAGCCGCGCCGGCCTGTCCCAGCTCGTTAAAGGGCTGCACCGATAGGATGTACTTTTGACCGCTGTTTAAGCCATACAGCTCATAGTAGGTTTGCATGGCGGGAAGGCTTGCTTCCTCCACCCCGTCTACATACACTTTATACCCTGCCAGATCGCCGCCACCAATCTGAGGCCAGCGCAGGTTTAATTCGGTTGCCATGACACCGTCTGCCTCCAGGACAGCATTATCCGGCCAGGCCGGGATGCCGGGCAGGGTGGTGGCCGTCACTGCAGCTAACGGATTACTCTCATTGCGGGCAGCATCCACCGCTGTAACAGTGAAGCTGTACTGGGTTTTGGCAGAAAGACCGGTAACAATATAGCTGGTATTGGTAGTTTCCAAATTACCAACAGGGTTGCCATCCTTGCTGACGGCAATCTTGTATTTGGCCACGGCGTAATCATCGGTAGCTGCCGGCCAGCTTAAGGCAATACTGTCGGCAGTTATTTCACCCAAGGTGATTTGCGCGTCATTTTCCCATGCCGGAGCCTGGGTATCGACGATTCTGGTGCTAAACTCATAGCGGTACACCTTGCCCAAAACATTGGGGTTTTGACCGCCGGTATGAAATTGCGGATCAATGGTAATGGCATAATCTTTCTCAGCTTCCAAGTACCTGGCGATGTCCAACTCAAAACGGATCCACGTTGAACCGGATTGTATTTTGGCCACTTTAAAGTCGCCTGAGGCCATCAAGTGTGTCAAGGTATATCCGGTATCGCTTTCCGTCACTCCACTGGGAGTCCAGCTGCCGGTACCGTTGCCAAAATTCGTCGTGCCATAATCTAAGGCTATCTCCTCGCCATCCGTCAAATTGAACAGCCGGAAGGAATCAACATGGTCCCGGGCATTCGTACCATTAAAACCTGCCTGCAGATACCATAAAAATCTGGTGTCACCAGGCTTAACTGCCTTATCGTAGGTATAAACCTGCTCATAATCTGTTGTTACTCCCTGAATAGCCACCGGCTGGAATAAATACCTGCCCTGGATGGCTGAGTCTGCTATTATACCTGGTTTAAAGGTAAAGAGCGGCTTCGCCGGCGTGGTAACAACCATGCTTTCCAGGCTTACAGCGCTATCCCCGGCGGTATTGGCGGCCGTAACCTCGATATCATAGCGGCGGCCTGCCGTAAGACCGGTTACTTCACAGGAAGTGTCTCCTGATACGGTGGTATTCAGCGCATCGTTAGTGACACCTCCTGTGGTATTGCTGACCAAAACTTCGTAGCTATCCGCACCGGTTGCTGACGGCCAGCTAATTTTAAAAGCACTGCCAGTTATATCACTCACCGTCAATGCAGCGTCAGGCGCCCATGTGGGAGCCTGCAGCTCATCAGCCGAAGCGAGTGCGGCAAAACTTAACACCATAGCAAGCACAACCAGTGTAACTATGGTTTTTTGCCGGAACTTGATGTTCTTGCCCGCAAACATCCTGCTAACCTCCTTAGTTAATTAATTGCATGGTTGAATTCTTTAGATTCTTCACAAATAAAAGCACAACATTAACTAGCACCCCTTTCAATAAAATATTTCAAAAAAAGCGGGCCTGCACACAGACCAACTTCCTTTTTTATAATTAAAAGCCTGGCATCCGTTCTACCATACTAAGAGCCAAAAACCATGGTAGCTGGATAAAATTATCAGCAAAAAAAAAACCGGACTCACGTCCGGACTAAAGTACAATAATTAAACAGCACTTTTATACAACTCCTTTCCAGACATGGGGGGCAAAACAGTTTTCCGTTTTACCGTTTGCTTAAGTGTCCTTAAGCACGGTCGTGACCCATAGGTACTTCCCCTTTAGGGCCGTCGACTCGGAGTATAGATCAATATTAAATTGCTACAATATGCATTATGAGCTTATTCTATCCTTTTTTCGATTCTCCTTTTAAAAATTGTTGATTTTTAACCTGTGGTGACGCAATTAGCCGTGGCTTACCTCCCGCTTCAGATGGGAGGGGCAGGTTAACACCATCTTCCCCTTAATGTCCGGGTTTTTGCTGCTGCAGATCCTGACCAGCATCCCATTCGCCGGCTGGCTCATCGGCCTCGCCGCGGCGAATCACGTGTATCCTAATTGGCAAAGGCTTTAGGCACCCAAACTTTTTCATTTTTCTCATACCTAACATTTTTCCCATACAATAAATAATATATCAAACAATCGACCAATAAACGGCCTTGAAAAAAAGATTACTATAGCGTAGACGATAAAAAAGAAACTGGCGGCGTCCACCAAATTGATTTCTTTTGAATATACGGTCAGAAAAGCAATAGTACTTGAATAACAAAAGTAAATAACCGCGCAAACGATTGCAATTGGAATGACCTTTACCTCAAAGAAATTATTAAATTTATAGCCTTTCATTTCCACCAGTTGCTCCCCAGTTAATTTCTTCTTACCGACAGATAATAATGCTGCAATTACCAGGCCAAAGGCGGCAACAAAAATCATTTAAAACCGTAGGAACCGTCCCCCTGGTTTACCCCTGGTTTGTGAGTTGGTACCAAACACCCACCACTGCCAGCAATGCGCCAGTTACCAGGAGAATTAAACCAATAGATATAATATCCGCCAGTGGGCCAAAAAGCAGGATGGCAACCGGCATGGCGCTGCCTGTGACAATTTGTACCAGGGAAAATACCCGCCCCATCATATTCGCTGCCACATTCTCCTGGATCAATACTGTTTGCGCGGTTGAGATAATCGGCAGGAAGAAACCGGCGATACCCATAATGATTAAATATATGGTGAAATGATTGGCAATACCCAATAAAGCGAAAGTAATGCCGAATGCCACCAGGCAAACGGCCGAAGTGAGGATTTTATCTTTAAATTCGCCCCGCAGGGACACAAAGACCCCGCCCAGCAAAGAACCAATCGTCCAAACCATTTCATTTGCCGTCAGCCGCCAAACATCGCTGCCGAAGCTGCGCTCCACAAATAAAGGCGTTAATACCGCCGCCGGTGTAATAAGGAAGAAGGACAACCCGAAACAGATTAAGACCCGCTTCAACAGCTGGTTGTTAATGGCATAGGCTACCCCCTGGCGCAGTTCGGTGAAAACAGACGCTGTTTCGTCAGCCCGGGCAACCTTCTCAATACCAATAAAGCTAAGAACTGCAATCGCTAATGAAGCGGTGAGCACATCCAGCATAAACGCCCAGGAAATCCCCATGAGTCCGAGCACAACTCCCCCCACTGCGGGAGAAAGCAGCATTAACACGGAATTCAGGGTCTGATTGATGCCTTGCACCCGGGTCAACTTCTCCAGCGGTACGATCTGTGGATATAGGGCAATGACAGCAGGAGTTTGAACCCCAGCGCCAATTGAGCGGATCAGCGAAATTACCAATAGCAGCTCCATTTTTTGATACCCGGCCCAAAAAGCGACTACCAGCCCTAACGTGGCCAGGGCAATGAAGCCATCCGCTAGCATAATGAGATATTTGCGGTTATAACGATCCGCCCAGACGCCGGCCCAGAGAGAAATCAGCACCTGGGGCAATAATGAGCATATAGTAAAAAGCATCACCCATTTACCGGATGAGGTTTGCAGGGTAATATACCATATAATCGCAAAGCTGACTACAGAAGAGCCGAAAAGGGATATATTCTGGCTGATTAAAAAAAGAGTTATCTTCTTCTTCCATGAAGAATTATTGTCTGGCGAACAGCTATTGTCCATAATTCATCCTTTCCCATTTTTCTTGGAAAAGGCACAAAAAAAGACGACAGAAAACACTATCGTCTTTATTGTTACTAATCTAATTAAGATCATTAAGAGTTTAGCAATAAAGATGTGCCTTCTCCGGAATTTTATCATTTAGTTTGTTAAAATTGGCGCACTTATCCCTGTAAACAGCATCATTGACAGGAATAATATAAACAGTTGCCATTTGCATACCGGCAAAAGCACACATCCCTTATCCACCTCCCTCAGATAAATACTAGTTAATAATACTATATATGATGCAAAAAATCTACTCCTGTCCATTAATAATTCCATTTTCGCAGAGGCAACTTCGTTCGCGTCATTGGGATTATCAGGCCCTTTTGGCAATACTCTAAATTTGAAGTCCGGCAGTCTTGCTTAAAGGCACTTAACTAGACTTCTTCTCTTCCAAGAACGTTCCCAGCCTTATCCTCTTAATAATATGTTACATGGCGCCCGCTCTTCGGCTACTTCCCTCTCAGCCGGTTAATCACCGTGGCCAGCTCCCCCCAGGTAACCGGGTCGCCGGGCTGATGGTCGCTATCGATCAGACCGTCTTTTTTTAGCCTGGCGATTTCCTCCACCGGGTTCCACCGGTCAATTTGCTGGCTAAGCATTGGCTTCAGGTAGTGGTTGACAATGCTGGTGCCGTATCCCTCAGAGGGCGCCCACCGCCCGCCCAGGTCTTCCACATACTGCAGCGTGCCCGCCCAGCCCGTTTTTAGCACCGCGTCCCGGCGCGGGTCTAAGTTTTTCACCCCAGTCGGCAGTTCGCCGCCGTAATAATAAGCATGCCAGTGCTGGAACTGGGCCTCAACCCCCTCCGCCGGGGTGGCGAAGGTAGCCCCGGGCTTGCCGCCAAAGGTGGCCAGCCCGGCAAAGTTATTCTGCTCCGGCCTGACGTCGCCGCCGAACCGCCAGAAGGCCGTCTCCTTGCAGGACTGGGCAAATACAGCGTCCCAGCGGATCCCGTATTTCTGCCCCAACCGCACGTAAATATCCACGTAATCAGGCGCTAGCGGGTTCTTGGCAGACAGGAAGGAGCTTGCCTGGGAGGGCTGGGCTGCAGCGGCAGTCTTTACCGGAGTTTTTTCCGACTGCTGTTTCAGCGAAAGTTTAAACGCCTGCACCAGCCCCTTGCTGATGGCGCCGGCTAGCCCATCACGAAAGGCCGCATCTTTTAGTTTGTCAGCATCCCGCTTATGGTCTATGAAGAGGTTTTCCAGCAAAATAGCCGGCATGTCGGTATCTCTGAGCACGGCAAAGTTGGCCCGCTTTTTACCGCGGTCCACAAAGCCGTTATTTTTACAATAGCTTGCCACCACATTGTGAATGACAGTGCGTAAATTTTCTGTTACCTCCTGGGCGCCAGTAAATACATAGCTCTCATACCCCGTGCCCCCGCCTGAATTGGTATGAATTGAGCAGAAATAATCAGCCCTAAGCTTATTGGCGATCTTGCTGCGCTGGGCGAGGGTCAGCTCAAGGTCGGCGCTTCTGGTTAAGGCCACGTCCACGTTATAAGCCGCTAACTTGCCGGCGACCCGCCTGGCGATGTCAAGGTTTAAGTCCTTCTCCAGCAACCCATTGCCGACAGCGCCGGCATCCTTCCCCCCATGGCCGGGGTCCAATACTAATTTCATCACTGCACCATTTCCTCTATAATTGTTTTTTGTTTATATTATGAAAAAATCAAAGCAAATGTTTCAATAACAAGAAAGATCTTCCTCTCCTACGGAGAGACTGGCAATTAGTGCCGGATCAGGTTTTGTGGAATAAAGTTCGTCAATCTACAAAATGACCGATGTATTCAGGTGCTGGGTCAGGGGCGCCGTGGTAGAAGGCAACTTTGACCCGGCGGCATGGGTGATCTAGTTTAACAAGACTTACTCCAAAAACGGGTACGCCTATCTAGGTCCGTTCAGCTCAAAAAAAGCATCGCTGGTACTGATCATTTCGGACGTCCTGGAAAAAGATCTAGAAGCACACTGGGTTTTCAATTTACCGCCCCTCAACCACCTGATCTACCATACCAACCTGGATGTTCTTAAACATCATGCCATTTTCTCCGAACTGGTCAGCAATAAACTATAAAATAACCGCAAAAATGCGGGCAATACTGAGCGTATCAAAAATCGTCCATTTTTTTCACTCCCTTCAATATATAAATGTAATCAGCTCATTTGCTATCTTGATCTATAACTGGGCCTTATCATTCCTGATGGCGAACAATACCTTTTTATACATATTACCTTAATTTTAACAGCTTCTTCTACAACAGCACCCAAATTCCTTTAACTACCCAGCAAATTCTTCCTACAAGTGCGAGAATCAGATAATAAAATTTTACCTATTTAGGAGGACTTAATTATTTAGTGTCGAACAAGTTATTATTTATACTTAATTTGTTTACCATAATTAAACATATAATGTAGAAAGTGAGACAACTGCTTTGAAATTACGGACCAAAATATATCTTTGTTTTGGCTTTCTTGTTTTCATGATCTTATTTCTATCTGCAACAGCAATTAACATAACAGGTAAATTAAAAAACAATATGGACCAGATGGTGGTTCAGCGGTATGAAGTGGTTCGTTTAGCTAATATTTTTCGCTACGAATTTAGCAATACTTATATACCTTTTCAAGAGCTTCGGCTAATGGATTTTAGGCAAAGCAATGTCCAGGAACGTTTAAGACAAATTGATCTATCCAGGGAAAAAGCTATATTAGCTCTTGAAGCTTTAGAGAAAATTAGTAATGAGGAACATTTTTTAGATGTTCTGCCCGAACTCAAGCTAAAGTTTAATGACCGAATTCAGGTGGTGAAAAAATTACATGATTTGCTTGAGTCAGGACAAATGGCCGAGGCTATCGATTATGCCGCTAGGACTGGCACTGGTTCTAGAGAGCAAGTTAATGAAATGGTTAATGGAATTTTAGCGTCTCAAGAAAACCTGATGAAAGATACGCTTGCTTCAAGCGAAAAATTATACCGGCAGGCAACATGGACATTTCTTGTTATATCAATGTTAGGTATTATCCTCTTTATGGGAATAGCAATCATTGTATTTCGAAGCATAACCGTCAATATCAACAAATTGACTAAGGTCATGAGTAATATTTCTTACCAGGATTCCATTGAAAATTTACCACGTGTTAGTATTAACAGCAATGATGAGCTTGGGGACATAGCCAGTGCGTTTAATAAAATGGCCGGTGTTCTGGAAGAACAGTATAATCATGAAAAAATATACAACCAATCAATGCAAGAGCAAAGTTGGGTTAAATCTACAATCGCTGAGTTTTCCATGCTGTATCATGGGCACAAGGACTTAAAAAATTTTGGGGAACAGCTAATAAAAAAACTAACTCCATTAGTGGGCGCAAGCTATGGAGCATTCTACCTGCTTGAGGAGCAGGAGGGGCAAAATTATCTTAATAGAATAGCTACTTATGCCTTTGACGGAAAGGCCGTGGCAAGCCAACATTTCCGCCTGGGTGAGGGGCTTGTGGGGGAATGTGCGCTGGAAAACAGGCTGATCTTACTAAGCCCGGCACCTGATAATTACATCAGAATCATCTCCGGGCTTGGTTCGGCCCAACCAAAATACATAATTGTCCTTCCGGTGGCGTTTGACGGGCAGGTGGTTGCTGTGATCGAGCTGGCTTCTTTATCGGAATTTAGCCCCGTCCAACGGGAACTCTTTGGGCATTTGTTAGATTATACCGGCATCGTTATTAACCGTATCTCTAATCAAATGAAGGTAGAAAAATTACTTGCAGAATCACAGTCCCTGACGGAAGAACTGCAAGCCCAGTCCGAAGAGTTACAGTTACAGCAAGAGGAGCTTAGGACCTCGTCCGAAAAGTTGGAAGAACAGTATAAAGATTCTCAGTTAAAGACAGCTGAATTGGAACAGATCAAGATTTCCCTGGAAGAACAAGCGCGCCAACTTGAGCTAAGCTCCCGTTACAAGTCTGAGTTTTTATCTAATATGTCCCATGAACTGCGAACACCCCTGAACAGTCAATTGGTGCTGGCGCAAATTTTGTCTGAGAACGCCGATGGCAACTTAACCGCCAAACAAGTAGAGTATGCAAAAACGATATTATCCTCCGGTCAGGACCTTTTAAATATTATTAACGACATTTTAGACTTAGCCAAAGTAGAGTCAGGTAAAATGCAGGTAGATGCCGGTGAGGTGAGTTTGCAGAATATAAAGAAATTTGTCGAACAAAACTATCTCCCGATCGCTAAGGAAAAGGGCATTAAATTTAGTGTCTTAATGGATCGGGACCTGCCGGAAATTATTTACACTGATGAAACTAAATTAAAGCAAATAATTAAAAATTTATTATCGAATGCCTTTAAGTTTACCGAGTGGGGAAAAGTGCTTCTCCAGATTAAAGAGGTCTCCCGCCTTGCGCCCGGGGATAAAGGAAGCTTTATTGCCCCCATGTTGGCTATTTCTGTCAAGGACACGGGTGTTGGCATTCCAAAGGAAAAACAACAGGTAATTTTCGAGGAGTTTCAGCAGGCAGATGGTTCTACTAACCGCAAATATGGCGGCACGGGCCTGGGTTTATCTATTTCCCGAAAACTTGCCGAATTGCTGGGTGGATTTATCGAACTCATCAGCCAGCCCGGTGAAGGGAGCACTTTTACCCTTTATTTACCTCTGGAAATAAACAGCGCTTTGCTGGAAACCGCGGTTAGTGAGATGGCAGTTGGAGATCGCCCATCAGCAAGCAACATTGATGAGGCAACGGCTGTAGAGGAGCATGAACAGGAGTTGCTGGCGGGCAGTAAAATATTAATTGTAGACGATGATATGCGAAACGTTTTTGCCTTGACCGCCGCCCTGGAAAACAATGGGATTGAAACCCTTTTTGCAGAGAACGGAAGAGCAGGGATTGAGGCCTTACAGGCTAACCCAGATATCGACCTTGTGCTGATGGACATGATGATGCCTGAAATGGATGGCTATGAGACTATGCGAGTCATACGTCAAATGCCGGAGTATGAAACATTGCCAATCATAGCCTTAACTGCCAAGGCAATGAAGTTTGACCGGGAAAAATGTATTAACGCAGGTGCATCTGATTACATCAGCAAGCCCGTAGATTTAGAAAAACTTTTTTCGCTAATTCAGGTATGGCTGTATAAATAGGTGGTGCAGAGATTGCAAGACATTAAAGAAACGAAGGAACATAATTACGATGAAAGGCTGGAAAAGATCGAAATAAACCTTTTGCTTGAAGGTATTTACCAGCATTATGGCTATGATTTTAGGAACTATGTTTATCCTACAATAAGGAGAAGGACCTGGCAAAGAATTAGAGCTGAAAATTTAAGTACCATATCAGGGTTACTGGAGAGAATTTTGCATAACAAAAGGGTAATGAAGCTATTAATGCAAGATTATTGTATTTCTGTTACAGAAATGTTTCGTGATGCCGGCTTTTTTTTAGCAATTAGAAAAAAGCTATTGCCTCTGTTAAAAAACAGAGCGGCACTCCGGATCTGGCATGCAGGGTGTGCCACGGGTGAAGAAGTTTTTTCGATGGCAATTCTTTTGTTTGAGGAAGGTTTGCTTGAAAAAACATTTATCTATGCCACCGATATTAACGAAGACATGCTGCAAAAGGCCAAGCTCGGTATTTTTCCTTTAGCAAAAATGCAGGTCTTTACCAGTAATTATATTAAGGCAGGTGGTGTTAGGGCTTTCTCTGACTACTACAAGGTTTCAGGCAAAAATGCTGTTTTTGAACCATTTCTTATAAAAAACGCTTTATTCTCCCAGCACAACTTGGCAACCGACCATTCCTTCCATGAATTCGATGTAATCATTTGTCGGAATGTGCTGATTTATTTTAATCAATATTTGCAGAGGCAAGTTTTAAAATTATTTCACGAAAGCTTGAGCATACACGGGGTACTTTGTTTGGGTAATAAAGAAACAATTCATAGTACAGACTTAGCCAGTTGTTATGATGAGCTGGACAAAAAGGAAAAACTCTACCGGAGAATAATCTAATTACGATAATTATTAAATTAGACCAGGAGGCGCCCTAAAATTAGTGAGAAAAATATCAACATTCTACTTGTAGATGACCGGCCGGAAAACTTACTTGCCTTGGAAGCCATTCTCGCTTCTTCAGGCTATAATTTGTTTCAGGCACTTTCTGGGGAAGAAGCCTTAAAATATGTCCTTGAGGAAAACTTCGCCTTAATTTTAATGGATGTACAAATGCCGGGGTTAAATGGGTTTGAAACAGCCAAATTAATCAGGAAAAGGAAAAAATCAAATAACATACCTATTGTTTTTATTACCGCCATTAATCAGGCCAACGAATATGTGGTCCAGGGCTATCAGCTTGGCGCCACGGACTATATTATTAAGCCTATTCACCCTGACACCCTGAGATTGAAGGTGGAGGGGTACGTTAAAAACTACAAGATCCGTGAAACACTTGAGAGCCTGGTCCAGGAGCGTACAGCCGAGTTAATATCCGCTAATAAAAGGCTAATGGCAGTCAATAAAAAAATTTATAATATTATTGAAAGTATTGCAGATGGATTTATTACTATAGATAAGAACAGGTTGATTACGTATGCAAATAAAGAGGCTGGTCGCATTTTTAATCAAACCCCGGAGGAACTCGTTGGAAGAGATATCAGGGAGTTGGTACCTGAACAGGATTATCCTGAGCTTTATCAGGAAATAAAAGAATTAGCTAAAAAACATAAGCCTGCTCACTTCGAAGTAGAGTTCCCGAAGGATACCTTTTATGTGGTACGCGCTTTTGCCTACCCGGAAGGGATATCCTTTATAATACACGATGTAACCGAGAGCAAGCGTGTCGAAAAGGAAATAGCCTTCCTTGAACGTCTCAACTTGATTGGGCAAATGGCGGCAGGCATTGGCCATGAAATTAGAAATCCGATGACAACTGTTAAAGGGTTTCTGCAATTAATGTCTAGAAAAGAGGATTTTTTAGATCACAAAGACCATTTCACAATGATGATAAGCGAACTTGATCGGGCAAACTCAATCATCTCTGAATTCTTATCTTTAGCCAAAAAAAAGTCAGTGGGTTTGGAAAGGAAAAACCTAAACGCAATTATTGAAACAATACTTCCCTTAATTCAAGCAGATGCCCTAAAAGGGGATATGTGTATCAAAACTTTTTTGAATGAAGTGCCTGATCAATTACTTGATGAAAAAGAAATCCGTCAGTTGATCCTGAATCTCACCCGCAACGGGCTGGAGTCAATGTCTCCCGGCGGGAGTATTACAATCAAAACTATGGTAGACCAAGGAGAGATATTGTTCATTGTACAAGATGAAGGAAAAGGAATAGAAAAGGAAATACTTGATCAAATTTTTAACCCATTTTTTACAACTAAAAATTCTGGGACAGGGCTGGGGTTGCCTGTGTGCCATAGTATTGCCACCCGGCACAACGCAAAAATTGATATTGACTCTAGTCCGGCGGGCTCAACTTTTACTGTCCGTTTTAAAATATTTAAATAGACTTGGCTATCAAAAATTTCTTGTCGATTTGTGAAAGGAATCCTATGCAAAAACATAGAAATCCTTTTTATCCTTTAAAATTTGTATAGAAGCTACTCTTTGTGAGTGGTGGATTTGGGCAATTACTCTGTTGTTGGCAGAGTATTTTAATCTGTTAAAATAGGAGACTCATGTACAATAGCCTTAATTTTCCGTGCTAGCAATTGCGTTATAATTTAGTTAAGGAGGTTCCTTTAATGTTGCCTGAAAGTGATTATAAAAAGTTAACTACGCCGGATTCTATCGCGCTGGTTGGTGTTACCAGGCGCACTGGCAAAGGAAGCTTAAGCCCGCTAGAAGTATTGCTTAAATGGGGTTACCGGGGGCGGATCTACCCCGTAAATCGCCGTGGAGGATCAATTTTGGGTCTCCAGGCCTACCCCTCCTTGCTTGATGTGCCGGAAGTACCTGACCTGGCGGTCATCTGCGCGCCACGTGACGCAGTGCTAGAGTTGCTTGAAGTTTGCGCTGCCAAAGGGGTCAAATTTGTAATCATCACGGCACAGGGCTTTTCCGACGGAGACGAGCGGGGCAAGTTAATGCAGGAAAAGATCCATAAGATTTCTACTAGAAACAACATCAGGATACTCGGGCCAAACACCCTGGGCATTGTCAATAATTTTGATCATGTATGCACATCTTTTACAAATTTTATCAATCCTGTTAAGCCAATTGGCATAGTTTGCCAAACCGGCGCCTTTTATATTGGGGCCGCTCAATTTTGTAACGGCATAGGAGTCCTGGTTGATTCCGGCAACACATCAGATATAAATGTGACTGACGTGTTAGGCCATCTCGCGCGGGATCCCCGCCTTAAAGTAATAAATATTCACATGGAGGGTTTGAGAGACGGGCAAAAGTTCATG
>JAQVGZ010000006.1 GCA_028696455.1 Desulfotomaculaceae bacterium | reverse complement strand
ATCTGCCGCCTCCTGCCAGTCGGTCAGACCATTCAGATAACCCAATTCGATCAGCTCCGCACCATTAAAGCGGTAGTAGGTCTTCACTACTTCCCTGCCCTCGGGGTGGACAGTCCGCGCGAGCAGGACCTCCCTGCGTTTAGTGGCACTGCAGGCCATTGACACTGCCTCGGCCATGGCGCTGGCACCGTCGTAAACAGAGGCGTTGGAAACCTCCATCCCGGTCAGCTCGCAAATCATGGTCTGGTATTCAAAGATCGCCTGCAGGGTGCCCTGGCTGATTTCTGGCTGATACGGCGTATAGGCTGTGTAAAACTCCTGGCGCGCAAGCATTTGACCAACTAAACCGGGGATATAATGATCATATGCCCCCGCGCCGAGGAAACAAGCATAGCATTCAGTATTCAAATTTTTTCCCGCCAGTCCCCTCATATAGCGGACCAATTCTATTTCCGCCAGTGGGCCGGGCAGGTTGAAAGGTTTTTGGCAGCGCTCAGCAACAGGAATATCCGCAAATAAGTCATCTATATCCTCTGCGCCAACAGCTTCCAGCATCCGCTTGCGCTCAACTTTGGTAATTGGGAGATACGGATACAATTTCACTCCCCCTTGCAGAATTCACTATACTCGCCGGCTTCAAGCAGTTGCTCAAGCTCACCCTGGTCGGACATTTCGATCACCACAAACCAGCTCCCATAAGGATCGCTATTAATTATCTCCGGTGCGGTTAATAGCTCCTCGTTAGTCTTTAATATTTTGCCGCTCACCGGGGCATAAACATCTGAGGCTGCCTTAACCGACTCCACTACAGCGAATACTTCTCCTGCTCTATACTGGGCACCTACCTCGGGTAGCTCTACAAAAACAATGTCCCCCAGTTCATGCTGGGCATGGTCGGTAATGCCAATAGAAACTTCGGAATTATCAATTTTGGCCCACTCGTGCTCCCTGGAATATTTTCGGTCAGTGGGGATATTCATGCTACTTCTCCTTTCCCTTGTTCCGGTGAGGTCTTTTAAGAAACGGAGTCCGGACAATCACCGCTTTTTGCCTTTTTTTTCTTATAATCACATCTATTCTCTTACCCTCTTCGGCATACTCCGCCTCAAGCATGGCTAATCCAAGGTTTTTTTTCAAGGTTGGCGAGTAGCCGCCGGAGGTAACGAAGCCGATTTCCCTGCCGCCGCACTCCACCAGGTAATTAGCCCTGGGAATACCCCGGTCCTCCATTTCAAAGCCGGCTATTCTCCTGGCAACTCCTTGCGCCGCTTGCTTAGCCAGTGCTTCGCGCCCGATAAAATCAGCTTTGTCCAGCTTGACAAACTTGTCCAGGCCAGCCTCCAAAGGGGTGATATCCGCAGCCAACTCGTGTCCGTACAGGGTAAAGCCGGCCTCCAAGCGCAGGGTATCCCTGGCACCCAGACCGGCAGGAATAGCGCCAACAGGACTGCCAACTTTTAAAATCGCTTCCCATAAAGCTGTCGCTTGCTCGGGAGTGGCATAAATTTCAAAACCATCCTCTCCGGTATACCCGGTACGGGAAACCAGGCAATTAATGCCGGAAATATTAACATCGCCCTGGATCCGGAAAAATCGCAGGGCTGCCAGATCCACCGTTGTTAAACCCTGTAATATTTGTTCAGCCAGGGGGCCCTGCAGGGCTAGCTGGGCAGTGTCCCTGGATACGTTTATTATTTCAACATTATCTGTTTTGTTCTGTATCATCCACTGTAAATCCTTGCTAGTGTTGGAAGCATTAACCACAACATAATAATGGGCCAGCCCTAACCGGTAAATCAGAATATCGTCCACCGCCCCGCCATTTGGGTAGCACATCAGGCTGTAGATGGCTTGACCATCCACCAGCATACCGACGTCTCCAGTGGTCAACCTTTGGAGAAAACCACAGGCATCCTTTCCCTTGACTTCTATTTTACCCATATGCGATACGTCAAACAACCCGGCCCGGGTGCGCACGGCCTCGTGTTCTTCAAGAATGCTGCTGTAATAAACCGGCAGGGTCCATCCGGCAAACCCAATCATTTTGCCCCCATAAATCTGATGCAGATCATATAGAGGCGTTTTAAGTAGATTATCCATTGTTCCCCCTTAACTGTCCCATAAGAAAGCCGCTCTAGAGCACGATAACCTGTATAGCTATATCATAGACACCTGGCACCTTTCAAATCATTGATAATTAAGTACCACAATAGATAGCTAGCTCATAAAAAAGAGCCAGGCGGCAAGTTCCGGCTCTTAGTAACCAACAATTTCCATTTCGATCCAAGACTTCTCATATTCTACCAGTATTCTCTCTGAAAAAAGGACGAATCGTATCTCCTCAAAGTGAGCACCCGAATTGACATAATCCCGCACTGTTTGCAGGGCAATCCTGGCAGCCCGGTCAATCGGGAACCGGTAGGCGCCGGTGCTAATAGAAGGGAAAGATATGGAGCGAATACCGCTCTCCCTGGCCAGGGCCAGGCTGTTCCGGTAAGCACTGGAGAGAAGCTCATCTTCGCCATGCTGGCCGCCCATCCAAACCGGCCCCACTGTATGAATCACGTAGCCGGCTGGCAAATTACCACCACGTGTGATAACCGCCTGACCGGTGGGACACTCCCCTTGTCTTTCGCGTATTTGCTTGCACTCCGCCAAAATTTGAGGTCCCCCGGCGCGGTGAATAGCCCCGTCTACTCCTCCCCCTCCCAGCAGGGAAGAATTAGCCGCGTTGACAATCGCCTCAGTATTCTGTGAGGTTATATCTCCCTTAATTATCCTTAGTAGGGTTTGTCTGATATAAGTATTTACTTTGCTCCCCCCCCCTTAAAACATTTTTCAATAAAGTTTATCCTTTTTTTGAATAACCATAAGTGCCAATCTTATCCGCTATCAGACGATACTCATTGCCACAGTATCCGTACGGCCTGATTTTATCCATATCCAGGCGGCCCTTTTCATCCTGCACGTCATCGTTGTAGTGCACAGCTAGTACATCGGCAATAAAAACATCGTGACTGCCCAGCGCTAGCACCTGTCTAACCTTGCACTCCAGGTTAACCGGACACTCTGCGATCAGGGGCGCCTTAACATGGGAGGCCGGTACCGGAGTCAAACCTGTTTCCTTAAATTTATTTACCTTGCTTCCCGATACCATACCACAATAATCTACCTGCCAGGCCAGAGCAACCGTCGGAATATTTATTACATATTCTCCGGAGTCTTTAATCAGCCGGTAGGAATACCTGCCTTCCGGGCGAAGCCCGATATAGACTATCGGAGGCACTGAATTCATAATACCAGTCCAGGCGATGGTGACTATATTGGGATTGCTTTCCTTCAAACAGGATGTTACGAGTACTGTGGGGACCGGAAACAAAGGCGTCGAAGGTTCTTTGGCAATCTTCTTAATCATATTCATCTCCCTTTGATAATTTACTCGCAATATTAAATATATGCCAATTATAACCTAATTATATACTGTAAGACGCTAATAGGATAGTGCCATCAGGATCTTTACCTAAGTCTTACAGAAGTGCTAGGAACCTGGATCAGGCCCCATCAGCACTTCTGTTTGTCTTGGCGGTGATGATCACTAACGATGTCCTGGTCGAGTTGACCAGGACAGGCTTAGGGGCGCAGTCCCGGGTTCTTGCTCTTGCATGTGGTACCCCTTTGGCCGGGGGGGCAGTTCAAAGCCTTGAACTGCCCCCCTGGGTTTAGGTCAGAGCTTAAACATATATAAACTTACGATCAAAACGCAGGCCCCTTTCTTCTCAATTCACCTGAGCGCAATAGCAGTAAAAAGGGCGACAATAATTAACAGCACTCCAATACCCTTGTAAAAAATGCGCCGGTCCCTTTTACTCTGCTCCCGCTGCTTCAATAACTGTTTTTTTTCTGGAGATATGTATTTTACCGTTTTCAATTTGGGGCCTTTCCTCGGAGCAAACTTATATACTTTACACCGGTCCTCTTTTTGTGTCAAACTTACCACCTCAGTAGAACGTACATAAATAAACACTAACATATTCTATATTATTGACAAAAGTAATACGTGCTTTTTGTGCACAACTATACAAAAATTCTTCAACATTATAAGCAATCCTCCCTTTTTGCGAGGAAAACAGTGTTATCCTAGCTGTTATTTTTTATGTTTTACAATAAATTGCCAATATTTTTTTGTTATCTCATACAGTATACTAAGCGCTAATTTACCATAAGCTAATTATGACAGACAGTGCTGGGGAATAAAAGATTTTTTTCCTATCCTGATTAATTAATCTCTCGCCTGCGTATAATAAATCTAAAGGGGGTGAAAAAAATGAAGGCAACTGGAATCGTGCGCAGAATAGACGATCTGGGCAGGGTGGTAATTCCAAAGGAAATTCGGCGTACGATGCGGATCAGGGAAGGAGATCCCCTCGAGATATTCACTGACAGGGAGGGCGAGGTGATCTTAAAAAAATATTCGCCCATTGGTGAATTGGGGGAGTTTGCCACAGAATATGCTGATTCTCTAAACGAAACTCTCGGCCACATCTCTTGTATTGCAGACAAGGATACGATCATTGCCGTAGCCGGCGCCCCTAAAAAGCAGTTAATGAATAAGCAAATAGGAAATGTTGTAGAAAATGTCATGGCTGAAAGAAAAATGGTTGTACTCAACGAACCCTGCTATTTAACTTCAGACGAAGATATAAGTTACAGTTCAGCGATAATTGCACCTATTATTGCTGCGGGTGATGCTGTAGGCGCGGTAATTCTCACAAGCAAAGATCCGGGCGTACAAATGGGTAATTTGGAAACAAAACTTGCTGAAACCGCTGCTGGCTTTCTGGCAAAACAAATGGAATCTTAATAAATATTCCCCGCATCAATTAACCAGGCCTCGCCTGCCAGGCGAAGCCTTTTTTTTGTCTAAGTGATTTTTTCAGGTTGCGCAACAATCAATAACCACTAGCAACTTTGCATCCAGCATCCGTCACCGCCTCAACCGCCGCGGCAAAGCTTTCCTCCGGGGTATCCGTCAATCCAGTTTTCCCCGGATACAGCAGGTAATTTGTCCGGTAAGCCCGGGGGGTCATGTTAGGCATAACAACATTTGCTCCGCCTTTTAAGGCCAACTTCCGGCCTTGCGGATCAATGGTCCTGACAGCGGTGGTGGCAGGCAAATGCGCCAGTGGCAAAACCAGTCGAGCCACCGCCAGAGTTTTCAAAGTCATCTCAAGAGTACCGCCCGGGCAACTGCCCAGAGGGGTCTGACTGTTGGGAATGAAAGGACCGATACCGGCCATGTCTACTTTTAACTCTCGCATTAATACAATATCCCCGGCTAATGTTTCCACTGTCTGACCGGGCAGGCCGACCATATTGCCTGACCCAACTCGAAAACCTAACTCACCCAACCACCGCAGTTCCTCAACGCGACCCGCCAGGCTGGCGCCCGGCTTCAACCTGGCGTAAAGCAGTGGATCACAGGTTTCATGCTTTAGCAAGTAACGGTCGGCGCCCGCTTGCCGCATGATTTCATAATCTTCCCGAGGGCGGTCTCCCACGGAAAGTGTTACGGCCACATCCATCTCTTTTTTAATCCGGTACACCAGTTCGGCCAGCAAGTCCGCCCTGAAGTACTCATCCTCACCAGATTGGAGTACAATAGTTTTACAGCCCAGCCCGGCAGCCTTGTGGACGCCTTCCAGGATCTCACTCTGCGTCATCCGGTACCGGGGCAAACTCCGATTGTCCCGGCGTAAACCGCAAAACAGACAGTTATTCCTACAAAAGTTGGAGAACTCTATGATGCCCCGCAGGTGAACCTCCTCCCCCAGGTACCGCCGGCGCACCTGATCCGCCAGTTGAAAAAGGGCGTTGCATTCTTTTCCCCCGGCGCTAATTAGGACAATCAGCTCCTCTTTGGACAACTCAATTTCATCAACAGCACACTTTAAAACATCCTCGAAGGCCGCTTTCATAAGGTTCATGCCACCTCTATTCTAATCACCAAGCAGTTGGCGGGCTGATGGAAAAGGCTCCAGCGCTCTTTTCAGAATGCCATGCAGGTAAGCAATTAACACACCATAATTCACTATTGGGACCCCGGCTGCGGTTGCCTGTGCAATCCGATGGAGCATTTGCTTCCGATTAATCATACAGGCGCCGCAGTGCACCACCAGCTGATAACGGCTCAGATTCTCAGGCATTTCAATCCCGCTGGACCAGTCGAAATTAAGTTCACCGCCAACACGCTGGTTTAGCCAGCGGGGAATTTTTACCGTTCCGATATCGTCTTCCACCCGATGGTGCGTGCAGGCTTCGGCAATCAGGACCCGGTCTCCCGGTTTTAAGGCATCCACTGCCTGTACCCCGGACACTAGTGCTTCGAGATTGCCTTTATAACGGGCAAATAGAATTGAAAATGAGGTAAGTGGGATGTTCGCCGGGGTATCGGCGTCTACCCTGGCAAAGACCTGCGAATCAGTGACTACCAGCTCCGGCTTACGCCAGAAGCCCTCCAACACCTGCTTTAGTTCCTCTTCTTTGACCACCAGGGCGCAGGCATCACTGTCCAAAATGTCTCTTATAGTTTGCACCTGGGGCAGGATAAGCCTGCCCTTAGGGGCCGCCAGGTCGATGGAAACCACCAGGATGACAGTGTCTCCCGGCCCGATTAAGTCACCGACTATGCTCGGGGCCACCCATCCCTTGGGCGCGGCCTCAATCATTGCCTGCTTCAAATCTTCAATACCCTGCCTTGTAACCGCACTGACCGGTACTACCCGGATACCTAACCTTCCCTCCAAATCATCAGGTGTTACCTCCAGCTGCTGATCGATTTTATTTAATACTCCCACCACGGGAACACCCTGACTGCCTGCTTTTTGGATCAAGTCCAGTTCATAATCACCGGGGCCCAGCGAGGGGTCTATCACCAGTACCATTAAATCTACATTGTGTAGTATCTCGATCGCCTTTTTTACCCTCAACTCACCCAATTCACCCATATCATCAATCCCGGCCGTATCAATGAGCACCACCGGCCCAATCGGTAAGATTTCCATCGACTTGTAAACCGGGTCAGTTGTAGTGCCCGGCGCCTCGGAGACGATGGCAATTGTCTGGTTAGTCAGGGCGTTGATCAGGCTTGACTTGCCGGCGTTGCGCCGGCCCAATATCGCAATATGCAACCTGCTGCCGCGTGGTGTCTCATTTAATGCACCTGTATTCACATAATTCACCTTACTCTCATTAGATGTCTACTCTAGCTTTCCCCGGTCCGTTTGAAAGCCAGAGTAATCCTTACGCAACGCCTCCGTCTTTCCCTGAGCAATGTCCCGGTTTTTTACCACGATTCCGAATTCAAACCAATACCTCACTTGTCCCATCACAAATATAATAAGCCCTTTTCAAGGATTCGAAAAGGGCTTATTAGCCATGATTTAAACCCTTGCATGCAGGAATACCCTTCTTCGCAGCATAATTACCACCCTCGGATACCGAAAGTGGTTTTATCTGCATTAGATCATGAAAAGCCCCGAAGTGTTGGGGGCTTTTCAACGAAGGTTCATATATTAATTAAGCTATTTCATATTTCCGGCGTGGGGTGTAATGGGTATGCAGTAATTCATGAGATTTATGTCCTAGCGGTTTTTCTAAAAATTCCTTATACAACTGCTGTACGGCAGGGTTCTCATGAGACTTCCGGATCTCCATTCTCTCATCAGCAGTGTAAATACCCTCTATACGCTGTCTCCTAATCTCCAAGTTAGTCGGAATTGGCTGGCCGCCCCCACCTATGCAGCCACCCGGGCAGCACATGATTTCTATGAAGTGATAATCTACCTCGCCTGCCTGCAGGGCATCCATTAACTGCTTGGCGTTCCCGAGCCCATGGGCGACAGCAACTTTAACATCCAGGTCACCTGCTTTAATTGTGGCTTCCTTAACCCCTTCCAAACCACGCACATCGACAAAATCTACAGATGCCAGGGCTTCACCAGTAATCAGCTCATAGGCAGTACGCAGAGCGGCTTCCATGACGCCGCCGGTTGCACCAAATATTACCGCCGCGCCAGTCGAAATTCCTAGGGGATCATCGTATTTCTCCTCAGACAAACCGCTAAATTCAATTCCCGCCTGCTTAAACATGCGGCCAAGTTCTCTGGTAGTCAAAACCACGTCGACATCCTGCAGACCGCTTGAATTCATTTCCGGGCGTTGGGCCTCAAATTTTTTCGCTGTACAAGGCATTATCGATACTGAAAAAATACTGGCCGGATCCAACCCTTCCTTTTCGGCGTAGTAGGTTTTAGCCAGCGCGCCGAACATCTGCTGCGGTGACTTGCAGGTTGATAGGTGCGGCAACAGCGACGGGTAAAAAGTTTCAATGAATTTGATCCAACCCGGGCTGCACGAAGTAATCATCGGCAGGACACCGCCGTTCGCAACCCTTTCAATTAGCTCGCTGCCTTCCTCCATAATTGTCAGGTCGGCGCTAAAGTCAGTGTCAAAAACCTTGTCAAAGCCTAACCGTCTTAAGCCCGCGACCAACTGTCCGGTAGCAATGCTCCCCGGGGCCATGCCGAATGCCTCACCAATGGCCACCCGTACTGCCGGGGCTGTTTGAACAATGACATGTTTATTGGGATCATTCAGTGCTGCCCATACTTCTTCAATTTGATCCCGCTCGTACAGCGCACCGGTCGGGCAAACCAGGACACACTGACTGCAGTTGACACAGCTGGAATCAGCTAATGGAACATCTATCCCAGGCGCCACTAAGGTTTCAAATCCCCGGCCTTGTGGGGAAATTGCCTTTACCGTCTGCACTTTTTCACACACCGCAATGCAGCGTCGGCAAAGGATGCACTTATTCGGATCACGGATCAGTGCGACGCTGGAATTATCCAATTTATACTCAGGGCTGGCTCCCTGATAACGGACTTCACGAATTCCGAAAGTTTCAGCCAGGGACTGCAACTCACAATTCTGGTTGCGTACACAGGTCGGGCACTCAAACGGGTGATTGGATAGAATAAGTTCCAAAGTCATCCGTCGCGAGGCGCGCACTGCCGGTGTATTGGTCAATACCACCATGTTTTCGGCTACCGGGGTCACGCAGGCGGCCTGCAGAGTGCGGGCGCCCTTGACCTCTACCACACAGATCCGGCAAGCCCCGATTTCATTAATCTCTCTTAAATAGCACAGGGTTGGAATATTAATACCGACTTTCCGGGCAGCCTCAAGAACAGTTGTACCCTGTTCCACCTGCACTGACAGCCCGTCAATTGTTAAATTAACCATTGGCATTGATCTCACCCCCTCTGTTTACTTCACATCGCAGCGCAGGCAACGGGTCGCCTCGGCAATAGCCTGAACTTCGGTGAAACCATATTCTACTTCAACAAAGTTCTTACGTTCCGCTACCGGCAGGCACGTTGTTTTCTCCCTCGGCCGTTTTTCTTCAATTATTTTTCCTGATATAACCCGCTTGAGGGTGCGTGGTTCAACAACTACACCGGAACCGCCAAGATATCGATCAATAGCAACTGCCGCCTTCTTGCCCTGGGCAATGGCGCCGATCACTACATCCGGTCCGGAGGCACATTCTCCGCCAGCAAATACATAAGGAATGTTTGTAGCCATGCTGTCCGGATCCACCAGAATCAGCCCGCGCACTGTCTGCAAACTGCTCCCATTAAACCCCTCAAGCTCGACATCCTGCCCGATAGCGGTCATTATTATATCAGTTGGAATGACAAAATTGGAACCTTCTACCGGCACCGGCCGCCTGCGACTGCTTTGATCAAAGTCACCCGGCACCGATTGCAGGCATTCCAGCCCGGTGACCCGGCCGTCTGTTCCCTGCACGCTGTACGGAGCGGCCATGAAGGTATAACTAACCCCCTCAAGTTCGGCTTCCAGGATTTCTTCTTCAAAGGCTGGCATTTGTTCCCTGCTGCGCCGGTAAACGATTTTAACTTCCTTGGCTCCGTTTCTCAAGGCAGTGCGGGCGCTGTCAATAGCCACGTTGCCACCGCCTACCACCAGAACGGTCTTGTCTTTGACATCAGGAGCTTGTCCCAACTTAACATCTCGAAGGTAGCTAATCCCGGAGATTACTCCATCCAGTTCTTCGCCTGGGATACCCATTTTATGAGCCGCGTGGGCACCAATAGCGATAAATATGGCATTAAACCCTTGCTTCTCTAAATCAGATAAGGTTAGGTCTCTCCCAAAACACACGCCGGTTCTAATCGTGACACCCATATCTTCAATGGCTTTAATCTCTGCAGCCAGGATATCAGCAGGTAAGCGGTGATCGGGAATACCCACCTTCAGCATTCCCCCGGCAAAGGGCATCGCTTCAATTATAGTTACCCGATGGCCCACTTTGGCCAGATAATATGCCGCTGTAAGCCCGGCAGGACCACCGCCAATAATTGCCACCTGCTTGCCGGTGTATTCTCCGACAGCTTCCACCGGGAAGCCTGCGTTCTGTACATAGACCCGGTCGGCGGCAAAGCGCTTGAGGGTCCTGATGGCCAGGGGTTCGTCAATCGTCGCGCGTCGGCACTTGGACTCACACGGGTGGTCACATACACGACCGCAAACTGCCGGGAACGGGTTCTCCCGCCGCACTTCCAGGTAGGCTTCAAGGTAGCGTCTGTTCCGGATATGATCCACGTAAATCGGCACATCCACTCCAGCCGGGCAAGTATTCTGACAGGGTGAATCAAACAGGGAAGCACAGACGGAAGCCGGACAGCGTTTGTCCCGGATATGCGCTTCATATTCATGCCTGAAGTAGCGAATGGTACTCAGCACTGGATTGGGTGCAGTTTGCCCCAAACCGCACAGGGCGTTGCTTTTCATATACTCACCCAGTTCGACCAGAGCCTCGATATCTCCCTCTTTACCCTGGCCTTCGGTAATTCTGTTCAGTATTTCCAGCATCCGCTTGGTCCCGATCCGACAGGGAGCGCACTTGCCGCAAGACTCTTCCTGGCAGAATTCAGTAAAGAATTTGGCCAGGTCAACCATACAGGTATCCTCATCCATCACAATCAAGCCACCGGAGCCGACAATCGCGCCCAATTCGGCCATTGACTCATAATCAATACCCACGTTTAGGAATTGGGCTGGTATACAACCGCCGGAAGGGCCGCCCGTTTGGGCAGCTTTAAATCTCTTGTTGTTCAGAATGCCGCCGCCAATATCAAATACAATTTCTCCTAAAGATATCCCCATCGGCACTTCGATCAGGCCGGTGTTTTTGACCTTACCGGTCAGGGCAAATACCTTGGTACCCTTACTCTTTTCCGTGCCCATGGAGGAATACCACTCGCCGCCCTTTAAGATAATCGGGGGTATGCTGGAAAGGGTCTCCACGTTATTGATTAAGGTCGGTTTACCCCACAGTCCCGCCACGGCCGGGAAAGGCGGGCGCGGCCTGGGTTCGCCGCGGCGGCCTTCAATAGAAGCAAGGAGCGCTGTTTCTTCTCCGCATACAAAAGCGCCGGCGCCAACTCGGACACTTAAATCAAAGTTAAAGCCTGTACCTAAAATGTTTTCCCCCAGCAGACCATGCTCCCGAGCCTGACTGATGGCTAAGCGGATCCTTTCCACGGCTAGCGGGTATTCCGCCCGGATGTAGAGGTAACCCTGATCGGCGCCCACCGCGTAGCCGGCAATAGACATCGCCTCAATTACGGAGTGCGGGTCCCCTTCTAAAACCGACCGGTCCATAAATGCGCCCGGGTCTCCCTCGTCACCATTACACACCACATACTTTTTTGTTCCAGGGGCTTTAGCGGTAAATTCCCATTTAAGGCCGGTGCTAAAGCCGGCGCCACCCCGGCCACGCAGGCCTGATTTCTTCAGCTCGGCAATCACATCTTCCGGGGTCATGCTGGACAGGGCCTTGGCCAGTGAGGAATAGCCTTCACTGGCGATATATTCCTCAATATCTTCTGGATTAATAAAGCCGGCATTGCGCAAGGCAATTTTCGTTTGCTTGGATAAAAAGGGGAAGTCCTTCATAAAAGGAATTGGTTTTTTTGTTATCGAATCACGGTAAATCAGCCGTTCAACAATCCGGCCTTTTAACAGGTGCTCACTGACCACCTCTGCCGCATCTCTAGCCTGTACCCGACAGTAAGCTACTCCTTCCGGATATATGATCAAGCGGGGTCCCAGATCACAAAGGCCCATGCAACCGGTTTCGATTAGTTGAACTTCTTCTTCTAAATGATGCTCTTTGATCCCTCTTTCAAGGGCTTCTTTAACGTCACGGCATCCCGATAAAACACAGGATGACCCCGTGCAAACTAAAACATGTGCCCGATAATAATGCATCATCGTACCCTCCTCTCACTATTTCGATTAAGCCCGCTGAACCAGCGCAAGCTCCTCGATTACCTGACCGTTAATAATATGCTCGAGCACGATCTGTCGGGCTTTTTGCTCATCCAGGTGACCATAGACTACATTGGGTGTACCCGGCCTGATTACTTCCAGCATAGGTTCATGCTGGCACATCCCGACGCAGCCCGTCTGAGTGACAATTACATCAGAAATATTTCTTTTATCTATCTCATCAATAATTGCCATCATTACATCTCGCGCCCCGGCAGTAATGCCACAAGTTCCCATCCCAACCACGATCGTTGTTTTGCCGCTTGTCTGCCGCTCCTTAATTTTATCCAGCGCGGTCTCTTTGAATTTCATCAGTTCCTCAACAGACTTGATTTTTCCCATCTCAAATCACCCCGGTATTATTTTTCAACACTTTGTGTTATTATAAGAATGTTCCCTTTAACTTGCTAACTAACCAGCAGGCCCCGTGGCTATTTTGTTTTATATATAATAGTTATTAATAGCAATAACTATTGAACGGTTGTTTTTAGAAAGGGGTTTTGGAACCAACATTTTCACCAAAGGCAACCACTTCATCAAGTGTAGAGGGAACAATTGCCCGGCCAGCAAAATTCCTATTCCGTGTTATGAGCTAATCTGTCCAGCGAGCATCAACCACAACCTGAAGATCAGTAAGTCTACTACAGCTAACAAAAATCTCACTCGAGAACACTAAGTATATTTACTTAGCAGCATTTTTAAGCTCATTAATAATTCCCGGGACAAGATCAGTCTTCATCCTGACCCGCGACTCTTTATTAATTTTTACGACTGGTGCTAGCCCGCAGGCTCCCAGGCACCTGACCACCTCAAGAGAAAACATATTGTCGTTAGTAGTGTCATGGGTCTTAATCCCCAGCTCTTTTTCAAACCGCTCCAAAACCCGCGACGCTCCACGCACATGGCAGGCTGTCCCTCTGCAAAGAGAAATCTCATACTTTCCTTTTGGTTTTAACGAAAATAGATGATAGAAAGTAACCACACCGCTAATTTTGCTAAAAGGAATATCCATTTTTTCAGAAATGATCAGCTGCACATCTTTCGGTATGTACCCGTAATTCTCCTGAACCCAATACAATACCTCGATCAGATCGTCCTTTTTCCCTTCATGTCGGGCAATCACTTTTTCTAACTCTGCATCTAAATCACACCGACACTTTTTCACCGTCGACTCCATTTCTTTCCCTCCTTGCAATTAAATCGCATTGATATTTAGCTTTAAACTTAATGTGTTGCTAACAATCTGCCCGTATTGTTTTATATACTCTGTTTATGCAAGCTTCATGCCAACATCAAATTAAGTATTTGACAGAAAATAAAAAAATTATAATTATAAAAAAATCTGCAACTACAACATTTGTTTAGGTAAGATATGATGTCATTAAGATAATTTAACAATACCCCTTTATATACTATAACATAGTCAATATTAGAATAATAGTATTTTTTTTGTATGTCCGTTTTATATACACTGTACAATTAATATACAATATTTTTAAATTTCATCGCCATTACTACATCTCAGCTACATACTTGGGAAACTCTAGGGCAAAACTGTTATACATGGTTGAATTGGAAATAAATTAATATAATGCCCCAAAATAATTAATCGGTGGAGGATTATACCCCCACCGAAGTTCGAGCGAAACCTAGTTTTTAGGAACGGCCATTTCCTGCCCGGCTTGAAAAGCCTTAACATTCAAATCCTAAACTTCACCGGCACGAGATCCCCCACACCTGCACCCAGACTTCTACCGACTCTTCCAGGCGGGCGGACAGCGCTCCCATCAGCACCTCCCCGACTAGAGCTAAGTTGCTCAGATCTGACCTCTACTCTCGACTTGTTTCAGTCTTCTCACTCTTCTGGTGAGGCTGGAAAGGCTTATACCAAGTTTATCAGCCGCCTCTTCCCGGCTTTTACAAAGCTCTAAAGTACTTTTTACGAACTGTAATTCGTACTCTCCCACTGCTTCACATAAGGACTTAAAATTAGATCCGCGGACTGCAGGCTTTTGATCCTGTACGAGATATTTCTTAGGAAGATGCTCAGGTTTTATTAATGATTCCTGACTGGTTACGACTAATCTCTCAACCAGGTTGGCGAGTTCCCTAACATTACCAGGCCAATTATATTTATATAGTAATTCGATAGTTTCTTTGCTGAACTTAACTACCAGATTATACTTTTTGTTATAGAGTTCCGCAAAATGGCCAATTAAAAAGGATATATCTTCTTTTCGCTCTCGCAACGGGGGTATTATTATAGGAACCACGTTCAACCTGTAGTAAAGGTCTTCTCTGAAGTCACCCTGTCTTACCATTTCCTCCAAGTCCCGATTGGTAGCAGCAACAATGCGGACATCAACGTCTTTTCCCTTTACCCCGCCAATTTTACAGATTTTTTGATCCTGGATTACTGCTAATAATTTTACCTGAAGTTTTATAGGAAGCTCTCCTATTTCGTCAAGAAATAAGGTCCCTTTATGTGCTATCTCAAAGTAACCAGCTTTTCCATCCTTATTTGCTCCGGTAAAAGCCCCCCCCTCATAACCAAAAAGCTCAGATTCCAGTAAGTCCGCCGGGATAGCAGCACAATTGATTTTTATGAACGGACCGATACTGTTTCGCGGACTAGCCTCATGAATAATTTGAGCTATAATATCTTTGCCGACTCCGGATTCGCCAAGGATAAGAACTGTACTATCCACAGCTGCAATTCGATAAACGGTTTCCAATATTCGCTTGATTTGTTTACTGTGGGCAATGAACTTGAATGATTTTCCTTTCTTGGATGGAAGGGATTCAAAAAGGTATTTTGAAGCGGTCTTTTGAGATTGCTCCCATTTTTGCTTAAACTGGTTAAGTTCAGTTAGGTCTCGCAAGTTACAGTATACTCTGAAAATTCTGCCACTATGATCATAGCTTGGAATTCCAGTGCTTAATACCTGTCTACCTTTGATTGTGTTAAGCATTACTGTTTCTTCTTTACCTGTCTCAAATACCTTTAGGGCTGCACTGGCATCGCTAATCCCTTCGTTTATTAAATCCTGAATTCGTCGGCCAAGCGCGTCTGATTTCTTTACTCCCATAATCCTCTCAAACGCTGGATTTACTAAAATAAGTCTGCCATCACAATCAGCTATACTCATAGCATCGAAGGAGTTTTCAAACATAGTACAATATTCCCGGTTTAATCCCTCCATAGTAATTTGTCTGTTACGCAAATGCTGAAGCTCATACATCATTCCCTCGAAATTTTGACTACCCGCCATTACTTAACCTCCCTTCTAACTTGAGAAGCCCGTTTCTCTAACGAGTAAATCAGCTGTAAACACCATATAACCAGCCTTTGCAGTAAAATTTCTCTACTGCCTACTGTCCCCAAAAACCGTTGACAAAGCTTTCAACAGCCTTAAGAATCACTGGATTGGTGGCACTAAATTTGCTAGTTTATGTTGTATAAATTAGTTTCGTAGTGGGAGAGGTTTTTTGGATTACCAAGACTCTGGACGCTCCTAAACACTTTGGATGCGGCTTACCGAAAATGGCTAAAGGGTTTTTGAGGAAAACCGATGATAGCAGACTGGCAGATGATTTTCCAGCAGAATTCCAGATTCAATCTGAAAATTCTAAATAATTTAATTAAACCAAGTCTTAGATCAGGGATTTCTACAATTACTTTTCACCAATAACCCGAAAAGCCATGGAAACCAAGGCTCTTGTTTACGCTTTTTCACTCCAGGCATAAAGTGATTAGGAACTAACGGGTATCCAATCCAGACAAGGGCTGATCCAGGTTGTCTATTAATTAAAATGTATATTTTCATTATATCACTTTTTATAAATACATTAAATAATTTTCATATTAATAGTCTCATCTCCATTTAATCCTTCCCTAAGGCTAAAAAAAAAACTGGGGTTTCCCGGTTAATAAAATTACTACTTTTTACATAAATAAACTCTTTCTATTAAGCCCGCGTTCGACAGTAGATAGGCATATATTGCTGAATTTATATATAAAAACTCAATAACCATGTGGATTTGCGGTTCGAGAAGTTGTCCAGTTTCTTAAATCACATAGATACACGTTTTGCAATATGATACTTAACAATCTCTCATTGAGTTCAATTTTTTTCCAACCGAAAATATAAAACTTTTACATAAACAAGCAAAAAGCGTGCCGAACTTGCGGCACGCTTTTCCAGATCAGATCTTCTGGGACGTTAATGAACCGGATGTCATTATTGACTAAAAAAAGGGATCAACAGTTAATGACTTGCAACTCATGATAACAGCTCAAATATCACTTTTGTTCTCTATTTATTTTGTACTGTTATTTGAGATTTATCCAGTCCATCTTTTAACCAGTGAATTTTCTATTCCTAATTGATCAAATACCCGCCCCGCCAGTTGCTTCATCAGGTCCTCTATTGATTCCGGACGGTGATAAAAGGATGGTACCGGCGGCATGATGACCACTCCTAGCCTAGCCAGTTTGAGCATATTTTCCAGGTGGATCGGGCTCAGTGGATTTTCACGCACCATCAGGACCAGCTTGCGTCTCTCTTTAATTGTTACATCGGCGGCGCGGTTAATCAAATTATCCGCATAACCATTGGCTATAGCGGAGAGAGTTTTCATACTACATGGAGCTATTACCATTCCCTGGTGCAAAAAGGACCCGCTTGCCGGCGGTGCAGCAATATCAATGTTTGAGAACCGGTGGCTAGCCATTTTTTCGATATCATCCACGTGGTAATCTGTTTCCAGCTCAATTGTTTTTTTAGCTGAATCACTAATAATCAGCTGTGTTTCTACCCCGGCATTATTCAATTCCCTGAGCAGGCTGATACCATATATTGCTCCAGTGGCGCCTGATATAGCCACTACTATTCTGGTCAACAGCAATCCCTCCAGTTCCATCTTTTCAAGCAATGCACTCCGCAAATTTTTCAAGAAAAAGCACTTAACCTCATATATTTAGTGGAGTTTCACCTGGAATATCATTTAAAGTGCAACAAGGTGAAACCCCACTGTTTTCTATAACACAACATACTTTATCTAAGCATTAACCTAATGAAACCAGGAGAAAATTAATTACTTTTTTTAGCGATGGAACAGGCACCAGAATAAGCAAACCCTCTATTTCCCCTTTGAGTTGAAAATACGGATCGCGCTTTTCTGGATTGATTACCTCATCCTCTTCTGTGTTACGCCACGTAAAGTTACAACGGTCGCAAACATACATTTACTAGATTTTCGGGCCTTTTCACTTGATACGCTGCGCTTCTCGTACGATAAATGGCGAAATGCCACCACTTTTTAGGCTAGGCGCTCCTATTATTGTGACTTGCCTTCCTTTTCCCGCTTTTCCTTTAAGGCGCGCCAGACCTTTTCGTAACTTAGCGGCAGGCTAGTCACCTGCACGCCCATAGCGTCGTAAATAGCGTTGGAATAGCAGCCCATAGTGGGGATGGTAGCACCTTCACCAACTTCCTTAACGCCCCAGGGGCCCGCCGGCTCACTGCTTTCCACAAGTTCTGATACAATCTTAGGCATATCTAATGCTGTCGGCATCCGGTACTCTCCCAGGTTGGCGTTAAGGATCTTTCCTTTATCATTAAATACAACCTCTTCCCACACTGTCTCGCCCATACCCATATAGAGAGCGCCGTGGACCTGAGCGTGGAGCAGCGCCGGGTTAATCACCATGCCACAGTCGTGGACATCCCATACTTCTTTGACATTGATTTCTCCGGTCTCCTCGTCAATTTCAACCTCGCTGACCTGCGCCGCAAAGCTGTATGCCGGCGAGGTTCCTACCGGCGCACCCTTAAATTTGCCGCCAAGCTTTGGCGGGGTATAAACTCCTCGCCCGACAAGTGGGCCTCTTTTAACAAAGAACGTTCTTGCGACTTCCCCAAAAGTCTTCCTGATTTCAGGGTTTGACTTGCTGAATACTACCGCATCCCGGCAGTCCAGGTCATCAACATCCACTTCCATCAAAACCGAGGCTATCTCTAAAACCTGCGTCTTGACCTCTTCACCAGCCTGTTTCACAGCTGCTCCGGACATCAGGGTCTGGCGGCTGGCATAGGCGCCAAAATCGTGAGGAGTAGTCTCAGTATCGGCGGACACTATCCTCATATTTTCATAAGTAAACCCCATTGCTTCTGCAGCCATCTGGCAAAGAATTGTGTCGGATCCCTGCCCGATATCAGTGGCCCCCGTATAAAGGGTAGCAGCTGTGCCATCCTCATGTACCTTAATCATGGCTGAAGCGTGGGGCAGGTCGGTCCGGTAAATGGGGTAGCCGGCGCCACTAACAAAACTGCCTGTGGCAATTCCAATCCCCCTGCCTTTGGGCAGCTTGCCTTTCTTATCATTCCAGCCTGAAATCTCCCGCGCTTTCTCCAGGCAGGCCGTCATTTCGCAGGAGTTGACCCCAAATTCATTGGGAGTAATTGTATTCGGCTGGCGGGCATTCCGCAACCGCAGTTCCAGCGGGTCAATCCCCAGATGCTCAGCAACATGATCCAGGTGACACTCAAAAGCATACCTGGGTTGGGGCGCCCCGTGTCCCCGCTGAGCGCCGCAGGCGGGTAGGTTGGTATAAACCCTGGTCATATCGAATTTATAGTTGGTAAAGTCATAGGTCAGGGTCAGCATGGCTCCGGCATAATAGGCAGTGGCAATGCCCAGACTGGTATAGGCGCCGCCGTCCTGAATAAAGTTGGCGTGCACGCCGAGGATCTTGCCGTTTTTATCCACGCCGGAAGTGATCTCCATCACCACTTTATGGCGTCCCCGGTTATGGGCAAACATCTCGGCCCGGTCGTAGAACATCCTGACCGGGCGGCCGGTCAGCCTGGCTAAAACGGCCCCGGCAAACTCCAACCCGGTAGGCTCGAGCTTACCCCCGAAGCCCCCTCCCACAAAGGTCTTAAGCACCCGCACATCACCCATTTTCATACCGAACTCCCGGGCGATGTAATACTGAAAGTAATGCGGGGACTGGGTGCTGCAATAAACAGTCAGCTTGCCGTCTTCCCAGATCGATATGGCCGAATGGGGCTCAATCGGAGTATGGTAGGTGCGGTTTCCCACAAAACGGTCAGTACGCACGTAATAAGCTTCCGCAAACGCTTTTTCCACATCGCCAAAGTTTTGGTGAATTTCGGTGTTTATATTGCCGGGGTACTCGTCGTGTACCTGCGGCGCACCCTCTTTCATAGCCTCAATCGGGTCAAATACAGCCGGCAATTCTTCATATTCCACTTTAATTAACTTTAAAGCCTTATAAACAGTATCCTCATCAATGGCAGCCACTGCAGCTACCTTATCCCCTACGTAGCGGACCTTGTCAATGCAGAAAATATTTTCATCCCATCGGGCCGGGCTAATCCCGTACTTTAGGCTGGGTACGTCCTTATGTGTTATTACCGCCTTAACCCCTGGGAGTTTTTCTGCCTCTGAGGTGTCTATGCTCAGAATTTTGGCGTGAGCATGCGGGCTGTGAAGAATTTTCCCTACCAGCATGTTGGGAAATTTTAGGTCTCCGGTGTATTTCGCCTGCCCGGTAACCTTAACCCGCCCATCCATCTTGGGCACACTTTTACCGATAACCGAATATTTCTCATCGCTTGGCTTGAACTCATTGATCTCCTGTGGTTTGTACTCTGTGTAAGATCCAGTACCATAAACTTTCTTTTCCATTTGCTTACACCTCCTTTACTGTTGAGCAGCCGCATCCAGCACGGCCTTGACAATATTGACATAACCGGTGCAGCGGCACAAATTGCCGGCAATAGCTTCACGCACTTCCTGCTCGCTGGGATGAGGATTGCGGTTAAGGAGAGCCTTGGCAGACATTATCATGCCGGGCGTACAGTAACCACACTGTACTGCAGCATTGTTCACAAAGGATTCCTGCAGCTTATCCAGTTTTTCATTCTGCGCCAGTCCCTCAATCGTGGTAATATTGCGCCCGTCTGCCTCTACCGCCAGAACCAGGCAGGAGTCCACCGGTTTGTCGTCCAACAGGACGGTGCAGGACCCGCAGTCGCCCAGCTCGCAGCCTTTTTTAGTCCCGGTCAAATCCAGTTCTTCACGCAGAAAATTGGCCAGGGTGGTATTGGCTTTAACAACCCTGCAATAACTGTCCCCGTTGACGTTTAAAGTAATTAGATAGCGCTTTACACCGTTATTGTCTGTAATCGCCTGCATCTATTTTATTCCCCCCTTTTTTAGCAGTGTCCTTCTTGAATTGCTTTCTTCAGGGCACGCTTGGTAAAAACCTGCACCATATCCCGCCGGTACTCAGCCGAGCCACGTATATCAGATATGGGCTTACTTTCTCCGGCAGCGCACACACCGACCTCTTCCAGGAACCCGTCTGTAACAGATTTACCTTTAAGTAATTCTTCTGCTTTTTTGGCACGTATGGGCACTGGGGCAACAGCGCCCAGGACAATCCGGGCATCTTTACAAATATCCCCATCCATAACTACCGCGGCAGCCACACCGACTACGGCCAGGGCGCCGGAGCGGCGCAGCCCGAATTTCATGTAGGTACTGCCGGTGAAGGGCTGGTCGGGAAGGATAATTTCGGTTAAAATCTCGTCTTGCTTGATCACAGTATTACCAGGGCCGTTAAAAAATTCTTCCAGGGGCACTGTCCTCTCTCCCCCGGTTCCAACTAGCTTAACTATAGCGCCAAGGGCAATCAGGATCGGAGGCAGGTCGGCAGAAGGCACCGCGTTTACAATATTGCCACCCACGGTTCCTCTATTTCTAACCTGGTTATTCGCCATATGGTGAGCTGCCTCACAAATGGAAAGGTACTTTTCCTGCAGGACAGGTGAATTCACCAGGTCATTATGGGTTGC
The DNA here is from genome assembly GCA_028696455.1 of Desulfotomaculaceae bacterium. Taxonomy (GTDB): domain Bacteria; phylum Bacillota; class Desulfotomaculia; order Desulfotomaculales; family Pelotomaculaceae; genus MVQL01. The sequence continues at coordinate 41,734 of JAQVGZ010000006.1, read as the reverse complement.
TCGGGAGCCGATTATTGTTCCATTTCCTTTTTCATAAAAAATATCAGTCAACTGGCTGAGGTTCTTAAGCGATAACAGCACCTCCGGGGCTATGATGTCTTGTTTCATTTTGGGTAAAACGTCCGTCCCACCCGCGATTACTTTTGCCCTGGAACCATATTGTGCTAGTATATTGCATGCCTCCTTTAAACTATCGGGCGCATAATACTCAAAATCCGGTAAGTACATAGCTAACCTCCTTTTTTTATTTTGTAATAACCACAACATCAACCTATTTTCCCCAAACCTTCAGCTTGCTGGTATTCATGTGCTTGATCGCATTCTATTGTTTTTCTTTAAGGCTTCTTTCCAGTTTTGCTTTAAGGACTTTTTTGTCGACCTTCCCTGAATCGCCTACAGTCGGTATATTTTCCACGACTTCCAAGCGTTCCGGCCATTTAAATGAAGCGAGTCGTTTTTCCTTCAGAAAGGCAACCATTTCTGTAAGAGTTAAGATTGTACCTGGTTGAGTAACAACAAAGGCACACGCACGTTCTCCCAATTCTCTATCTGGATAACCAACGATAGCCACGATTTTAACCTTTGGATGTTCTTGAAGCAATCCTTCTACCTCAGCCGGGTAGATATTCTGGCCGCCCCGGATAATCATATCTTTAGCCCTGCCCATTATCCAGAGGCACCCTTGATCATATCTAACGATATCCCCGGTGGTTGCCCATCCATTACTGTCAAAGACGGTGGCGGTGAGTTCGGGGTCGCGGTAGTAACCGGCCGGAGAATTGGGTCCCCTGAACCACAGCTGGCCGGGCTCACCAGGCTGAACAACATTACCGTCTTCACCAACAAGCCTGACTTCATTGCCGAGAAGCGGCCTGCCCACGCTCCTTCTTCTCAGTTCCGGAGGATCGTCCACCCTGCAACCGGATACGGAACCTACATCCTGAGTGCCCAGGTCACTTGTAATCACTCCACCAAACGTTTTTTCGGCCATCTGTCCTACATCTGGAGCAAGATAACCGCCAGCTGAGCGGATAAAACGCAGCGAGCTAATGTTATATTTATCCACCTGCTGTTCTAGCATCCGGACTAAGTGGGTAGGAACGACTCCGATACACGTTACTTTTTCTTTCTGGATAAGCTCAAGTGCGTTACTGGCAGTAAATTCTTCAAGCAAAACGGTCTTCGCTCCTACCAGGGGAGCAGCGAAATAAGTGAGCGTACCCGCCGCTCCTCCAGCAAAGGGGGCAATGGCAGCGGTGACATCTTCCACAGTTAGATTCCAGATATCAACCCGACCCTTGGCCGTGCAAAGCCGCGGTGCAATATTCCACTCCACAAGCTTGGGTAGCCCGGTTGTTCCACTTGTGCTGGTGAGCATCGCCACATCACAGAAGGGGTCAAACCGACGTTCATCCAAAACTTTTAACTTTTCTTCCGGCACAGGCTCCTTGAAAAGATCTAGCAGGGAAGATGTGCCTCCTGGCGCACTAGCGGGAATCTCTTCTTCAAGAAGAAAAATATGCTTTAGGTTAGGGGATAGTTTACGGAGTTCACCGTACATACCCAGATAGTCAAACTTTCTGTATGTGTTGGGAATAACTACTGCAGAGGCCTCCGTTTTTTCGATCATGTATGAAATTTCCTTATGACGCATATAAGCATACACAACAAGAGAAATAAGCCCCGCACGTTCCGCGGCAATCCTCGCCAGAAAAGCGTTGACTTCATTTGGCGCCTGAATAATTATCCGGTCGTATTTCTGCAGGCCCATCTCTACCCAACGGTAGGCAAGCCGATCTATCAATTCTTTAGCATGCGCCCAGGTAATCCTGTTCTTAGAATCAACAAGGGCTTCCCGATCGGGGTATTCTTTAGCGTTTTTTGCCCAAAAGTCGTAAAACGTCTCATCAGTCCAAAAACCTTTTTCTCTAAACTCCTTAATCATTTCATCTGTGTACCGAATTGCTCTCATTTTTTGTAATCCCTCCTAATAAGAGTTATTATCATATTAATCAACTAATTAAATTACTTCGGGTTCATTTACCTGTTAAGAATATGACTTAGAATCCATCAACTCCCTAAACGCTTTAACTACTTCTATAGCAAACGCGGGATCTTCCAGGTTGGCGTCTACTTCCCTAATTTCAATATCTTTCCTTAAACCCTTCTTCAGCTCTTCAACAAATATCCGATCCGTTTCGGGCTCATAAAGAACACTCGTTTCAGTATCTATACCGGACCAGCCCCTGAGCGGAATTAAGAACTTTACCGGTCCCTTTGCTTTATTCAACTTTTCGATAAATGCTTTTGCCACAATAACTAACTCTTCTGGAGAAACCCTTAAAAATGTCCGTAAAGCATCTAAATCATATTTTTTGCGTTGATAATAATCAGGCTTGTATTTGGTTTTGGGAGGAGTCATCAAGTTAACCACGCACGGTGCAATAAGCTGCGGAATACCCATCTTACCAGCCGCTTCCAACCTTGTCGGACCGCCCGCTCTAGTGCCGCCTAGCAATTCTTCGCCGACTGCTCCTGGTGCAAGATCAATCACCGCATCGAAGATGCCCTCTTTTTCTATTAATTCCTCCATCGCCATATCCGGCACACCCGTGGCAGAAAAACCGACAAACTGATAACCTTCTTGCTCTAGGTTATGACGCACATAATCGGCACATTTTTCACACATATTCAACATCGTTATCGCAACGTGCTTTTTACCTGGCTGTTTTTCCCTAAAAGTAACTACACCGGTTGCCTCCACCATGCCGACAATGCTTCCCGCTGCCCGGTCCAAAACATTTCGCATCAGGTCATTCAATGAGGTAAAATCAATTACGGAGTGCATTATGGCTATATCCGCCGTGCCAAAGAACCGGCTGGTCAATCCCCTGGCCGCGGCAACACTGGAGACCATGAGCTTAGGCACACCAAAAGGAAGAGTTTTCATGATGCCAGTTGCCATATTCGTTCCCGTAGCCCCACCAATACCAATAATCCCATGCATTTTGCCACTATGCATGAGTTCGTTTGCCTTACGCCCGGCACCTGCGATCATAGCTTTCATTAGTTTAGGCCGGTCCAGTTTAGCCGGATCAGCCACGCCGGCGCTCGTTAAAACTTCCTCACGGGTTATATCGGCGCTAGTCACGGCGCTACCTCTGGTGCCAACGTCAATAATTACCGTATCACAGCCCTTTTTCTTTAACTGTTCGCGAAGGTACCCGGTTTCTTCAGGTTTAGTATCAAGGGTGCTAATTATTGCTATTGTTCTTTTATTCAGAATTTTCACCGCCCCTTTTTAAATCATGGCCTTAATCAACTAAACATTTTGGTCAAGATACTTAAAATTTGTTGTTGACCCTTCCTAAGACCATTTTCGATCTCGCGGAAACAGCCCTCTACATAGGACTTTGGGAAATCGATACCATGAGCATCCCAAGGATCAAAATGCGGTTTAAATAAGGTATCCTCGTAGATGACCGTTCCGGTGTCACCCACAAATTCCCGGAAAGTATAAATACGCTCATTTAATTCAGGGAAAGACTGCTGGAGTGCAGTTTTCTGAACTTCTTCCATGGTTATTACTAACTTAGCAACTTGGGCTAACCTCCGGTCAAAAGGCTGGGATTTATAGTTGCTGACATCCACACCAATCTTCTCCAGGCAACGGGTCGTCTGATGGTAAGGCGGGACACCGTAGAAAGAAGACCTGTCTAGCTTGAACTTATTTTTGCTCCAAAAGCTTAATAGGAATTCCCAATAATCTTCAATTAAAATACCGGCAGAGCAAACCTGCAACGCAGTAGTTTCCAAGCTGCGTTTAAATAATTGTTCAGCAAATATGCTTCGGCAACGGTTGGCAGTACAAACAAACACAAGAGTATCCATGCGCCTATCCTCCTGATGGATGTCAGTTAGTTAAAGTTTAGACATCCCCAGGCACTTCAGGGCAGAAGTGCCTGGGTAACGCTTTAATTTCCCTAGAAACCGTATTTTTTCCAATTGCTAAGCACTTTTTGTTCCATTTCTTTATCCAGGAATATTTCCATGGGCTTTCTATCCCACTCGTAGGGGATGCAAGCATCGATGATAATCCGCGAACCAATATCCCGGGCATTAATATGCAAAGACGGATCAAGCGGGGTTGAGCGACCTCTTTTAATGATTTCGGTCCGGTCCACAGGATTATAACGAGTACTCATAGCCCAAATTACTTTGGTCCAGTCATCGGCCGGAATATCGTCGTCAACCACAATAACCCCTTTGAGACCATAGTGACCGGTGGTAGTGGCAATTACAGCGTTTCCTACATGGGCGGAGTGACCGGGATACATCTGCTTAACCGACACAATTGCCCAGAAACGGCCTGTAGATTCGGGAGGAATAAAAACGGACTTGATCCCTGGAATACGCATCGTTTCCAAATCGGCCCACAAGGTAGCCGTGCGGTTAAGCGATTGAATCATATGGGTGTCCGTAACCGGCTTACCGACTGTAGTGGTGTGCAGAATGGGACTATTACGATGATAGATTCGTTTAACATTCATAAATGGCTTAGGCCACTCTTCACTCTTTTTGCCGGAGTAATAGCCCGTGTACTCACCAAATGGCCCCTCTTGACGCCGTGCGACCGGGTCGATAAAACCTTCAAGAATTATTTCCGCTGATGCCGGTAGCGGTAAACCGGTAAGATTGCTGATAAACACTTCCGTCGGCTCGTTGCGAAGCGCGCCAATAACATCGTATTCCGAGGTGCCGGCTGAAACCAGTGTACTCCCGGTCAGGAAGTTTAGCGGGTCACCGCCGATCACCGTAGCGGCCGGCATGGGCTTACCTAGATCCCGGTACTTAAACATATGAAACTCAGCATGTTTACCCCTAATAATCTGGACCCCGACATTATTGTTGTCCAGAATTTGCTGTCTGTAAGTACCGAGGTTAATCCAACCGGTTTCGGGATCCTTGGTAATCAACGCCGCCGCTGTACCGATAAAACGGCCGCCATCCATGGGGTACATCTTTGGCACGGGGAAATTAAACAAATTCACTTTGTCGCCTTCAATAATGTTCTCAAAAACCGGTCCGCTATCCACCACTTTCGGCGGGATTAGTTGTTTAGTAGTTGCTTCCATCCAACTCTTGGACAGGTTGCACATACTGGTGTTCAAGGGCTTATTAAGACCAATGGCAAAACGCTCCGGGGTAGTAAAGGCACTGGTAAATACCGGGGTACTATAACCTTTTACCCTTTCGAATAAAAGCGCCGGGCCTTTCTTCTCTTCGTTAATCTTGGCAATATGAGATAGCTCTAAATCCCAATCCACTTCAGTTTCAATGCGTTTAAGCTGACCCGCTTCCTCACACTTCTGAATAAACTCCCTTAGATCCACTACATCTCCTCCTTTTTAATTCAACCGGGGCGCCTTAGCCCAGTTTTTTCCCTGTCAATAGATTGCTTGTAATGTATTCCAATGCGCTCTTTTTAGGTTCAACTATAGGTTTTGCTTCCTTCTTGTTCCATATCGTTTCGGGTCTTGTCTGAAGTAGAAAGATATTATCAGGAAAAGTAAAATCCTTATCTAATGCCCACTCAATGTCCTGGGGAAGCTTATAATGTTGTTCAACCCTCTTACCAAGACATGCAACCTGCAAAATCTCTTCGTCACTTAGACAGGACACTTCTTGTCTATCCGGCTCTACATCCACGGGAACAATATTACCCTCGGGATCGTAATTCATTTCTATGGCCTTATTACATATGACACGTTTGTTAACAGTCATTAACACTTTATCCACAGTATACTTATCCGGCGTAACCTGCCCGCTAACCAAACTTTCACCCAATCCCCAACTGCCTTCGATAAAAATTTTCGAACGGTCTCCGTTTAAGGGATCTAGAGTAAACATAACTCCGGAAGATTTTGCATTTACCATCTTTAGTACAGCTACTCCGATCGGTGAGCTTTCAATGGGCATATTCCTTTGCAAACGGTAGGACATAGCCCTGGCGTTAAAAGAACTGGCCCATACTTTAATTACATGCTTGAGTAGTGCTTCTTCACCTTTTACGTTGAGAAAGGTATCAAATTGTCCCGGCATGCTAACCGGACCACTGGATCGAACAGCCACGCTTACATTCTCTATCTGGCATTTTTGGCTAAGTTCACGATAATGATTAAGAATGTCCTCTTCAATTTCCGTAGGCATTGGTTTTGAATTGACCAGCCCGTCGATATACACATGTGCTTCCTCGAACAGTCCCACGTCTTCTGCCATTTTCTTTCGATTCTCTTTGAAATAAGCCAGAATTTCTTTTCCGAGCCCGGTTTCGTCAATAAATTTCTGATAGGCATACAATGATACAGCAAAGCCCGGTGGCACTGGTAAATTGTTTCTCGACATTTCACCAAGACCACAGCACTTTCTCCCGGCGATATACATGTTATTTGGCTCAATTTCCTCAAGCCAATATACATTTTTATTATTACTCACAGCCTACCCCTCCCTTAGCTTCTGAGCATTGTGCATTTGTCGAGCGTGTAGGTTAGTTTTTACATTAACTTTTAAATGCTTTACTTGGAACCTTATATTTGATCATGTCAAAGCCATATTTAAGATATATCTTAATATTTTAAATATTCGGATTATTTTTGCCTAACTGACTTTAACGCGATCATGAATTTCACTGATATTACAAATAACTCTTTAAGGTCTATCTAGGGCTCTAAGATCTTCACAATTCCCTTATCACCGTCGACTCTGATCCTTTGTCCAGTTTTTATCATTGCGGTCGCATAACCCGCACCAACGACTGCCGGCATACCATACTCTCGACATACTATAGCTGCGTGGGACATAATTCCTCCAACATCAGTTACTACGCCTCTGATAGTGGTAAATATCGGCGCCCAGCTTGGCGAAGTGGTGGGGGCAACCAATATTTCACCTTCACGCAGCGTACTCAACTCACTCGGACCACGCACTACTCTGGCAATTCCTTCAACCACTCCGGTTGAACCTGAAAAGCCTCTCAGTTCAGTAAGAGAGTCAACATCAGTATTTTTTGCATCAAGCCATGCCTCCACACGCTCAGTTGTGACTCCCCACAGGACAACAGTAAAAGGTTCTTTAACAACATCAGGCGGCAGTCCGTACGCGGGAGGTGGGGTATATTCCCTAAATTTTTGCAGGACTCCCTTACGCCACTCAATTTCTTGGGGCCATTTAGAAACGCCATATGAGCTTACACCAGTAGCCCAGGCACAGTTCATATCTGCAATTAACTCCGGAATTTCAAAACGGTTAAGATACCAAATGTCTTCAACATCGTTAATCATCTGCTTGTTAACTAAAATTTTAGCCAACTCCCTAATCTTTCCATAGAAAATGCTGTGGAACCAGTGCTCGACGTAAAAGAGATGCTCTTCCACATATGGAAAGACGGTGCGCGAAATGGTTAGCAACTTGTTGAAGGTATTCCTATCTTCCTCCGTACGCATGAGTGCGGCATACTCGGAAGTAATTCGTTCTCTTTCCTCAAGCAATTGCTGCGTGGGGCGCTCAAGACTTTCACCTTTTTCCAGCTTGGCAATATAACTTCTAATGGACATGAAAGGTATTTCCAAGCGGTCGTTCCAGCAGTAATGATCATGGTACCAACCAGTGCCGGAGGAAAGATAGAACCAGGGATCCCGCGCTTCCTCCAGCTGTTTTAACCACTTTTTACCTGAGTCCGTTTCAGCCATTTTAGCCATTATTTCTGTGGGGTTTGTTAATGATTTAATGATATCTGCAACCCCCAGGCTGACTGCCGACTTAGCCAGTTCTTTCACTCTTTCATCCGGTTGGAAGAGTATTACATCAATACCGCCAATCATCTTGGTAATGCTGCTGTCTTCAATACCGGGAAAAGCCTCCCTGCAGAATTCTGCAAAAGTAACGTACGCCGCATAACCAAGGTTTAAAAATTCCATATGATACTGCCAATTCTTTAAAGCCAATTCTATTACACGGTTATAAGCTAAGGACAGTTCATAGGCAGTACTTATTCCAAGGCCGTCATGAACAATTGAAATGTCTTCCATATCCGGTGGTTCTTTAAATTCTATGGCCTTTACTTCTTTAATAATAGCAAGCATCTTTTCTTTCCATTTAGCATAAAGCGATTCCCAGTTATCGTAATAATAACCGGCTCTCTCCATGAAGAGCGGAATTCTCTTTTTGATTTCTTCGGGGTCCGTGACCGGTACTGCCGCAAGGTAAACATAACCGTTGACCAACCGGTGATCGACCCCGTATGCCGGCGGAACCATAAAAATTCGGGTATTAAACTGGGAAAGACTGAGGTACCAGGCTTCGTCCCATATTAAGTCAAATGGATACATTGGTTCCGGGTAGTGTAACCCATCGTAATACCACAATGTGTTATTTTCATACGCTTCTCTTTCCTTATTGTCTTTAGCTAACCGGTAAAAGTATGGATACATCCTTTCCCAGCCCTCTGTGCCGGGAATTACCGGTGCCTCACTAAGATTCAAGAACTTACGTTTTTTGGACAATGTTTTCCCCCCTTGTAATTTACTAGGCTAAGCTTAAACATTACTTTGAACCTTTTTCTTTTCAGTGAGGGGCTACAATCCACTCCCTTAAGGTGCCAAGCTGGATATTGTAAATGTCTTGGCAATAATAATTGTAGTGTGGTATAATGTAATAAGGTACTGTAAAAAACATGGCTAGCCAGGCCATGAGCTTACAGTGTGAGCGAGCCACAGCATTTTTTCCATTGGCAGGAGAACAGGTTGTGGCTCAATTCTAATGTGAAGGTTTTTCATAAACCTTTCATTTACAATCCAGCGTTTCTGTAATAGATCTTCTCGTAATCTACCTTCATTTACGAAGACTGATTTTAAGCATTTACAATTTGTTACACCATCAAATTCGGGCATATGATTGCGTGGCAACATTCAGTACTCGCAATATCTAACAAATTTTTCCAACACCTCCATCCTTCTATCTTAATTAATTAGTAAGGAGGCTTTCTTAAACCTTACTTAGCTAATTAACTGACATAAATTTAGCACAACAGTTTTAACATTACTATATCATTACAAGACAGAATTTTCTGAAAAGTACTGTCAAAATGACAGTTACCATCTTACTAGCTGAGGTTTTCCACTTTAAACCTATACTAAACAAACATCTACACAAATGTCACTAAAGGCTTAAGCCACCCGAAAGGTTATCAATCTTAAGTATTTCTTCCTTCGGACATCTGTAAGCTAGCAGTCCTACAACAAGATCCCCGAGCAAAATACCGTACTAAAACAATCAATAGCCATTCACGAGCAGATAAACAGGATGGTATTAAACGGGGATGACTTGTTGTCTATTGCCGGCAAGGTGAGTCAAATAATTGGGGGATCGATCTTTGTGGAGGATCATTCCTTCCGGCCAGTAGCATATTCCCTCCCACCTTCAATAGCAACCGTACAGAACTTGCCGGCTAAGGAAGATTGCTCAGCCAGGGATATTTTCAACAATTTGAGTCATAGCCATCTGGCTACCACCTTGGTCCGAGAAAGAAAGCCAATCCTGCTTCCTGCAGAAACAACTAGGAAACCATTTACAAGGCTTATCTCCCCCATCGTAATTGGACAGGATATCCTCGGCTATGTTAGTTTTTTCAAGCTCTCCGGGCAGTTCACCTGGCTGGATCGAGTTACACTGGAGCGCACTGCTGCGGTTTTCGCTCTCAAGATGATGCAGACCCGGGCAGTGGCTGAAACGGAGGCCCGACTAAAGGGTGATTTGCTTGAAGATTTAATCACAGGTAATTTCAATTCCGAAACCGCAATTAATGAAAGGGCAAGATACCTCGGACATGATCTCAACCAGCCCCGCTACTTCCTGATCATTAATGTTGATCGTTTTAAAAACCTAACTGATTTATTCGGGCGGGATGAAAGGCAACTATCCCGCTTCAAGAACCGCCTTTGTAATACGGTTAACCTAGCGCTTAATGCCTGTAACTTTGTTGGCACCGTTACGGCAAAAGGCAATAGTATTATCGTCATTACCAAGCTAGACTCCAATGCAACAGTTAGCAGTATTGATCTAGCCCATGCTATCCAGGAGCGGGTTAGTCAAGAGTTCCAAAAACAAAACATAACTGTTTCCATCGGTATTGGAAGGATCTGCCGTAAACCATCAGATTTTGAGCTATCCTATCAGGAAGCTCAGAGGGCATTAACAATAATTAAGGGGTTAAACCAAAGCAATACTGTGCTCTCATATGACAGCCTGGGTACTTATGGCCTGCTCTTCTATAACGCCAATCAGCAACACCTGCTCAACTTTATGCAAAAACAGCTTGGCAAGTTGCTAGAATACGACGCTAGGCACCAATCTCAACTGGTAGAAACCCTTCATCTTTATTTCTGTCATGATGGCAATATTAAAGAGGCAGCCGAGGCTGCGGCTGTAACACCAAGCGGCTTTAAATACCGTCTGGGTAAAATAAGTGAAGTAGGTAACTTTAATCTAAAGGATTCCAATAAAAGATTCGATTTACAAATGGCTTTAAAAATATGGTGTATTATTAAGGGTGAGGAGGATAAGGATTGCTTCAACCAACCTAAGGGAGATTATCCTCTGAAACCCGGAGGGCTTGATTAGAGTAGGCTAAACAGTCAGAGGAGTTTGGGAGCATACGAGTATACTATTGCAACTGCATGAGCTATTAACAATGTTAAATATGTTATGCAGTTTTTTCCCTTGACATAAAAAATTAACTGGTTCATAATCTTCAATAACTATTTGACTTGGTAAAAAAATTTCATAAGTTTTTTATATAGGTAACTGTTTCTTAGTTAATATAAATTTTTAGTTATCAAAGTTAATGTCACAAAAGCAAAAAGAGGTCCATTGATGAATTTAATTGATGCTTTTTCAATACATAAAGGTGATATCATCGCCCTTACCGGTGCGGGTGGAAAAACTACCACCATGTTTGCTATTGGGCAAGAAGCAATAAAACTGGGATGGAGAGTGGTAATAACCACAACGACCCGGATTTTTGCCCCCAAAGAAAATAAGCTGCTTAAGTTAGTCATTGAGGCAATACCAGAATGCCTACTGTCTAAAATAAAAGAAAGCTTAACCACCTTTCCCCAGGTTGTAGCCGGAATAGGTTTAGATCAGGAAAACAAGCTAAATGGTCTGGATAAAGAACTCATTGCCGAAATACCCAGCACGGGCGCCGACCTAATTATTGTGGAAGCAGACGGGGCCGCGCGCAAGCCTTTTAAGGCACCCCGGGAAGGTGAGCCGGTTATCCCGCATACAGCAACTTTAGTTGTGACCGTGGTAGGAATTGATTGCCTGGGTAAGCCTTTAAATAGTACATACACCCACCGGCCTGAAAAAATCGCCAGTCTTACCGGCATGAGTCTTGGTGATTTAATTACCGGACAGACAGTTGCCAGGGTGCTTCTGCACAGCCAGGGCTATGGTAAAGACATCCCCCGGAATAGTCGCTGGGTACCTTTTATGAATAAAGTTGAATCAACTATGGCCTTGGAGAGCGCCCGTGAAATTGCCGGCCTGCTTGGGCAGGGCGGAGCGAAGCGGGTTGTGATTGGGGCCGCACAGTCTGCTAACCAGTTTATGGAGGTATTGGTATTTTGATTGCAGGTGTAGTTCTGGCTGCCGGGGAAGCATCCCGTCTGGGAGTTCCCAAACAACTGCTAACTTACCGGGGAAGTCCATTGCTTGCTCACGTTGTCAATAATTTGCTAAGGTCACAGATAGATGAAGTCGTTGTGGTCATAGGCAGTAAGGCTGAGCAAGTACTTGATTTATTAAAAGAATACCCGGTAAAGGTGGTAATAAACAGTGGTTTTGCCACTGGCCAAAGCAGCTCACTTAAGGCAGGGCTGGCCGCGTTAGACGAATCCACCCAGGCCGTGCTGTTCGCACTAGGCGACCAGCCGCTGGTGGACAGTTACACAATTGATCTGCTCATTAGACACTATAGGCACCGAACGATAGTTGCCCCTTATTATATGGGAGAAAGAGGAAATCCTGTATTGTTTGACAGGTTTTTTTTCACAGAAATATTCTCCCTTTCAGGTGATGTTGGCGCCCGGGAAATTATTCTCAGACACCCGGAAAGCCTGGTTAAAGTGGACGTAACAGACAGAGGGGTTGTTTTCGATGTAGATACATGGGAGGACTACCGCGCTTTACAAAATTACCCGGGAACAAGTTAAGATCACTATTAGTTGAAATAGACCCAGAAAGGCGGAAAAGTAATGCAAAAAGTAAAAGTTGAGGAAGCAGTGGGTATGGTTCTGTGTCACGACATAACAATGGTCATACCGGGAGAATTTAAGGGTGCAGCTTTTAAGAAAGGGCATATAATCAGGGAAGAGGATGTCCCCGAACTGTTGAAAATGGGCAAAGACCAAATTTATATTTGGGAATGCGGCGCTGAATTTATTCATGAAAATGAGGCTGCTCAAAGGATTGCCGGGGCCTCCAGCGGTCAGGGCATCACGCTGACCGAACCCAGTGAAGGCAAGGTACAGTATATTGCCTCTTTACGTGGATTGCTTAAAGTAGATATGGAGGGTGTGTGCCTGGTTAACCAAATCGAAGAGGTCGCTCTGTCCACACGCCACACCAATTTTATTGTAGAAAAGGGAGATATTGTAGCTGGCACAAAGGTTATCCCGCTGGTTATTAAAAGAGAAAAAATTGAGCTAGTGGAGCAAATATGTAGGGACCGGGGCCCGTTGCTAGAAGTAAAGGAAATGCAATCACTACGCACCGGTCTCATTACAACCGGCAACGAGGTTTTTCACGGCCGGATTGAGGATAGGTTCAGCCCGGTGGTTAAGGAAAAGCTATCACGCTTTGGTTGCCCTGTGCCATTCCACAAAGTCTTACCTGACGAAGCTAGTCTTATTACTGAAAGTATCATGGGCTTTATTGAAAAAGGAGCTGAGATGGTCCTTATCACCGGGGGAATGTCTGTTGACCCCGATGATGTTACCCACAGCGGCATCCGGGCCACCAGCGCAGAAATTATTACCTACGGCGCACCTGTTTTTCCGGGAGCAATGTTTATTTTAGCCTACCTCGGCGCTACTCCGATCCTTGGCCTTCCTGCCTGTGTGATGTACTCTAAGACAACCATCTTTGACCTTCTCCTTCCGCGCGTTTTAACAGGTGAGCGGGTTACCAGAAGAGAAATAACTAAAATGGGGTATGGCGGCCTTTGTCTAGGCTGCCCGGAATGCAAATTTCCGTTCTGCTCCTTTGGTAAATCAGTGTAATACTGTTTTAAATAAAGAGCATTTTTGCCATTCGCAGTATACTTCTTTGGAGGATGAAAATGCAAAATAAGCTTACCATAATTAGAGGCGCCGGTGACTTAGCCAGCGGTGTAGCACACAGGCTTGTCAGGAGCGGCTTCCCTGTAGTCATGATTGAATTGCCGGAACCACTGGTTATTCGACGCACGGTTTCCTTTGCTGAAGCAGTCTTCAGTGGGAAATGCACGGTGGAGGATATAACTGCAGAATTAGCTGTTACCAACAATGATATTCACAAATTTTTGGAAGCTGGGAAAATACCAATCGTCGCCGACCCTAGTCTTTACCCTCTTAAAGCGCTTCATCCAGCAGCAGTTGTTGACGCAACCCTCGCCAAAAAAAATATAGGCACAACTATTGATGACGCTCCAATAGTAATTGGTCTAGGGCCGGGTTTTACTGCCGGGGTAGATGTTCATGCCATAATCGAAACCCAAAGAGGCCACAATCTAGGAAAAGTAATTTTACAAGGCCAGGCTGAACCTAATACAGGGATACCAGGTGAGATTGGAGGTTATTCGGCAGAGCGAGTGCTTCGCTCTCCAGGGAGCGGCATTCTCAACGCTGTCAGGGAAATAGGGGATAGTGTAGAAAAGGGGGAAACTGTAGCTTTAGTTGACGATCTGCCGCTTTATGCAACGATATCCGGAGTTCTTAGGGGTATGCTACATAGTAACCTAAAGGTAACCCCTGGAATGAAGGTAGGCGATATTGATCCACGCCACCGGCGGGAATATTGTTTTACAATTTCTGATAAAGCCCGGGCTATAGCCGGCGGGGTACTGGAAGCATACTTATTCTTACAGAGGAGGTTATAGCAAGGTGTTAGAATTAATAGATCAGCTTTTATTTCTCAAAGAAACAGGTACAGATGTCGCTATAGTAACAGTTACTAAAACTATTGGCTCCACCCCGCGCAATCCCGGGGCGAAAATGCTTGTGTTAAAGGATGGCCGGGTTTACGGGACTATCGGCGGTGGCAGCGGGGAAGCTGCAGCTAAAAAAGAGGCCTTGCGCGTGCTGGATACCAAGACCGCAAAGAAATACCAACTGGATCTAACTAACCATGCCGTCGCCGGAGAAGGAATGATTTGCGGGGGCGAAATGGAATTTTTTATCGACTTCCTTAGCTGTGGGGACAACGATTCCAGACAGGTTTTACTGGCTTATCATGCTTCTTTAGAAAGAAAAGAAACCCCCCTGCTCGTAACAATAACCGGTATTGATGATGAAAAAAAGCAGCTGTTAGGCCGGAAAATGGCCTTTTTACCAATGAACAACGAAGCCGGGGATCTGGGAGCAGCGGAAATAACGGATATCGCCCGCATTACTGCCGGCCAACTCCGGGGCATAAAAGAACCCATGCTGTTCACCCTACCCACAGAAGCAAAACAAAGCGGCCTTAAAAAATTAGAATTACTATTTGAGCCCGGTACCCAGACACCACAAATATTAATTTTAGGCGGGGGGCATATTGCACTGCCCCTGGTAAAAATGGCTTCTATTCTCGGTTACCATACCACTGTTGTTGACGACCGGCCTTCTTTTGCCAACACGACCCGTTTTCCGGAAGCAGAACGGGTAATCTGCGTCGTTTTTGAGGATTTCTTAAAAGAACTGAAAACAGATCGCAACACCTTTATCGTCATCGTCACCAGAGGACATAAGCATGACCTGGATTGCCTGCGTGAGGTGATCAACAAACCTGCCGCCTATCGGGGTATGATCGGCAGCAAAAAGAAAATAAAAGCAATATATACCCAACTAGAAGCGGAAGGAATTACGGCAGAGCAATTAAAAGAGGTTCATGCACCAATCGGCCTGAATATAGGCGCAGAAACACCGGAAGAAATAGCCTTATCCATTCTGGCCGAAATCGTTAATGTGTGGCGTGGTGGAAAGTCTTGTTAACTTCAATAATTGCCGGAAAATTATCGGAGGAAAGACTATGGTAAAAGCTTCGGTGTTAAAGAAAATAATCTACATTGAGGATGCTTTGAATAGCATTTTTCTTGAAAGAGAAGAATTAATCTCTTTAATGATGCTGACGGTCTTTTCCAAGCAAAATATGTTTATCTTGGGCAAAACAGGAATTGCCAAATCTCAAATTGTTAATGTCTTTTCTTCCCTCATAAATAATATTAAAATTTTTAAGTACCTCCTGACTAAGTATACAACACCGGAAGAAATATTTGGCCCCGTATCTTTAGTTGGCTTAAAAAATGATCGGTTTGTTAGAAAAATTGATAATCGGTTAGCTAACGTTGAAATTGGTTTCCTGGACGAAATTTTTAAAGGGAACAGTTCAATATTAAACAGTCTTTTAATGATTGCTAATGAAAAGGTTTATGTAAATGATCTAGAAGTGATTAAAGTTCCTCTGATTTCATTATTTGGCGCTTCCAACGAAGTTCCGGATGATGAAGAAATGGATGACCTGCAGGCTTTATACGATAGATTTACCATTAAATATATTAGTGAACCAATAAAATATTTCAAGAATTTTACAAGCATGCTGCTAGCAGAAGATGATCCCGCCAAAATCAAAGCCGGTATTAATAGTGATCTCCTGCTTGATTTGGATGACCTTGAATATGTTTTTAGTGCCTCACAAGAGATTAAGCTAGAGTTGGCAGTAATCAATGTTCTTTATAAAATGAGGGAATTTTGTCAGGAGAATAATTATTATATATCTGATCGAAAATTTAAAAATATTGTAAGAATACTTAAGGTCTGCGCTTTTATTAATAATAGAGCATCAATAAAAGTTGAGGACTTATTTATTGTCCCTTTCATGGCCTGGGAACAGCCGGAAGATTATAATATAATAAGAAAAGGCTTAGATTCAATCATAATAGCAAGTATATTTAATAATATATTATCGAATATTTCAATGAATATTTCAGATGACTTCGATCATGTGATTAAAGATTTAATCTCCAATACCAGGGCTCTCCACGGGGATTACATTAAATGTTATAGCTATTTAAAAGAAAGTCAAAAAAAGAATCTATATATTCAGCATGGCTTAATTAAAGAATATATATATAAGTTAAATAAAATTATAAACCAGCTTGAGTTAGAGCTCGCTAACTATTCAAATCAAAAAGAATATTTAAAGATAACTAATTTATTCAAGTTAAAGGTGGAGTCAACTATTTTGGATCGACTTGATAATTTTAAGATTTACTACGATGAATTAAAAATGCTCGACGACAAAGTATCTAAGGCCTTACTAGAGGAAGATCATAATGATATTTATTGAACATGATGAATACGATCAATTGTATTTTTCTTATTTAGAACGCAAATACAAGCTAAACCAAGATATAGATCCACAAAAAATTGACATTTATGACCGGGATATGCTATTTAATCTTTATAATATTCTTTTCAAAGAGTACTATTTTCTAAAAGAGCTTAACCCGCAGGAACTTACCTTAACTGATAGAATTAAGTACCTAACTTTAAAAAATATTTCCAACAGTTTTTTCATTAAAGACATAAAAAGATTTACTACTTTAAATGAATACAATAGTTATTTTTTTATTAAGGAAATGGTTTGTTATCTTGATGAACTTGATCGCTACGAGGATAACAAGTTAGAGGAAATATACGAAAAAATAGATATGCTTAATAGTTATGCCAATGCCCACAACCAGCCGGCTAACCATACTCAGCCCGGTAATAGTCAACAAGAGCCGGGAAAATCCTCTGCCCATACCCGTTCCAGTTCTATTTCAAATCAACTGGGGGCGATGCAGAATAATTTGGTCGCCAGCATTGATCAATATATCAGTGCAAACCTTGAAATAATAGATACAATAAAAACAAACAGTAAGTATGACGTGGCTAAGCGATTAAATATGTTTTGTAAATTCAATCAATTAGCAGAACATTTGAAAGAGACGGCCTTTAAACAAAAGAAGGCTGCACCGGTTGTCGGAGATGCGCGAGAGATTGCCGGCAGCAGCACTCAGACAGGATCCAGTAACCTATTCAGTGTTTTAGCCAAAATAGAGGAATACAACCATCAGCAAAAAGATCTTTCATTAAGAAGTTTTGAAAAAATGATTGAATATGCTGCTTTAAAAATAAAAGAAGATTTTATCAAAAGAAAAGAGATCTATAATAGTATCAGGAATCTTAGATTAAATAATTATTGGGATTTATCTTTTGGTAAACTAATACAGACGAATCCCGATTTTTGCACTTATATTGCAGAGATAATTAAGAAACATCCGGAAATACTAGATATTATAAAATATGTTGGCAATTTGCAGGACATTAAAGAAAAGAAAAGGAAAAAGACAGCAAAATCAACTTTTGAATGTAAAATAAAAATTCAATTATCCAATGATCTTGCTAATATTGTACCGTTCAGCTTATTATATTTAGACGATGACCTTATAGACTTGTTTTACAATAATTATATGGAAAACAAGTTATATACTTATGATTATGAAGCTAAGGACTACCGCGGTAAAGGCGGAGTAATCGTTTGCCTTGACACTTCCGGCAGTATGTACGGGGAAAACCTAGAAATACTTAAAGCTATCGTGCTCACCATGGCTTTGGGAGCCCTGCGGAAAAAACGTTATTTTTGTTTAATTAACTTTAGCAATGAAATTGATCATATTTTATTACTGCCAAGAAAACCTGATTTTATCGGCTTTTTTAAGTTATTGACCTCGTCCTACTACGGCGGAACAAATTTTGATAAGCCAATTCAAAAAGCGCTGGAAATTATAAAAAAACATAAAAAGCACAGAAGTTCCGATGTATTTTTTTTTACCGATGGATTCGGGTATTTAAGCAAAACTACTGCTGAGCAATTTGTAAAATATAAAAAAGAATATGAATTTAATCTCCTGGTATTCTTGATTGATATTATTGATAACAATAATATCCTAATGGAATACTGCGACAAGAAATACGTGCTGTCATCAAGTAAAATACTGACGGATATCTTGGCGGCGCTAAAAAGTAGATGTTCCTGAATTAGATCTGATCACCTTCAAGAACATCTATAAAAAGTGAACTGTATGCGCCTGTTTTAACTATTTTACTTTTCTGCTTCCGCCTCTGCCTTGGCCTTTTTAATAATTTCTTCTGCCAGGCGGGCCGGGACCTCTTCGTAACTGGTGAATTCCATCGTGAATGAGCCGCGGCCCTGAGTCATTGACTTCAAATCAATAGCATACCTGTACATTTCGGACAGCGGCACGTTGGCTTTGATCAAGGTTTGCTTCCCTTGCTGCTCGGTGCCCAGCACACGGCCACGCTTGGTGTTGAAGTCACTGATGATGTCCCCCATGAAGCTCTCGGGCACTAAAACCTCCACACTCATCATCGGCTCTAAGAGAACCGGCTTAGCCTGCGGAATACCCTTTTTAAATGCTAGTGAGGCGGCAATTTTAAAAGCCAGCTCGGATGAGTCCACGTTATGGTAAGAGCCATCATAAAGAGTGGCCTTAACACCCGTGGTGGGATAACCCGCCAGCACACCTTCCAACATCGCTTCCCGGAGTCCCTTTTCAACGGCCGGAAAATAGTTTTTGGGAACCGAGCCACCAAAAATATCCTCTTCAAATACAAAGTCCTCTTCCGGATTAGGCTCAAAACGCACCCAGACATGCCCATACTGACCGCGGCCACCGGACTGCTTCTTGTGCTTTCCTTCCACCTCAACCTTCGACCTGATCGTCTCCCGGTAGGGAACCTTAGGATCGGACATTACCACATCTACACCAAACTTGCGTTTTAGTTTTTCAACCATAATATTTATATGCAGCTCGCCCATGCCAGTAACCAGGGTCTGTTTGGTTTCGGTATTTTTCTCAACCCGCATAGTAGGATCTTCTTCCAGGACTTTATTGATAGCATCGCCCAATTTATCTTCGTCGTTCTTGCTCTTTGGCGCGATTGCTACTGACAGAGTCGGCACTGGGAAGTCAATCCCTTCCAGCACCACGGGCTTATCCTTATCACACAAAGTATCCCCTGTGCTGGTATCCTGTAATTTAACAACAACTGCCATGTCGCCGGTGGGCACAATATCGGTCTGCACCGTGTTTTTCCCTCTAACATAAAGCAAATTGCCGATCTTTTCCTGTTTTTCTTTGGTGCTGTTACTGACCACCGTATCACTCTTAAAACTCCCACTGAAAACGCGTAGAAAATTCATTTTACCTACATAGGGGTCGGCAATGGTCTTGAACACCAGGGCTGCCAACGGTTCTTCTACTTCCCGGGGAGCCGGCAGATAGTCCACAATTACATCCATCAATTGGGCCACCCCGATGTTTTTAGTTGCTGAGCCGGCAAGCACTGGCACAACTTTTGCCATTGCTATGCTTTTTTTCAGGCCGTCTTTAATCTCCTCCGGAGTAAGTTCCTCCCCTTCCAGGTACTTCATGGTCAAATCATCGTCACTTTCAGCTGCCGCCTCAATAAGCTGCTCGTGATATTGGGCAATGTCACTGGCCAGGTCTTCCGGCACTGGCACTTCTTTACCCTTGCCATCCCCGGAGTAGGCTTTATTATTGATCAGATCAACCACACCGGTAAAGGTGTTAAAAGCTCCGACAGGTATTTGTACTGGTACGAAATTACCGCCGAATTTTGCTTTGAGATCATCCAGCACTTTATCAAAGCTGGCATTTTCACGATCCATTTTATTTACAAATACTATCCTCGGTAAATTGTAATTATCTGCGATGTCCCAAATTACTTCATGCTGTACTTCCACACCGTCGACTGCGGAAACAACAAACATGGCGCAGTCGGAAACCCTTAAAGCTCCCTTCACTTCACCGATAAAATCAGAGAAACCGGGGGTGTCCAAAAGGTTAATTTTGGTGCTGTTCCACTCACAGGGAACGAGGCTGGTATGAATAGTTACTTGCTTAGCGATTTCTTCCGGGTGGTAGTCTGAAGTTGTAGTACCGTCTTCCACCCTGCCAAGCCTGGAAAGAATTCCGGTATTATAAAGCATGGCCTCAACCAGGGAGGTTTTACCGGACCCGCCGTGCGCTACCACCCCGATATTGCGAATTTGGCCGGTATGATAGTTTTTCAAATTATGTTCCCCCTTTGTAAATAATGGTTTCCTTAAAGCTTTTTTTCTATACTTAATTAACCCTTGCCGGGTTATTCTGGATCAAATAAAAACACCCCGGTGGGGTTTTAAGCTTGCCGCCCTAAAGGCGGATAATAGGGTGTTATTCTACAATAGGCGGTCAAATTCCTTGTGATTTAAAAAATAAAGACCGCAATTTTTTATTCCCAGGGTTTCTGCCAGTAAATTTCATTCATAGCAAAAATTAAAGGGCATAGATATTATCAGGCAGATCATGGCTCCTTTAGCAATAAAATGCTTAGGTGGTCCTTTAATGTCCGGGCAATCATTTATCCAGGGAACTATTATTCTAATCCTGGGCAGCCTTGTTAACCGGGTACTTGGCTTTATCAATGGAATTTTTATGATTCGGATCATCCATCCGGAAGGTATTGGCCTGTTCAATATGATCTATCCGGTTTACACGCTGTTTTTGGTCATAGCTAGTGCCGGTATTCCGGTGGCTATTGCCAAGCTGGTGGCTGAGGAAGTAGCCCGCCATAACCTGTCCGGCGCCTATCGCATATTTAGGATTTGCCTGGTCACGTTAATATTAAGCAGCACTATACTTACCATGTTATACTTTTACGGAGCCCCTTTTCTGCTTAAGTACGTCTTTGTCAACCCCAAAGTATATTACAGCTTTCTATGCCTGATGCCAGGAGTTGTTATTGTAACCCTTTGCTCGGCATTCCGCGGTTTTTACCAGGGATTGCAGCAAATGGCGCCGACTGCGCTGACCCAATGCCTGGAACAGCTGGCTAGGGTTTTTTTTGGCCTGCTCATAGCCTACCTGTTTATGCCGCGCGGGGTGGAATATGCAGCAATGGGCGCTTCACTGGGGGTAATAATTGGCGAGCTAACCGGTTTTATAGGCATACTCGCCATTTATTTACGCAACCGCCCGCGGGTACAGCCCGGTTCGGCAATATATTCCGGCGAACCACTTACCTCCATTTACGGACGCATCTTCAGCCTGGCCTATCCAGTTACTCTGACCCGCTGCATTTCCACTTCTTTGATCTGGGCCGACACCATTCTAATACCCTTGCGCCTGCAAGCAGGCGGAACCGGGTTAAGCGAGGCAACCAATCTATTTGGACAATTTTTCGGTATATCTGCAAACTTGCTGTTTAGCCCTGGAATCATTACCATTTCCCTGGCGACGGCCCTGCTCCCGGCCATGTCGGATGCGATGGCCTTAGGCAACCTGGCTGCCGTACGGGCGCGATGCGCCCAGGCCATCCGGGTCACCATCCTGGCTGGGGCGCCCTGCGCAATGGTCTTATTCCTGCTGGCCAGGGAAATCTGTGGAATTGTATTCGGCTACCCCGAGGCGGGGGCAAGTCTTGCCATACTTGCCCTTGGTGGGCCCTTCCTTTATCTCTGGCAAACAACAACTGGCATCCTCCAGGGACTAGATGAAGCGTCGAGGCCGCTAAGAAACTTGCTTCTCGCCTCGATCTTCAAAATTATTGGAATCTACTACCTCACTGCGCTGCCGCAATTCGGCATTCGTGGAACAGCGGCGGCCTTCGTAGCCGGCTATCTTTTGATGGCCTTGTTTAACCTGGCAGATATCAAGCGGCTAACTAAAGTAAACTTCAATTTACATAATTACCAAAAGCCACTGGTAGCTGTAGTTGGTATGGGCCTTGTGATTACCTCAACACAATCCTACTTGTACACCTGTTCCCATTCGGCGCCATTGGCGACTATCGGTGCCATCTGTACAGGTTTTGCCGCTTACCTTACAATTCTTATAATCTGCGGTGAGATTAAAATCAATGACCTCCGCCGGCTTAAACATGATTTAGGACATTTTCTCAAGTAATTTTTTTATTTCACGCATCACCAGGTAATTTGTCAAGTCATAATGCACTGGTGTAATGGAAATCAGTCCTTCTTTAATCGACCATACGTCCGTTTCCGGATCATCGGCATCCACGTCAAAAGGTTCGCCCGCCATCCAAAAGTAAGTCCCGCCCCGTGGGTCTGTTCTTTTATAAAACACATTCTGGTAGCGCCTGTTGCCTAACTTTGTTACTTTGACGCCGTGCGGCTTACCGGGTGGCACATTGATATTAAGCAGCAGAGAGCCATGCAGTTCTTTACCAATGCTTTGCACCAGCTTTTTGATAAACTCGCCCGAGTAGGTAAAATCCCGGTATTCATAGCTAGCCAGCGAGATCGCTATGGCTGGTACATCATTTATAATTCCTTCTATCGCCGCCGAAACCGTACCGGAGTATAATATATCTGTACCAAGATTTGGCCCCAGGTTGATCCCTGATATCACTAAATCAGGAGGGCCCGGCAGCAGGGCCTCCAGACCCAGTTTTACACAATCCGAAGGAGTGCCGTCTACCGCCCAGCCTTTTGAGTTTGTGCCCGGGTAGACCTGCTCTTTTACCCTGAGCGGCCTGTGCATGGTAATTTTATGGCCGGTGGCGCTTCTTTCCCGGTCCGGGGCCACCACAAATATTTCCGCGTCTGTTTCCAGTGATTGTCTCAATACATTAATTCCCTCAGCATTAATACCGTCATCATTACTGATTAATATTCGCATACATGTATCTCCGTTTTCAGGTTTCATAAATCGATATACTCATCGTGTCCTTGCCGTTTTCTTTAGTTAAACCGAAAATAAGATGTCTGTCTTTTAAGGTTTTATTTAAAAAATCAACTACCTTGTACATCTCTTCATAAGACTTGAAGGACTTTACCGCAATAATATCCAGTTTTCCCTTAAGATTATTTTCGTTGTTGCCCAACCGATCATATCTCCTTACCTGCTACCTTATTAATCTTTCACCAGGGAAAAAGCCTCGGCTCTGGTAGCCTCACTTTTTTGGAAAATCCCTCGCACCGCTGACGTCACAGTTTTCGACCCCGGCTTTCTAACCCCGCGAAAAGTCATACACATATGCTCAGCCTCAATGACTACCAGGGCTCCCTGAGCGTTCAGCTTGCTCATAATCGAATCAGCAATCTGAGAGGTAAGCCTCTCCTGGAGCTGCGGCCGCCTGGCAAAACCCTCCACCAGCCTGGCTAATTTGGATAAGCCCGTTACGAAGCCTCTCCTGGGAATGTAGGCGACATGGGCTCTCCCATAAAATGGAAGCAAATGGTGCTCGCACATTGAGTAAAGCGGTATGTCTTTGACAATCACCATTTCGTCATGATCACCAGAAAATTTCTTCTCCAAATGCACCGCCGGGTCCTCCCACATACCGGCAAATATCTCCTCATACATCCGGGCTACCCGGGCTGGAGTTTCCAACAACCCTTCCCGCTCCGGATCTTCACCGATCGCTTCCAGGATCATCCTTACCGCTTTTTCTATCTTGGGCTGATCAATCACGGCGCTCCCTCCAAAAGCAATTGCTCACGCGCTTATAGCTGTCCCATTATCTTATGTGTCTGGGGAATGACCCGCACATCCGTCAGTATATTCAAAGCCTGGCCCTGCAGTTCTAATAAGCGTTCAGGCGCCGCACCTCTCACGCCGCCCGCAGGGCTGACCGGCTGAATAACCATGGCTGCCCCGGCGCTAATCTCTTTAATTAAAGATGCCGCAGCCTCAATTTCAGCTGTTGTAGTATCCGCACCAGCTACTACTTTAACAAAAACAGCTTTTTGGCTGGCTATTTTGAGAAACTCCTTATGTTCTTCCCAAAAGGGGGGCAGCCCGCTAACACTGGGCAATTTAAAATCCATGCCCACAATATCAATCAGGTCAATTACCTTGGCCAGTTCTTTAGGTAAAGTACCGTTTGTCTCTAGATAAATACCATGCCGGGCGCCTTTCAGCAAAGGAACTAACTCTTTAATAAAAGCCGTCCGCAGCAAAGGCTCTCCGCCCGTCAGGCTTACGGAATGATGAAGCGGCAGGTTAAACTCTGCTGCCGCGGCGGCAACCTCGGCAGCGGTCATAGGGTTGGGAAGCTGTTTAAAGTCTCTTCGCCCAGGGCGCTGCTCAATCCTGCAAAAACCATGATCATCGCCCGCAGGCGTATCGCAGAAGGCACAATGCAGATTGCAGCCAGCGAGCCTGATAAAAACCTGCCGGCAACCAACTAGGGCTCCCTCACCCTGGACGGATGAAAATATTTCTGTAACGGGACAGGCCACTTTATTTGACCCCCCGAACCTTGCAGCGGGCCATCTTGATCTCCTGGTACTCCCTGACATAGTCACGGCACAGCGCCCTGGCTACATCCTCTACTGCCTCGTCTGCCAGGCCTAAGTCCGCCAGCCCGCAGGCCGGCACTGGTGTATCTTTACTGGAGATGTTTACTCCAGTGTGAATCATGGTGGATACCGGAGTGAGGGTGGCGATAGATACCGACAGCTTCCGTTCTCCGAAAAACAGGTCGTCTCCCGCACGGCGCAGCAGCGTCCCTGTCTTTTGCCCGATCACGTCTTTGAGTGTGGCAATCAACAGGCGCTGCCGGACAATGGTCCTTTCCAAGTCGCAATCAAAATGCTCAACAATAAAATGGAGCATGTCCGTGCTGAAGATAGGGGCATTCTCAATGACATCTGCCAGGTCAACCATTTCCGAAAGAGCCACCCGGCAAGGCCCCCGGAAAGATACGATGCTATCGCCCTGGAGGCCAAAGTTGCGATAGGCCCAATGTGATGAAAGCTGCCTGCCGTCGTATGTAATGGTTTCTCTGATAAAGCGCTCCAGCATGCTCATACCTCCTGGAAAGCAATTTGTTCTATATTCAAATCGGCCTCTTTGGCAGCGCGCTTAAAGCGCAGGCAACTTTCGCAGCGGCCGCACATCTTTTCACCCCCGCGGTAACAACTCCATACATATTGAAAAGGAACCTTGCGCCGCATCCCGAGCCTGACAATGTCCGCTTTGCTCAACAGCTTGGTATAGCTGATTACTTTGACCTGATTCTTAGTAGAATAAAAAAGCGCGCTATTGGCCGCCTGGATAAAGTCAGCGCTATTGTCCGGAAACGCAGCCGCCTCTTCCCGGTTAAATCCGCACACCACCTGCCTGGCGCCGCAAGCCTCGGCAAAAGCCGCGGCAATATTTATGAAAAGCCCGTTGCGGTTGGGCACCCAGACCTGGGCTGCATTGGCCGCGGCAGCCACCGGTTCGTCAAGCAGAGCAAACTCCGGCTCGGGCAGGGCGGCTTCGCTCCGGACCAGGGCTGTGTCAGTGATCTCTCCCAAAAAGGGGATCTCTACCACCTGGTGACGCAGGTGATAGTAAGCAGCCAGGTTGGCAGCAGCCTCGATTTCTTTTTGAGCAGCCTGCTGCCCGTAATTAAAAGTCAGGCATAACGACACTTCCGACTCCCGCAGGGCATGGGCGAGGGACACCGCCGAATCCAGACCGCCGGACATAAGCACAATGCTTTTGAGCATTATTAATCCTCCTCCCAGTACGCGGCACATGCTTCCGGGGACTCGCAAACACGCACCAGGGCGATCTTAATTTCCCGCTGTAAACCCGAAAATTCAGATTTCAGCCTTTCAAAAAGGTATTTAGACAGGTTTTCCGCCGTCGGGTTGCCCCCGCCACTATGGGCAAAGGGCTCTAATGTATTAAGGTTCTGATGGTCTAACTCCTCAATTATTCTTTTAGTTTTTTTCTTTAGCTCCCTGAAGTCAACCAGCATACTATAACCGTCCAACTGCCGGCCGTTAAGGACCACTTCCACCTGCCAGGTGTGCCCGTGTAGTCGGGCACACGGTCCATTATAGTCCCGCAGTGAGTGCGCAGCGGCAAAACTTGTCCGGATCGTAAGCTCATACATAGCGGCGTCACCCTCCTTCACTCAAGCAAAGAACCATCTACAGCCAACGTTTTTTACCTAGTTTGCTTAAAACCCGCCTGAGTACGCGGGCCATTTGCAAATTGTCGCCCCATCCTACATTATTGCTTGACCTCATAGCCCGCATTTACTATGGCCTGAACCAAACCATCCCTGGCTACCTGGCCCGGCTCATAGTGTACCGTTACGACCCCAGCGCCCAGGTCCACAACCGCCTTCCGGACTCCTGAAGTTTCTTTTAAAGTCTTTTCAACAGCGGCCTTACAGTGATTACAGCTCATCCCATCCACTTTTAGTACAATTTGTTCCATTCCCCTTAGCTCCTTCATGGTATTTATTATCCTTCCGTATTAAGAATGTACATAAAAATACTACAGCTGAAAGAAACTATTTAAGCAGAGCGAACAATACCATAGCACTGCTTCATATTATTCCCTAATGTCATGAATCTGTCTCTTAATTATAGAAGAAAGGAGAGCTTACTTTGGACAAATTCAAAAAAGGAGACACCTTCATCCGGGAAAAAACCGGCTCGGCGACAATGATTAACCTGGACGGAAAGTCATCCTCCGGTAACGAAGATAATTTAGCAATTCCAGATCAAATTCCAGTCAGTAAAGAACCTAAGCGGAAGTAAAGGTCCCGGCCGGTTCCCTTACTCTTAATTCAACATCTAAAGAGCGGGCTATTTCACGACAGCCGGCAATATCCACACCCGGCCATCTAACGACGGACAGGATCACTTTAGGAATATATTTTTTGCACTGCCTGGCAAATTCAAGAATTGCCGGGAAAGCTTCCTCACCCTGGCGCGGACGGCAAAGGCTTACATAGTGCCCGGAATCGGCCGCGTTAAGACTAATTGAAATAGTATCAATCAGGCCGGATAACTCCACGGCGATATTTCGGCCGTGATATAGTCCGGCCTGGCCGTTGGTATTAACCCGGACAGGCACTCCCAGCGACTTCAAAGCCCTGGCTGCCTCGATAACGAGATCAATTCTGATTAGCGGCTCACCATAACCGCAAAAGACCACTTCCCGATACTGCCGCACATCACCAGCAGCCTCAAGCAACTCGTTCAGGTTGGGTTCTTTTTCCAGCCACAGGTCATAATAACCCACCCCTTCCACTGTTTTCCGCACACAAAAAGCACAGTCGTTTGTACATTTGTTAGTTACGTTCAAATAAAGCGAGTCACCAAGCGCATATGCGTAAACATTACCTGCCATATTCAAATATCACCTGCACTTAAGTCATATATACCTACTACTAACATAAAGATAATTATAATTACTTTCAGGGGGTGTTGCAATGCCATCTGTCGATATGAGCAACTATGAGTTTAATTTTGGTGCTATTACTAAAGGTATTTTATTTGCGCTGGTCCTTTCCCTGCTGCTGAGCACAGGCGCCGGGCTTGTTTATCACTTTTCGTCACTTCCCGAACACACCCTGCCCTGGTCAGCAGGGATAATCCTGGCCTGCAGCGCCTTTTGCGGCGCCTTTACAACAGGCAAGCGGGCTGGCAATAAGGGGCTTTACCATGGGCTGGCGGTAGGAATTTTGTTCTTCTTTATAACTTGGATTGCAGCAGCACTATTTCTTCCTGGTCAAGCCGACATCAGCCTAATTACTAAATTTTTGGTTAATTTGCTGGGCAGCGCTCTGGGGGGGATTATCGGAGTCGGTATGGCTGGAAAATAATCGGACCCGTAGTCATAATTTTAAGTTACCTCATCGGCTACCTTCAGGAGCAGCGAGCCGGAGCCGCAGATTGGGTCGTACACGGTGGAGGAAGCGGTGGCGTTTGCGCTGTTGATGCCGATAATTTTGGCAATCACCCAAATATTTACTTAGTATTAAAGCAGCGGATCAAATTATGCAAAGCCACCACTCATGGCCAATAAAGAAAGGGGAAGAAATAGCAAGTGGTAAAAGCCGTTAGATCAGCTCATGATCTTTATCTCCACCGGAAGCGTTTCGCCACTACGCTCAAATACAAGTAGACTGCGATAAAACCGCAGCAGACTTAGCCCGGCTACGCGCCGGGTATTTTGTTATAATGCCGCTTTTTGAGTCAGGGCTGTAAAAAGGCTTGTGGTCAGAACAGACTAAGCCGACCCTAAGGATAATGGGGTAACCGTACGGAAATGGTACTAGACCGTACGATAGGGTGAGTTAACATCTCCCTGGACGAAACAGCGGGGGATGATCACTTTCGCTTAAAAACTAGCGGTCAGCCGCCGGGCAACTGACCAATTTGGACAGTTCAGAACCGGTGAAAGGTTCTCTCCGTACATGTTTATTAAAGCTAGCAAACCAGGTGCATTTACCAACTTTTTGCCCCTATTTTTTGGTTCTTTCCTACGTAATATATTATAGGTGATTTAAATGACTATTAATGAAAAACTAAAAAAAATAAAACGGAAATACCCTGACCTTATTTTTGTTGGCAATGCGGATTGTCTTGTTTGCGGACTTTTCGAGTCCTACTATCAGGATTACCATCAGGGCATATATATAAGAACTTGCCAGGGATGCGATTATATCCAGGTGGTGAAATTGGAAAAGTGTGAGCACAGTTCAAGTTGCAAAAACCGGGCAGCATCCGCCTAAAAATAATACCAAAGCTAATAGATAAAAAAACTGGGGAGCAGCCCAGTTTTCTGTGGTTGGAACAACTAAAGGGACAGGTAAATCCTGCCCCCAAGTGCTGCTATAATAAGCATTTGAATTAGCCGCTGACTATTTGCATATTTTTAGTAGCCATGATCTAATAAAAGAAGGCAGTTTTATAAAGTATACCCGCACAAGAAATCACACTCCTCCTAATATTTAACTATCAATATACTATTTTGAAGCCCATTTAAATGTGCTAGTGTTTTTAATTAATCTATATTATTCCAGTTGCATAACTTTTATGTATTTAAATTGGCGCGTCAAGCCACTCCGCTAACTTTTTGGAAATAAAATCAGTCCCGCCTCGTATATGGCTTTTTAATGGTAGAGAACTTAAAAATTGCCTCCCGTAACTTTTACTTAAAATTCTCGCATCCAGGACCACCACACAACCCCGGTCACTGCCGCTCCGAATTAGTCGCCCAAAGCCCTGCTTAAAGCGGATTACTGCCTGGGGCACACTTAAAGCTCTAAAACCGTCCCTTTTCCGCCTGGCTAGATCCTCTAGGCGGGCCTCAATCACCGGCACCCTGGGCGACCAAAAGGGCAGCTTGACCATGACGACGCAGGTTAGCGCTTCACCGGGTACATCTACCCCCTCCCAAAAACTGGAGGCGCCGAAAAGCACCGACCTTTCTGTTGTTCTGAATTCTTCCAAGATCCTTGACCTGCTGCCGTCGATGCCGTGACCCAACAGGCAGATATCCATGTTCTCCAGTTTAGTCTTTAACCGGTGGTAGGTTTCGCGCAGGGTCCGGTGGGAAGTAAACAGAACCAGGGTCTTACCGCCAGTCACGTTTACCAGCCCGGCAATGATTTTCTCAAGCTGCTCCATGTACAGGCCTTCAGCTACAGCGCCCTGGGCCGGCAAGTCGCGATTGATGCAGAGTAAGGCCTGCTGCTCATAAGCAAAGGGCGAGTCAAAGTGGGCCTGGACCAGTTGCTCATGGTCAAGATAGCTTAAGCCGGACCGCTCAATAAAATGCTCAAAAGCGCCATTTACTGAAAGGGTAGCGGAAGTGAATACCACCCTGCTTTTATTTTTAAAGAAGCGGTTGTATAAAACCTCTCCCACATTTATGGGAGCTGCCAGCAGGGAACAGTGTCTGACCTGGCCACCTGCAAAATATTCTAAATCCGCCCAATAGACAAAAGCTTTGTCCGAGCTTTCCAGGATAAATAGCAGGTCTTCGGTCAATGCTGTGCCAGAGTGCACCACTTGCTGGAGATCACGGGCCGGCTCGTCCCATTCCCCGGCTGTAATAGACCACATCTCCATAAATTCCACGAGAGACTCGATCGTGCCGGTGAGCTGACGCAACAGCCTGACCAACTCCCGGCCGGCAGTCAGGTAATCTTCGTAGCCAGCGTTACTGTCCGGCAGCCGCAGGGTAATGCGGCCGTATTCATTGTCCAGGCCGGGGCTATTATTGGCCGCCAGGGTGCCCAGCGTCTGGAAAAAGAGACGCGCCACCTCGGCTGCTTGCAGCCTGATTTCCTGAGCGTCCTGATTGGTCTGCCGCCACCGCATGCTGTCACCAGGCGGCACGATTTCCGCCAGTTTGCCCAGGGCTTTGCCGGCTTGCCCAAGCCAGCGATGCAGCAGACTTTGGGAAACCTGCCGCCCTAGATGCGCAGTGGCCGAGTCCTCCAGATGGTGAGCCTCGTCGATAATCAGCGGCCCGTAGGCTGGGAGTACTCGATTTTCCGCATTGATATCAGTAAATAGCAAGGAGTGATTGGTGATGATCAGGTCTGCCTCTTCAGCTTCTTTTCTGGCCTTATTTACAAAGCAATCCCGCTGATAGCGGCACCTCGAACCCAGGCATCCGTCAGCATCCCCGCAAATAGCAACCCAGTAGTCTCCTTCACCAGGTAATATGTTTAACTCAGTACGATCACCGGTTTCTGTGACTGATAGCCAGGTCAGCAACCGGGCATAGAAGGCCGCCTCCTCCGGCTGGTGCATACCGCTTAAGGCGCTGTGCCAACGGCGCAGGCAAAGATAATTCTGCCTCCCCTTGGCCAAGGCTGCCCGGAAAGGTTCCTGGATCACACTGGCCAGCAGCGGGATGTCTTTGTGCCAGAGCTGCTCCTGGAGATTAATGGTGTTGGTAGCGATAAGCACCCTCTCTTTGTTTTTAATGCTCCACACAACAGCCGGCAGCAGATAGGCCACTGACTTGCCCACCCCGGTGCCAGCCTCAAGCAGTAAATAATTGTCTTCATTAAGTGCCCTGGCCACAGCCCTAATCATTGCTTCCTGCTGTGGCCGGTACTCGTAGCCGGGGATTGCTTTGGCCAGTAGTCCATCCCTTCCCACAAGCGAGGCCAAGGCATCCGCATCCAGCAACTCCCTTTCCTTATCCGGCATTGGCTCCCGGTGCGCCGGCACTTTATTATCCTTGCTCTCCCTGCGCCAATAGGGGGCAGAAGCTATTCTCTGGTCAGGAAAAACTCGCAGCAAGTCCTTAATCATACCAGCAGTATAACTATGCCACCTGGAATGAGCCTCAGCCAACAGGCTGTTTAACTGAACCAGAACATTCATTTCAATCGACTGCAGTTTTTTGATTAAAGCCACCAGCAGGTGCGCCGTGGCAACAGCATCATCCAGCGCCCGGTGACCTGCGCCAAGCTCTATCTTGAGGTACCTGCACAGGGTATTCAGCCGGAAATTGGACGAGTCCGACACAACGATCCGGGCTAATTCCAGAGTGTCGTAAGAAGGGTTATGGAAAGGCCGGCCCCTCGCTGCAGCTAAAAAGCCCAGGTCAAAATCAATATTATGTCCGGCAATGCCGCTGTCCCCGATAAAGTCCAGGACCTCGGGAAGCACTTCAGCCAGATCAGGCGCACCGGCTAAATCCTGATCGGTAATGCCGGTCAAGCGTTTAATTTTTAGGTGGAGCGGCTGTTTAGGGTTAACCAGGGTTTGCAGCCTACCGGTTATTTCGCCGCCCTGCAGGCGCACCAGACCGATTTCAATGATCTTGTCTGAAACAGGGTTAAGACCTGTTGTCTCTAAATCACACACTACGAAGTTGGCTTGAGTAATATTATCCAACAAAAGTTACCACCTATGATGTATTCGACCAAATAATAAATATTAGTTTTCTTCAAGAAACGGCACAAATCCTCCAGTTCCGACGCGAAAAATTAGACGGAGTGAAAAAATAACGCAGGCTAATTAAGAGCCTGCATACCAGTTTTTCTTTTGACTCAAATTGTCGACGTTACCTTCTGTTGATGTCTTATTTATATTATGACTCAGCCTTGTTTTTCAAGATGTTTTTCAGCAGCAACAGCAGCAATTGCCCCATCAGCCATAGCGGTCACAACCTGGCGCAACAGCTTGTCGCGCACATCGCCGGCCGCGAAAATCCCCGGGTGTGACGTGTGCATATTCTCGTCAGTAATAATATAGCCCTGCTCATTCAGCTTGACCAGGTCTTTGACCAGCCCGGAAACAGGTACATTTCCCACATAGATAAATGCCCCGTCTACTGGAATAAGGTTTTTCTTACCGTCACGGACATCTTTTACTGTGACTGCCTCAACCGTATCATCTCCATGAATTTCGTCGATCACATTGTGCCAGATAAATTCAACCTTGGCATTATCAAAAGCCTTTTGCTGCACTACTCTTGTGGCTCTTAATTCACCTCGGCGGTGCACAATTAAAACCTTCTCAGCAAATTTTGTTAAATAAACAGCTTCCTCCACAGCTGCATCGCCGCCGCCAACCACAGCAACTCTTTTACCACGGAAAAATGGGCCGTCGCAGGTAGCACAAAAAGAGACGCCACGCCCAATAAGTTCAGCCTCACCTTTGACATGCAGTTGACTGGGCTCGACACCAGTGGCAATGATTATTGCACCGGCAGTAATATCACCGCTGGAGGTTTTGATAATAAATTTGTTTCCTGAAGGGTACAATCCGTTCACATCAAAGGAAGCGATTTCCAGACCAAAGCGACGTGCCTGGTCTTCCATACGGGACATTAACTCAGCGCCATTTATGCCTTCGATAAAACCAGGATAGTTTTCTATCGATTCCGTGCTGACCACAAGGCCACCCGGCACCCCCCGCTCAAGCAGAACAGTATTAAGGGCCGCCCTGGCAGCATAGATACCGGCAGTAAGACCCGCAGGACCGCCGCCAATAATAACCAGATCTCTTTGTTTCAATTCAACCACCTTCAAAAAAATATTCATCTTAACTTTCCGTAATCTTACAACACAGGCAAGATAACGTCAACAAAAATACAATTTAAAATTCTATCACCTATTGTGGACAAAAACTTGAATTCAGCTTATAATAATAGTAAAAATATGGGAGGTGGTATTCATGGAAAATACAGATAGCCAATTAATTGTTAATAAAGACACTTCCGGAACAATTAAAATTTCTGAAGAAGTTGTAAAGATTATTGCCGGTTTGGCCGCCACCGAAATTGAAGGGGTTGCAGGCATGAGTGGCGGCATTGCCGGAGGCATAGCCGAAAAGCTCGGCCGTAAAAACATGACCAAAGGGGTCAAGGCAGAAGTCGGTGAAAAGGAAGCCATTATTGATCTATCCATAATCGTTGAATATGGTGCAAATATTCAGGATATCGCCCACCAAATTCAAAATAAGGTAAAAACCACTGTAGAAAGCATGACCGGCTTAATTGTGACCGGGGTCAATATTAATGTGCAGGGAGTATCCTTTGGCCTCGATGCTAAAGAAGATGAAGCGAAAACCAAATAAACCAGAAATAAATACCTTATGTCCAGTCTAAACATTCAGGATATTACCAAAATGTAATATCCTGAATGTTTATTTGTACATTTCTACATGTGTAATCAGGCAATTCTTTGAGCTGAAAGGTGTTTGCTCATAGCTTCCTGGAATAAGCTAAGATACTCTACCCCAGAGCGTGCCCACGAAAAGTCCAGCTCCATCGCATTTTTAACCAGCCGCTGCCATTCCTCCGGTTTTTCTTTATAAAGCTTAAGCGCTCTGTTAATGGTATTAAGCAACAAGGTTTCTGAGTAATCTTTGAAGCCAAAACCATTACCTGAACCTGTGGCCGGATTGTAGTCGCTTACGGTGTCAGCCAGCCCGCCGGTGAAACGCACAATGGGAATGGTACCATACCTGAGACTAATCAACTGGCCCAGGCCACAGGGCTCGAAACGTGAGGGCATCAAAAACATGTCTGCGCCAGCATAAATCCGCTGGGCTAGGATCGCGTTAAAGCCAATATACAGGCCAATCTTTTCCGGGTAGCGAGCTTTAATACTCTGAAACAAATTTTCATAATAGGACTCGCCGCTCCCTAGAACCATTAACTGGATATTCTGCTCCATCAAATCATCAATTATTTTTGCTATTAAATCGAGCCCCTTCTGGTCAACCAGGCGGGATATCAAACCGATTGCCGGAACATCGCGGACAGGCAGGCCCAATTCCCGCTGCAGTGCAAATTTATTCTCCTTTTTATTTTCAATACAATGCTGGTCATAGTTACGGTGTAGTCGGGCGTCTGTACGCGGGTTAAATTCATGGTAATTAATGCCATTGACTATGCCATACAAGTCTGCCGAGCGTTTGCGTAACAGGCCATCCATTCGCTCACCCAGTTCCGGGCGCTGAATTTCTACCGCATAAGTACGGCTCACTGTATTAACAATATCCGCATAGACAATCCCTGCCTTCATAAAGCTAACCATGTCGTAGAACTCCAGCCTTTCCGGATGGAAATATTCCTCACCTAGCCCGAGTATCTGGAGCGTCCCCTTGGGAAAATTGCCCTGGTATTGCAGGTTGTGGATTGTGAAAACTGTAGCGATTCGGTTATAAAAACTATTATGGAGATAATGCGTTTTCAGGAATAACGGGATTGGCCCGCTCTGCCAGTCATTGCAGTGGATAATATCCGGCTGCCATTCGAGCCTTGGCAACATTTCCAGTACTGCCCGGCAGAAAAAGGCGAAGCGCTCGGCCTCATCATCAAACATATACATGCGGTCGCGATAAAAATAGTGATAATTGTCGACCAAATAAACTGGTATGGTCTTGTGCTTATCCTGATAATGCGCTTCAATCGAGCTTTCCCTGATTACAGCCGTTTCATAACGGCTATTAAAGGGAACTGGAAAGTCCATCCGGTAAGCGGCCCCTTCAATTTGCCGGTAGCGGGGCATAGCTACGCGGACATCATTACCCATATTGTCATTTCCGACAGTTGCCAGCGCCTTTGGCAGTGACCCGGCAACATCAGCCAGGCCACCAGTTTTAGCAAAAGGAACCACTTCTGCCGAAACAAGAAGAATCTTTAAAGGCCGGTCAAACATATTGATAAACCTCCTTTACTGGTTTTTCCTGCAGTGAGTAAAACTCTATTACCTCCCTCATGGCTTGCGCCGCTATTTCAGGTGAGGTCGGGTTGATAAAATAACCCGTTCCCAGCTCAAAGCCGGCCATAATGGTCAAGCGGGGCATAATCTCTAGATGCCAGTGATAATGTATTTCTTCCTGTGTATTGACAGGAGATGTATGCAGTACTACATTGTATGGCATATTTTTAATCAGTACCGCAAGCTTTCGTAGTATCGCCCGGAACACTCCGGCCAGATCACGCACTAACTCCTCGTGAATTTGTCCGAAGTCATGCTGATGCTCTTTGGGAAGTATCCAGGTTTCAAAAGGAAAACGGGAGGCATATGGACTAAAGCAAAAGAAATGTTCGCTGTCAATAATAACCCGTTCCTTTTCCGCTGCCTCTTGCCGGATCATATCACAATAAACACATGTTCCGTGCCGGGCATGATATGCTTTCACTCCTTCCAACTCCTGGCTGACCTCAACAGGGACTAGCGGCGTAGCAATCAACTGGGAATGAGTATGCTCCAGAGAAGCGCCTGCTACTGGGCCAGTGTTTTTAAATATTTGAATGTACTTCATCCGCGAGTCCTTCCTCAAATCCATAGATCTATCACGCCAGATCCAGATTACTTCTTCTACCTGCTTTACCGTCTGAGCATCAAGACTAGGCTCATGATGGGTCGTTTCAATAATTAGCTCATGGGCGCCGACCCCATTCATAACCTGGTAAATGCCCATCTGCCGCAAGGATGGCTCTCCTTCGATATTCACCGCCGGGAACTTATTTGGAACTACTCTGACCCACCAACCAGGGGTATCTTTTTGACTTGCAGGCTCTCGGTAAGCAATAATTTCTGGTGGCGTCAATTTTTCCTTGCCCTCACACAGGGGACATTCCAGAGTGTTTTTCTGACCCCATATTTCTTTGTAGTCATTGGGTCGTTTTCCGCGTTCGGTAGAAATAATTACCCATCGGTCGACGATGGGGTCTTTTCTCCATTCAGACATTTCCTTACCCCCCGATTGCAACAATGTTTTTCATATCTTACAGGAATGTATGAGATATTATTATTTATGCCACTATAGCGGAAAAACTATCAATAATTTATTGAGCATAAATCTTAAAAACACCTTAAACCCATAATATTACTGGATCAATCATACCCCACGACCTCAAAAATTTATCTTTTATTCATATGCAGGATTTTTTCTGTTGATTATTTTCATAATGGGAAGGAAATAAGATTTTTTGATCGAATATTATCTAAGAAATTAAAAAAATGGAAGGTTAGATTGATTATGGATCATGAATTGGTTAGGATAAAGGGAACCAGGAATGGTCTGGTAATTGTCCTCGATTATGGACGTGACTTTGAAGAGATTAAAAGAAACCTAATGAGCAAAATGGAGTCTGCCAAAGGGTTTTTTAAAGGAGCAAAATTTTCCTTGTTTCACGGCCACAATAATATCCCGGCAGATCAAAAAAACGAACTCGAAAGTATATGTAGACAATATGGCTTAGTTCCCAAAACTGAAGATTACACTACGATCAGGCCTGACTATGGCATAGGTCCTCCTGTTTCGTCCCACCAAAATCCCGGCGAAAGAGCGTTGCTGGTACGCCGGTCACTGCGCTCCGGTCAGAAAATTGATTCACCTGATCATATTATTATATTAGGAAATGTTCACCCTGGTGCAGAAGTTGTATCTGGTGGAAATATTTTAGTGCTGGGCAGCTGCTGGGGAATGATTCATGCGGGTGCCGGCGGAAATCGTCAGGCTAGGGTAATCGCACGTCAACTTGCCCCAACAGTGATCAGTATCGCCGATCGGAGATACGCGCCCGACCGTCCTCTATTGCTACCGCCCGGCCATTGCCTGGCCAGACTGTCCGGGCAAGAGATAATATTTGAGCGGTATGAGCATGCGGAAGCCAATTAGTTGTATAACCAATCTATTCTCAAGGCTTTAGTAGTTTAAAAAAAACTAAAATTTCATAGTTTATTTACAGGCAGGAGATTTACTATACTCCTGCCTTATTTTTTTCGAGATAATGAGCGGCAAAGATGCCCGCCACGGACTTGGCATCACAGATCGCCCCCTCCCAAATTAAATTGATAGCGTGCTCAAAGGGCACAGGCTCCACGTCAATATTCTCGTCGTCGTCCAGGTTTTGCTCTTTTTGAGTAAGCCCGGTGGCCAAAAACAGGTGCAGTATCTCGTTGGTATAGCCAGGGGTACTGAAAAAGCTAATTAGCCGCTGACAGCTGGAAGCGGCAAACCCTGTTTCTTCCAATAATTCTCGCTGTGCACAAGCCAGCGGATCTTCGCCTGGCTCAAGCTTTCCGGCCGGTAGTTCCAGAAGTGATTTACCAGCGGCATAACGATACTGTCTAACCATCAGGATCTCCCTTTTTTCGTTGACCGGTACGATTGCTACTGCGCCGGTATGCTCGACAACTTCACGGGTAGCCGTCCGGCCACCGGGCACAGTTACTGTATCCACCCGGAGGTTAATTACTTTACCCTCGTACAGCCGTTTTGTAGAAAGCATTTTCTCGGTATTGGCCATATCTAATCAATCCCTTCTATTCATTCCTCTAAAAAATAAACCCTTTAAACAAAGTAAAAGTATCACAATAGCTTATAAAAAACAACTAGCCTGAAGGGATAATTAAGCAAGACGGTAAGTAAAGAATACTTTCTTGCAAAAACCCTTTGTATTGACTATTTTTACCTGAAACATTGTCGTTTATGGTAATTCCTTCATATGATATATAAACAGCGCAAGGAGGTTTTACTATGAATTCTAATGGATATCAAAGCACATTTATTTATCCCTACCCCAATATACCAGGAACACCTAATATATCAGCGCAACCGGGCGTTTCGATGCCTATGTTTCAATTTCAATTGGCCCACGCTTACGTACCCTGGCATTATATGGGCCAGGTTTTCAACCCGGCTGAAGCCTTAGCTCACGGCACTCTTTTTCCTGAACTGTTCTCGCCTTACCGAGGCTAAAAGAAGAGGTGATATAAATGGATAACAAGCAAGAAAAGCCCCAGACCCCAGAAACGGTGAAACCAGAGGACGGGATAAAGGCTGAAAACATCAATAACCTACGGGAGCAAATGCTTCTGGAAATCCAACAACTGGAGTTTACCGCTATTGAATTGAACCTGTACCTTGATACACACCCTGACGACCAGCAGGCCTTAAACTTATACAACTCGGTTGTACCCCAGCTAAGACAATGTATTGAGGCCTATGAACAACGTTTTGGCCCATTATTTCATTTTGGCATGTCCACCAGCCGGCAACCCTGGCAGTGGATCTGTTCCCCCTGGCCCTGGGACCTTTAAATTAGAGTAAGGAGAGATTAATTGATGTGGGTTTATCAAAAAAAATTAGAATATCCGGTTAGGGTATCCGGCCCCAATCCGAGACTGGCAAAAGTAATTATTACCCAATACGGCGGCCCGGACGGGGAGCTGTCAGCCTCTTTACGGTATCTGAATCAAAGATACTCCATGCCCACCGATAAGGCCAGAGGATTACTGACGGATATTGGTACTGAAGAGTTGGCTCATATGGAAATAGTGGCAACTATCTTTTATAAACTGACCAGAGGGGTTAGCCCCGAGCAAATGCAGGCTGCCGGACTGGGCGGCCATTACGCTCAGCATAACCACGCCCTGTTCTGGAGCGATCCCGAAGGCGTGCCCTGGATAGCTGCATATGTTCAAGCCACCGGGGACCCAATTACCGATCTGACTGAGGACATGAATGCTGAACAAAAGGCCCGGTCAACATATGAACATCTAATACATCTAAGTGATGATCCTTGTGTCACTGATGTTTTGCGCTTCCTCCGGCAGCGGGAAGTAGTGCACTTCCAGCGCTTCGGTGAGGCACTTAACGACCTCCAGGGCTTTTTGAGCAGCAAAAAGGTGTTTTAGGCACTGAAATAATCCCCACCCAGAAAAAGACTAAATGGGTGGGGATCATAAATTATTGTTGAACCCTCCAACGGAGGTGTTAATCGCATTTACCTCACCCGGATTTGGGCTTTGGTTGGGTTGTAGATGGGTCGTTTGCGGGATTAGTTTCTGTTTCAGGATCTGCGGCAGGTTCAACATTGTTACTGGAATTATTGACATCTCCTGAAGCATTACCTGGTTTTTGGCCAGAAACCTCTGTAGCATTCCCTTCTTCAGTGGCACTCCCTTCTGGAGAGGTTTTTGTTTCTGATGACTTCCCATCATCTGGCAAGGGTTCCTTTACAGGTGCGGATGTCTCCTTAGGTGAGCTAGCTTTAGGTAAGCTAGGCACAGTATTGCTTGTATTAGTCGCCGATGCGCTAACCTGTCCTGGGGCCTGCTTTGCCTCAGCACTTTCACCTGAAGGATTT
This sequence comes from Desulfotomaculaceae bacterium, assembly GCA_028696455.1. Lineage (GTDB taxonomy): Bacteria > Bacillota > Desulfotomaculia > Desulfotomaculales > Pelotomaculaceae > MVQL01. Next base: position 1,965 of record JAQVGZ010000006.1, on the reverse strand, counting down.
ATTGCTGTATTCTCAACAGTAGATAGACTTTCTTCAATATTAGAAGCAGCCGGTTCTACCAAGTTTCCCGGTCCAACTGCAAAAGCATAAGGCCAGGCATATAACATACCGGCAAAAAAAATTACTGGCACAATAGCTACCGGCAAGCGATACAGCAAAATCGCTGCTATAAGCGCTAGAAATGCCGCTGAGAAACAGTAAAGGCAAGGGATAACCTGCTCTGTCTTCCACTCCCACAGTGAATAACCGACCAGCAGGGTATGTGCAAACACAGCAAACCAGAGAAGCAAACGAACCCGCGGGTGCTTGAACAAAAGCAAGGCCGCGATACAAAAGATATAATAGGCGACCCCGAGCCAGGTCAGGATACCACTGGCGTTATAAGCAGCATAGATAGCACCGGCTAAAACCAGAACAGCCAGTAGCCTTTGGATAGTTATGTCTTTGGGACGGTTGAAAACAAGCATCTCTTTGATCCAGCTTAAAGCAGACAACACTTACCCCCCCGCGGAATGACGTTTAATACCATAATTTAATATATATGATAATCAATAAATGCTTATAAGACAATAGCTGGATAAAATTTTTCTTAAGATATTAAAATATGTAAATTTATACAGGCATGCTTATATAAAAGCATTCCGAACCATTATATCCAAAAAATTCTTTTATGTTGGATATAATTTAAACTTGACTTGAGAATCAGCAATACTTACAATTATCCATAAATATTTAAGTATTTAAATATATAAGACAAAGGGGACGCCAATGATCAATATTCTTAAAGCTCTGGGTGACTCACACCGCCAAAACATATTAAAATTACTGGCGCAACGGGAAATGGGAGCCTGTGAAATTATTCAGGCCATCGGCCTGTCCCAGCCGGCTATAGCGCATCATCTAAAAATTTTGAAACAGGCTGGCCTAATAAATAGTGAAAAGGAGGGGAAAATCGTATTCTACAGCTTAAAAAAAGATGGCTGCAAGGAATTTTTGGACCAGATAAAAAGTTTCCTTGAAGACCTCTCCTGTTTTTCCTGCACCCCGCCTAAGCCTTCGCCGCTCAGGCAAAATCCTAATCTTTGCACAGAACTGTGTTTCGATCCTGAGGTGTGTGAAACAGAGCTTCATGGAAAAAGATAAGTATCAAGAGAATAAGGAGGTACCACCAAATGCGGGAAAAGGCCTCAGCTAGACTGTCTTTACTTGACCGCTATTTAACAGTGGATCTTTCTGGCGATGTTTTTTAGCTGGGAAGCAGAGAGAACACGCCTGATGACTGCAGAAGAGTACTTCCCGGTCATGAAGGAAAAGATTATGAGGGAAATGAAAAAATAAATACTCTACCCTTTTTTCATTACTTTTTGAATCGCTGCGCTTGCGGCAAGATGGGGGTTTTTTATGGAAGAAAAAGTGTTAACCGTACCACGTTGGCTGATTGATAAAATGATCCTGGCCAAAAAAAAGAAAGACCCTTCAATGCATCGTTTCATTAATGATACCCTGGCCAGATATCAATTGAATACGGTTTGCCGGGACGCCTTGTGCCCGAACCGGGGCAGTTGCTATTCCCGGGGCACTGCCACCTTCATGATCCTCGGCAACGTGTGTACGAGAAACTGCGCTTTTTGTGCCGTCGATCACGGCCGACCGGGTGCATTAGACCAGGAGGAGCCGGAACGGCTTAAAGAAGCGGCCGAGGCCCTGGGGCTTAGGCACGTCGTAGTTACTTCTGTAACCAGAGACGACCTTCCTGATGGGGGCGCCGGCCTTTTTGCCCGGGTAATTAAAGCGCTGCACGCTTTGGCGGACCCACCCACAGTTGAAGTACTGACTCCTGATTTTGGTGGCTCCCTTGCCGCCCTGGAAACCGTTCTGGCAGCTAAACCCGAAGTTTTTTCCCACAATATTGAAACCATACCCCGGCTTTATCCCACTGTCCGATCCGGGGCCTCCTACCTCCGG
>JAQVGZ010000049.1 GCA_028696455.1 Desulfotomaculaceae bacterium | reverse complement strand
TATATTGGGGCGTACGGATTATCTATGCGCCGGCTGCTGCCCTGTATTTTTATGATCTTCATGGCCGTCGTATGCGGGGGCGTTATAGCGCTGCAAAAATGGTCCTTCTCCATAACTCGCCTGGCGCTTGGCGCGGGGGTGGTCATGTTTTGTATGCTGTGTATAGTAAATCCCGACAGCCTGGTGGCCAGATACAATGCGGACCGTTATCTGTCCGGAACACTGGAGAACTTTGATGTGGAGATATTATACCGGTCCGGGCCGGCCGGTGTCGATTCGGCCTTGCGGGTATATGAACAAACCAGTGACCCGGCGCTGCAGTTTAAGCTGAAGGAATACCTGCTGGCCCAGCAGCGGCAGGCTGATGAAGTGGCCGGAGAGCCGGGCGACAGTTTGGAAAGAGCGCAGGCGCGGTACCGAATTACCGAATGCTTCATGATACATTAAATTCAGCGGCCCAGGCGTGGATCATGGCATGCAATTTTTCATGAACCCCATGCCCGATGACATTTTCCTCATGCTGTTCAAATTCACGGAACAGTTCATCCTGCTTAGTTTCATCCAGCACTTCATCAGCCATGATGAAAAGGACATTGTTTTCTTTATTAATATGCTGCCTTAAAAGAGCGCTATATTTAGCGGCAGCCGTATCGAACCCGGCCAAGTCCTTAGCTTCCAGGGATTTGTTCATCATTGAGATATATTCCCTGCCCAGTTTATGCTCATGAAGCATTACCCCAACCGGCCCGCTTTCTTTATGAAACCCCTTCTTGATCAACTCCTCAAACAGATATACTTCTTCTTTTCCATGATGGCATTTATCGGCGAAAATTCTAAAGAAGTTAACAACTTCGCTGTAGTACTGAAGTTTCTTGGTAGCATCAAGCGTGCTTGTGAACATTTGGTCCAGAATTTTTAAAACATGAAGTATGGCCTCGTGTTCCTTTCTTAAGTCCTGAGTTGCTTTCCCCATGGTTTCGACCTTCTTTCCGTTAAAATGTTACAGGAGGTTTTTTAACTAATTTAACAGAAATAATAGATAAGTTCGGTAACCATGGTTACCAAGCACATAGATAACCATCACTACTTGAGCAAGGGTGGTTTCAAAATGAAGGAAAAAAAGCTCGACCCGATGTGGCGATATGTGATCAATGCCTACCATAAAGAATATCGCTGGAAGGAGGATTAGGGGAGGTATCATGTGGTTTTATGTACTAATTGGTGTATTCTTTATCGTCATAGGGCTGGCGGTTCACGTGTTTAAATGGTATTTCCTAATTTCAGGTTATAACACCATGTCCAAAGAGAAAAAGGCAAACGTCGATACAGAAGGCCTTGGCCGCCTGATGGGGATATATTCCTATGTCAATGGCAGTGTTTTCATCGTGGTGGGTGTGCTGCATGCACTGGGTCTGAAACAGGGTGTGACTGTAGCCATTGTATTTTTTTGCATTTCAACAGTCTATTTATTAATCAAGGCTCAAAAGTATGATGGGAATATTTTTGATCAAGATGGAAAACTGCGAAAGGGAGCAGGTAAACAATTAGCTCTGCCTTTTGGTATTATTCTTGTCACATTAATCTTTGTTGCCGTGCTGATGTTTTTTTCCTACCAAGCGACAAGGGTGACTATTCTTGAAGAAGGAGTAAAAATCCATGGTATGTATGGTGATGTTTATACTTGGGAGTCCATTGAGGCCGTTAAGTTGATGGAAGAATTGCCTGCTATTGAAAGGCGCACCAACGGTTCAGCCCTGGGTTCAAACTTGAAGGGGCATTTCAGGACAAGAGAACTGGGTTCAGTGAAGTTGTTTGTTAATACCCAAAAACCCCCTTTCATTTATCTTGAAGCAGATGACGAGGTTATTATCTTTAATATGAAGAATGCAGATGAAACACAAGAGATCATGCGAGCAATTTTAAGGCAAACTATTGACAAATAATTGGTTTCGATTATTGCATGGTTGTTATAATTTTGTTAAATTGAAAGGAGCAATCATTATGAAATACAATTTTAAAGACTTATCAAATGAGGATATGATACGGTAATTGAGCGCTTATCAAAGAAAATGAGCCGGGGAGGTGGTTGTCGCCGTAGATGCGGGTGCGGTTTTGGAAGAAGAAACCGAAGTTTTGGACTCATATGGAGCGCGCAAGACCGGGAAATCTGGTAATTACTTGGCGGAAAACAGCGATTTTAACGGGAAAGAGGTGTAATGCCCTGATAAAAAAGTTTTTTTTGGTGGGAGTCCTTATTTCGCTGATGCTGTCTGTGTGTGTACACGGTTTTGCAGCAACTGACGGTAGACCCGCGATCATGCTGGACGGAATTAAAATTGAGGCTGCCGCTTTTGTGGACAAGGGAAACGTATATTTGCCATTGCGGGCGGTGGGCGAAACGCTCGGCTATGAAGTACAGTGGTTGGAAAAGGATAAAAAGATTCTCGTAACCAAGGCTGAGAAGCAGATCATGATAGATTTAAATAACAATAAAATAGCCGCTAATGACCATGTCTACTATGGTGACTGCACTATTATTGAAGATAGGACTTACCTGGGCGCGGACTTTTTTTCTGAAAACTTTGGGCTCGGAGTGTGGTGGAACGGGCAAAACGGAATCATTCAACTTGAAAGTGTGAAAGAAAATGCAATTTCCATAAAGACAATAAACGAAGTGTCTGATTACGATAAAATAAAAATAACTTTACAGTATCCCCAGATTGACGGTTTAGATGATCAGGCCGTGCAGGACGGCATAAACTCAATTTTTAGTAAAAAAGCCCTGGAGGCCAGGAATAAAGGTCTGAAAAATGCCGAAGAAGCGGCAACGGAGCTGGCGTCCGGGTATGCAAGCAGCCCAAACAAGTGTGAAACTTATTTGGACTACAGGCTGAAATACAATCAAAAGGGGCTGTTGAGCATTGTATTCTTGGATTACCAGTACACCGGAGGGGCACATGGACTGACGGAGCAAAGCTCCTATACCTTTAACCTGAAAACGGGTGAGGTTTATCAGCTTAAGGATCTGGTAAAAAGTGATGCGGACTATGTTGCTTTGATCAGCGATGTCGTCAGGAATGAGATCGAAGTCAGGGTCAAGGAAGGAATTTTACCCGATTATTCAATTACACCCTTTGAGGCCATCAAGGAAGACCAGGACTTTTACCTGAGCAGCGATGCGGTCGTGGTCTATTTTCAGCAGTATGAATATTTTCCTTATGCCGCTGGCATCCAGGAGTTTCCGGTTGAGTTTTTTGTCTTAAAAGATATGCTCAAGGCGGAGTTTTTACAGGCGGCGGTATTGACATCCTGACGGGAACAGGCGCCAAGTCTGATGTTGAAATACAATTATAAAGATAGCCACCGATTATTTTCGTATAATGATCGGTGGCTTTTGTTTAATAGTATTGTTTTTAACAAACAGATGACGCTTTACAGGAATTAAAACAAATCAAAATTCCCATATCGCATAGCTAATAGATTGGTTATTAAGAAAATCTTAAGGCTCTCTTAAGAGAATGGATACAAAATGCTTTATTGTTTTAGATATAATAAGTATGGGTTTATGTAATTCGAAAAAGGAAGAGGATGCCTGATGGCTGCTAATATTCTAATAGTTGATGATGAACAGGCTATTGCCGACTTGGTAGAAGTTTATTTAAAAAACGAAAACTTCCATGTTTTTAAATTCTATAATGGACAGGACGCCCTGAATTGTATCGACAAGGAAAAGTTGGATTTGGCTATACTGGATGTAATGCTTCCGGATGTAGATGGTTTTTCAATTTGCCAAAAAATCCGGGATAAGCATAATTTCCCGGTTATTATGCTGACTGCCAGGGAAGAAGAAATCGATAAGATTACCGGGCTAACCCTAGGTGCGGACGACTATATCACCAAGCCGTTTCGTCCTTTGGAACTGATTGCCCGTGTAAAGGCGCAGCTTCGGAGATTTACCAAGTATAATTCTGTAAAGCCGAACCGGGAGGAGCACTTGATTGCCTTTTCCGGCCTGGTGTTGGATCTGGATTCCCACGAATGTACCTTGAATGAGAAAAAGCTTTCTCTCACTCCTACCGAATTTTCAATTCTATGGGTTCTTTGTAAAAATCGCGGAAGAGTGGTCAGCTCGGAAGAATTATTTCATGAGGTCTGGGGGGACAAGTATTTCACCAACAATAATAATACGGTGATGGTACATATCCGGCATTTAAGGGAAAAAATGCATGACAGCGCGGAGCATCCTAAATATATCAGAACCGTTTGGGGGGTTGGCTACAAAATTGAAAAATAACGCAAAAACCCTCCTCAGGGTTCTTTTTATTATTTCCTCAATTATTCTGTCCGGTTTGATCATTTTGTGGCTGGTTGACCAGGGGTTTAACGGAGCAATTAAAGAATGGTTTTATAGATTATTTTATGTTGAACCTGATTACCTGGGTCAGGGTAAAGTGGGAGTAATATTTAAAAGCTGGTTGGAAATAAAACAATTTCTCATCAATGCCTTTATTACATTCATAATTATTGTAGCCTTATGTATAATTGTTCCGGCGTATTTTTATGCCCGTTATAAAAGTGAACAAGACATCTCTTTTATTACAGAAGTCTTGAATTCTTTCATCAAGTCAAATACGGATGACTTAGCATTGCCAAAAAAATATTATGAAATTGAGGCCCAGCTAATCAAGATAAAATCAGTTGCACAAAAGCACCAGCAACTCATGCAAATGGAAATGCAGCGCAAAAACGACCTGATTACTTATCTGGCTCATGACCTGAAAACGCCGCTTGCCTCGGTAATCGGATATTTAAGCCTGTTAAGCGAAGCACCGGACCTGCCGGCCAAACAAAGGGCAAAATTCACCGGGATAGCCTTAGAGAAAGCCTACCGGCTGGAGGAATTAATCAATGAGTTTTTTGAGATTACAAGATTTAACATGCAGTCCATTGTTCTGAACAAAGGCAAAATAAAACTCGCCTTTATGCTTCAACAGCTGGCTGATGAGTTTTATCCCATGCTCACGCCCCAGGGTAAACGGGTAGCGATTCATGCCCCGGATGATCTAATCCTGGTTGGCGATGCGGATAAGCTGGCCCGTGTCTTTAATAATATCCTGAAAAATGCGATTGCTTACAGCTATGAAAACAGCTGTATTGACATAACAGCAGGCCAACAAGCGGAAAGAGTGATTATTACTTTTGCAAACCAGGGTGATCCGATCCCCTCGCAAAAACTCGATACTATTTTTGAAAAATTCTACCGGCTGGATTCCGCCCGTTCCACGACTACCGGGGGAACAGGGCTGGGCTTAGCGATTGCCCAGGAGATTATTACAGCTCATAATGGAACCATCACTGTGGAAAGCAACCCTGAACAAACCACATTTACTGTAATTTTGCCGTCATAAGAAAGTCTTAAGAAAATCATAAGTTGGAATTCCAATATGGCTCCTTATTCTGTGGATAATTAAGATGAGCACGGAATTAAAGGAGCTGTTTGATTATGGCACGAAAAGTAAAGGGGAAAAAGTCAGGAATAAGCGTCATGGTAACAATTTTGCTGACGGCTGTAATTATTGCTGCAGTTTTCAAATCCTTCACTTCCTCAGGAAACCAACGTCCATATGCGGACAACTTTAAAGATAAAACCCCGTCACCAAAATCTTCCGTTTCTATACTTTTTGACAGTCTCAACAGCCCGTATGCCATTCTGATCCGCTTGAACGATCGAATGATTTTGAAAGAGAAGAATAGCGAGGAAAAAATCTACCCTGCCTCTTTGACCAAAATAATGACTGCAATTGTTGCTATAGAGAATTTGCCAAATCTGCAGCAAGAAATAAAACTAACCAATGCAACGTTTAAGGGGCTGCATGACGCAAATGCTTCTATGGCCGGTTTTTTGCCCGGCGAAAAGGTAAAGGCCATTGACCTTTTATACGGGGCGCTGCTTCCGAGCGGCGCGGAGTCATGTATCGGCCTTACGGATGAAATTGCGGGTTCGGAACAGGGCTTTGTAAGGATGATGAATCAAAAGGCAGCAGATCTGGGTATGAATAATACCCATTTTACCAATGCCACCGGACTGCACCATAAAAACCACTACACTACAGTCAAGGATCTGGCAGTTCTGCTCAGCTATGGATTGCAAAATGATACCTTTCGGGAGATTTTAGATTCATCACGCCATTCCACCCAGGCGACAAATAAGCACCCTGGTGGAATAACATTTTACAGTACCATGTTTAAAGAACTAGGCAGCCCAAGCATTACCGGAGGGGAAATTTTGGGAGGAAAGACCGGGTATACCGATAAGGCCGGACTATGCCTGGCGAGTCACGCTAAAGTGGGGAGGCAGGAATATATTCTGATTACAGCCGGTGCGAAAGGAGATTACCATTCAGAACAGTATAATATTACCGATGCCTTAACGGTATACAACAGCCTGGGGGCAGATTGAATTCGCTTGCGTTCAATCACCAATCGCAATGGCAAAACCGTCAAGCGCCGCCACCGTGGCAGGTTTTTGGGGATGGGGGATCTGAGCTCTGGATCTTTTCCGGTTTACAATCTTCAACGGCCAAACGATTAAATCGGTTGGATTGCGCGCGGCGAGTGCGAGGAAACCCGAATAAAACGTTTTTTCACAGATTTTTCATGAACTGAAATCAGGTGATGTAATTTATAATATCTCAATATACCCTTAAGCAGCGGTCAACATTTTTGATTGCCTTGTCTGGTTATGCGCAGCCTAAAGACATAGCGCGTTCAATGGAGGCCGGCTTTGATGATCATTTAGGCAAACCTGTGTCCATTGAAATGTTGCAGCAGGTGCTGAATGTTGCTGACAGGAGTAACAGCTATCTCAGGAATGTGAGTATAAAATAGAAACAAAAATCTGATATCCTTTATCTGAGCCTTTGTCAACATCCTTTCTTTTTTACCCCCATCAGCCAGTACAAACCCGAGCATTATTGCTAATTAATATGAATAATGCTATATTTTATTGAAGGTGCTATGGCATACTACTATGGAGCGCAGCGGAGGTGGTGCCATAAAGGCTGAGTTGATTTCCCGCAATGGGGGCCTTGTTGTGAAAAGGCAACAGCATGAACGGGTTCCATACGGATCAGAACGGAATAACTGTTTCAAAAAGAAAGATTAAGGCATTTAAATGATTGCTTGATTAATTGTTAATGGGGAGTTGATGTAGCATGAAAAAAGGGATCAGGGTCATAGTCCTATGTGCTGTATTCGTCTTTGGGATTACTTTGGGTGCTATTGGTGCAGCCAATCAAGAAGAAGTAAAAGCAATCATCAATTATGAGCTAAAAATTAAGCTAAATGGACAGGATTTTACCCCCACAAGAGCAGATGGCATGGTAATGCGCCCGCTTCTCTATAATGACAGTACATATTTGCCGGTAAGGGCGATTGCCGAAGCTCTGTCTATTGCTGTGGACTATGATGCGGCCACGCAAACCGTATACCTGGGGGAAAAAGGAAGGACTCCGCTGGAAGGAATCCACTTTGACCACCTCTGGTCCTGCCAGTTAACCTTTGATCAAAGCCAGCTTTTTGTTAACGGAAAACAATATCAGTCCGGGATCCTTTACACTGGGACAGACGGATATAAAGAAATGGGTGGTTTTGTACTGCCTAAGGGACAGTTCCAAAAGTTTGGCGGGGTAGCGTGCCTGCAAGACGACGACAATACCACTGACGAAGTAACCATTAAAATCAGGGAAAAAGACCAATCCGGCAAAGTGTTAAAAGAGCTAAAAGTGAAAAACGGCGAATCCATTGCTTTCGAGATCGATATTCCTAACATGCAACAACTTTATATTCAGAATTTAATCTATGAGCGTGTGCCCAAAAACACCCAACCGGACATTATGGTGATTGCCGACCCGTATTTTAAATAAGTCAATGCTATTTTGAAAACAGGCCTGAATAATGTCATCCTTCGTTGTTCCTCCTCAGGATGGCCTTCAAGTGCCGGCACCTTCCTGCAATACTCATACGAATAAGCAATACACTGAAAAAGCCACCGGCCGGTGGCTTTTTTGAACATAATTGTATGTTTAACGGCCGCGAGCGATACTCTGGAGGCGGCAAGAATAATGCGGGTTTTGTGCAATCCGCCCGTCGCATTATCCGGCGTGCGGCACAAGGTGTATGATATCGGAGATAACAAGCCGGAGCAGCTGATGTATTTTATTGAAACGCTGGAGAAGTCTCTAAGTAAGGCCACCGGCAGGACCCTGGCGGCTGAGAGAGAGTTTTTGCCGATGCAGTCTGGGGATGTACCGAGGACTTATGCTTCGACTGTTGAGCTGGAGCGGGATTTTGATTACAAGCCGGGTACGAGCATTGAGGACGGGTTAATGAAATTTGCTGAATGGTTCAAAGAATATTATCATCAAGGCAACATGAAGCACAAAAATGATTGAGGTTGAGGGCAACACTCTTCCGGCACTTTCATCAAAAACGGATTTATGGTGGTCCCCAACGAGTATATGTGAGCTGAGACGTTTTTTTATACGTGTCAGCTTTTTACTTTTATTGGATTTTTTTTGCCTATGTTCGTCCTTAGAGCAACTATAAAAGTGCATTTTATGTTCTTGTAGGTCTTAATAGTGCGAAATAAGTTCTTAGGAGTTAATTTAAGCTATATAGCTCCAACTTTGTTCGAATTTATATGCATTAACGCCATATCTTATAAGAGATGAATATATATAACAAGACAGCATATAAATGGTAATGGCTTATTTAGAAGCATAAAAAGGAGAAAAGCTATCCGATAGTCAGGAATACGATTATAGGACAGAGATAGGGAGGATTTATATTTGAAACGTGTTTGTGTTTTAGGTTTGGGCTATATCGGGTTACCAACAGCATGTGTTTTTGCAACACATGGTTATCAAGTAATAGGGGTAGATACCAATATTCAAAAAGTTCAAATGATTAACCAGGGGCATTTACCCACTTTAGAACCAGGTTTAAATTCGCTCTTAAAAGCAGCAGTAGATTCCAGTTGCTTAATTATAAATATGGAACCAGAACCGGCAGATGTATTTATTATTGCGGTACCAACGCCAGTTACGTCTGAAAAAAAAGTAGATTTAAGTTTTATTAGGGAAGCCGCAAAAAGTGTTGTACCAGTGTTAAGAAAAGGTAATTTAGTAGTCCTTGAATCAACATCTCCACCCTGCACGACCAGGGACTTTTTGTCCCCACTTTTAGAGGAATCCGGTCTAAAAGCAGGTGAGGACTTTTTTGTAGCATATTGCCCGGAGAGAGTAATACCTGGGCACTTGTTAACAGAGCTGATAAGCAATAACCGAATTATCGGTGGAATAAATAGCAGATCGGGCATGGAAGCAGAAAATCTCTATAGAAGTTTTGTCAAAGGAGATATTTATCTTACTGATTCCATAACTGCTGAAATGGTGAAATTAGTTGAAAATACTTTTAGAGATGTAAATATTGCGCTGGCAAATGAATTAGCCATTATCTGCGAAAGTTTATCAATCAGTGTCTGGGATGTAATCCAACTGGCTAACCATCATCCCCGGGTAAATGTCCACTTGCCTGGTCCAGGTGTGGGAGGTCACTGTATTCCGGTAGATCCCTGGTTCATAGTGGAGCAATTTCCTATAGAGTCTAAGATTATTTCTTTGGGCAGAAGAATAAATGATAATATGCCAAAATACATTTATTCAAAAATAGTACATATTATGGAGGCAATAGAAGATCCGCAAATTACTATTATGGGGTTAAGTTATAAGGCCAACATGATGATATCAGGGAAAGCCCAACTTTAGGTATTCTGGAGGGGTTGGAAAGAAAAAGAATGCGTTATAAAATCTATGACCGGCACGTTAAAGATTCCAAATATGAATTATCGAATTCTGATGAGGCCTTCAGAGGTTCTGATGCACTTCTTTTTACCGTCGCTCATGAAGAATTTAATCATTTACAGCCTTTAGAAATAGGAAATTTAATGCGTCACAGGATAATTCTTGACACTCGTAATTGCATAGATCGTGATTTATGGACTAAACATGGATATACTGTCTTCCTCTTGGGTAGTGGTTGATTTTATTGGAGGCTGCCGGCATGGATGAACCCCATAATAGTGCGGAACCGCACATTAATATGGTGGAGCTTAGGTCACTTAGTAATATTGTTAAAAAAAGGTTTCCTTTAATAACTGCTGTAACAATGCTGATGCTATTGATTGTTGGCTTGATCAGTTTCTTTGTCTTACCCCCTATATATGAGGCAAAAACCACGGTTTTAGTAACCAATGCTACCCAGAGCCTGCCAAGCGGTAACCAAATGGACGATTTTGATTCATTTCTTAAGGGCATATCCAGTATTACGGCATTAACTATGAATAGCTGTATACAGCAGGCGAAGAGTGAAATATTGATGCTAAGAATTATTGAAAAATTAAACCTCCATGAAAGAGGTTATACAATCCGGTCATTAACCAAACAAATCTCCGTTGAAAGCCCTAAAGATTCAAATATACTTAGCATTACTGTCAGAGATAAGGACCCACAATTAGCTCTTGCAATGGCAAACGGTTTAAGCCATGAGCTTATAGCATTAAATAAAGAAAAAAATCTTGAAATAATGGACAATTCAATACAGGCTATGGAAAAGCAGGCGGAGTTAGTTAATCAAAGGCTGGCAGAGGCAGCTACTGAAAAAGAAACAGAGATTTTTATCAATACTTTTACATCATTAAAAGAAAAAATAGTGCAAGCCAGCATAGCTAGAAGTATTGAATCGGAAAGCGGTCAATTCATTGAATTTTCCCCGGCCCAATACCCAAACCAGCCAGTTAAACCAAACAAAATCCTCAATATGGTAATCGCTTTATTCTTAGGAGTGATGGTCGGATTTTCGCTGGCCTTAATTCTTGAAATTTATGAAGCCCAACACATTCAGCCGCCTGAATCTGAACAGGTGAGGGAGATAGATACAAATCAAAACTAAATTACTTTTTTCGGTTATTGCCGCAATTGTTTTAGGATTGCTAGTGTTTTTTGATTATTATTTCTTTCATACGCTAAATCACTTAAGAGATATATCGCAAACTACGCCCTTACCTCCCGGATTTTTAGAAGAGCGAAATAAGAATTCACAGGAAAGCTTCAATGTCCTAATTCTAGGTATTGATACCTGGGAAACGGTTAATGCGCGTTCAGATTTGCTGATTGTGGCAAATGTAAACCCGGAAACCCGTAAAATCAACCTTTTAAGTATACCACGGGATACCAAAGTTAATCTCGCTGGGGTAGGTAATACAAAAATTGCCCATGTTTACGATTGGAGTCAAGTACAAGGCGGAGGGGAATCAGACTGTCAAGGCGCGTTAAAAGCGGTTAGTGATTTATTAAAAACCCCTATTCACTACTATATTAAACTAAATTTACGTGGCTTTAGGGATTTTGTGGATTTGGTTGGCGGCCTGGATGTTTATTTGGATTCAAATGTCAAGTTAACTTTTATCGATGTTATTTTACCTGCCGGTAAGCAACATATATGCGGTGATTTAGCCCTGGAGTTTGTGCGTGAACGCTTTTCCTTAGAGGATGGTGATTTTGATCGACAAAGGAATCAATTTATGGTTATAAAATCTTTGGCCAATAAATTGTTGGAGCAAGATTACATGAAAACGTTGCCGCAAATTTTTCAGATTTGTAAATCCGGCATGATCGAAACCAATTTTTGCAGCGAAGAAGTCATGAGCCTGGCAGCGGCATTTTGGGGAATTGAAGATAATGATTTTACGCTATTTCAAATACCGGGGGAGCCGGCCTATGATTATGATCCATTGGTAAAGGCTAAGATTTTTTATTGGGTTCCTGATCTGAATAAGGTGGAGGAAATAGGAAGTGACTATTTCAGGTAACTTCTTTGGACAGGAAAGGCTGATATGTTGTTTAAGGAGGTGTTATTTTGAGCATTTCCATCAATAACGTCGGAAAAACCCGGGTCTTAATCCCTAAAAACCCAACAACCAGGGAAGTTAAAGGATATCAAGTGGGGTCGCTTACCCGTTTATTAAAAAGGATTTTTGACCTTTTGATGGCTTTGATTTTGCTATGCCTTATCCTTCCACTGATGCTATTAATAATCGTTGTGATTAGGTTTGAATCGCCGGGATCGGCGTTATTTAAGCATACTCGAATAGGCAGGGACGGAAAGCAGTTTGGATGTCTTAAATTTAGAACAATGGTGAATAATGCAGAGATTGTTTTAGAAAACCTTCTAGCCGAAAACCCCTTGCTGCGTAATGAGTGGGAGCAGGACTTTAAGCTTAAGGACGACCCCAGAGTTACACGTGTAGGTAAGTTTCTTAGAAAAACAAGCTTGGATGAACTGCCACAGATTTTTAATGTATTAATGGGCGACATGAGCTTTGTGGGCCCCCGGCCAATTGTCAAGAACGAAATACCTAAATATGGAAAAGTGTTTCAATATTATAAGGCAGTCTCCCCGGGAGTGACGGGCTTGTGGCAGGTTAACGGCAGAAATAACGTGGACTACGAGCAAAGGGTAAAGTTGGATTACTGGTATATCACTAACTGGTCAATATGGCTTGATTTTACTATATTAATTCGCACTTTAGGTGTTGTCATGGGTAGAAAGGGCGCCTATTAATGAATTGGGGGACTGTTGAAGATGGGCAAAATACTTTTTACCTGTGACGTAGAGTGTCATGACCCGGCCAGACCGGAGAACTGGTTATTGGGAAAGGCTGGCAAAGAATTATGGCTGGACATAGTATGCGGAGAATTATCCAAAAGAAATATAGAAGGAATTTTTTTCGTGGACTTTGTAGGTTGTGAAAAATGGGCTAATACTATTGCACAGGTTATTCAGATCCTTAAAAGCTATGGGCAAAGGATTGAATTACATGTCCACCCAAGCAACTTTTCTGCAGGCTATCCTCGTTATCTTACGGAATTAAAATATGACCAGCAAGAACAAATTATTGCTTCGGCAATAGAAAGCTATATGCGTTTTACCGGAGTTAGCCCACAAATTTTTAGGGCCGGCGCCTATGGATTAGATAATAACACCTACAATTACTGAAAAGGTACGGTCTTTCCGACAGCTCTTACTACATTGGCAAGCCACAAGTTAAAGTTAACCCAAATAATTATGATGATCTAGGGGTTGAGTCATATCCAATAACAGCAGCTTATTTTCAGTATTTAAAGAAGTATGTAAAGCACGATCTTAACATCATGCTCAAGAATGTGTTAAAAAAACAGATCGAAAAAAACAGCATTATGCTGTTCATGCATTCCTTTTCATTTAATAAATTTCATAGAAGAAAAATACTTAATCAGGAAAATAGCTTTGCCGTGAGAAGATTTTACACTGTTATGGATTTAATTGATGCAGGAGTAGGGGTACCTGTTGGCGCTGCTCAATTTAAGGGCGATACATATGTGACCGGGGTTTCCTTAATTGATATGCTTTACAACACAATATATATATTTTTGAGAAACCATTACCTCATTAGCTAGGGAGTCTTATGGATAAAATTGTGTTTTTATTTAATTCCGCCCCGTTGCCCAGGATAAAAAAAAGAATGAAGGTGGCCTTAAAAATCTATGAGGTCATTATCATTTACTGGGATCGGCTCCTGGCGCATAATTTTGAGGCTGGGCTCAATAAAGGGATTCATGAGATAAAACTGACCATTAAGGCGCCCCAGGGTAAGACCTTGCAGCGGGTGCTTCCCCTGGTTGTATTTTTGCTGAGAGCTCTCGGAAAAGTGCTTAAAATAAGTCCTAATGTAATCCATGCCGCAAACTTTGATATGCTTTTAGTCGCTTGTGTCTACAGGCTATGGAAACCTTCTGTAAGAATTATTTATGAGGTCGCGGATTTGCCCAAATTTCAACAAATAATGTTCTTTGAAAAAATATTGGGGAGGATGGTTGACCGGCTTATACTGACCAGTGAGTACCACTATGAAGCGTATTATCAAAAGATATTTTCCAAAGATCAGGTAATAATCCTGCCAAATTGTCCGGAAAAAGAAACATTTGCACATTTTTCCAGAAAGTTGCCCGATGAGGATTTGACGATTGGTTTAATCGGCAGCCTGAGATATTTTGAGCAGGTGAGCATGTTAATTGAAGCGGTAAAGGCGCTAAAAGGGGTGAAAATTTTAATCGCTGGAGCAGGTCCGGATTATCAAAAAGTGTATGCACGGGTTTTAGGGCTTGAAAGTGTTGAATTTTATGGCCCTTACGATTACGAGCGAGACATAGTTCAGCTATACTCACGGGTTGACTGCTTATACAGCGTATATAACGCTGACCTGTTGAATGTGAGATATGCGCTGCCTAACCGGCTGTACGAGGCTATCGCCTGCAGTCTGCCCATAATAGTCGCCGCAGGCACCCGCTTAAGCAGCTTTGTGGATTTATATCAGATTGGCTTTTCCGTCAGCCACAAGGATGCCGGACAATTAATTAAATTATTAGCCGAGCTTAAGGCAAAAAGAGTTATGCTGGAGGAGAAAAGCAAAAATTGCAGTTTAATAAGAGAGCAATATAACTATGAGGCCGATGAAACTAAATTGGCAGATATGTACAGGGAACTGCAACATTAATTATTGAGAAAGAGCCCAGTTAGGCGGGTTAAAATTGCAGAAATACGAAGCTTTGAAAGCTGTAGCTATTGTCGTCATTGCCACCTGCTGCGGCCGGATCTTAGGGTTTGTCAGGGAACTGGTCATAGCCGCCAGGTATGGCACGGAGGCTGAAAATGATGCGCTGATCGTAGCCCTTTCTTTACCGGATATTATCTTAGGGATAATTGCTGTTGCTTTAAGTACAACGCTAATTCCAATTTACATAGAAGCGAGAAACAAAAGGGGAGAAAGCTTAGGTCAAAATTTTATTAGCGCGCTGTTGATTATCGTAGTTTGCCTGACCATACTTATTTCTTTACTGGCCTACTTTAAAG
Source organism: Desulfotomaculaceae bacterium (assembly GCA_028696455.1). GTDB lineage: Bacteria > Bacillota > Desulfotomaculia > Desulfotomaculales > Pelotomaculaceae > MVQL01. The sequence continues at coordinate 2,540 of JAQVGZ010000049.1, read as the reverse complement.
CTTTTTCGATTATTGATGTGCTTGCGTCAAGTCTTCCGGAGGAAACAAAACTTATATCTGCAAAACTATTTATCATCTTAATTCCCATTACCTTATTAACAAGTGTTATTTCTATATTCGGCGGTTATTTGCAGGCTAATGCATTGTTCTTTATCCCCGCATTTATTAGTATACCGCTGAACCTGGCAGTTGTTTCCTCTACATTATTTTTAGATGAGGAGATTGGTATTTATGCCGTAGCCTGGGGCTACCTGATCGGGACCCTGCTGCAATTTTTAATCGTTTGTTTGTTTGTACTGAAAAAGGGGTTCCACTTCACACTTAACATTTCAGAAGCGCAGAGCCTTTTAAAACAGGCTGTAATCTTGCTTATTCCTGTCTTAATTGGTTCATCGGTTTTGCAGCTCAATGTACTAGCAAGAAATTATCTGGCCGCCGGGCTGCCTGAGGGCAGTATATCCGCTTTGTATTTTGCCGATAAGCTAATGCTTTTTCCGCATAGTGTTTTTATTTTGTCACTATCAGTTGTGGCCTTTCCTTCGCTGGCAGAGGCGGTAGCGCTGAATAATCAGGAAGAATTTATTGACAGTCTAAAAAAATGGGTGAATATACTATTACTGCTCGTTATGCCTTTAACAATCGCCTTCGTTGTATTAAATACACCAATTGTTCAATTAGTGTACGAGCATGGCAGTTTCGACAGCAGGTCAACGGTTTTAACCTCCCAAACCTTGCAGTTTTATGCACTGGCTTTGCCCGCCTATGGCCTGCGGGAGTTGCTGAGCAGAGCCTTTTATTCCTTAAAAGACACCAGGACGCCAATGATCAATGGGGTTATTGGGGTTGCTGTTAATATTATTCTCTCCTATTGCCTGGTCGGTAAAATGCAGCACCGCGGTCTGGCCCTTGCAGCAGCATTATCGGCCACGATCACAGTTGTATTGCTCTTTAATGATTTAGAAAAGAAGGGAATACAGCTGATTAATTTAGAGCTGGTCAAAAACTTCATCAAGTATTCCGGCTATTCAGCGGTAATGGGCGTGACTGTGTATTTGTTTTACCGGTATGTTGGCGGGGTAAGTTTTTATTCCGAAGAGATAGGCTTATTGCTTTGTATTTTCCTGGGATGTGCGCTCTATTTTGCGGCAGTGGCAATATTAAGCCCGGAAATAGCCGGCGTTCAAATTGGCAGGTTAAAAGAAATAATACGGCTTCAAACTAATAAATCACATATAACGGAGCCGAAGGATGAAAGCAGTAACGAACATTAACTCGCTGCTGGTAGCCCTTATTCTCACAGGAGGGGCATTAAGATTTATAACCGGAATTGAGCAGACCTTATATTATTTGTGCTGTACCGTTTTGCTGGCCATGTTCACCTTCTTTAAACTTTTCCTTGAGAGGCCACGGGTCAATAAAATGTCGGTAATCTATATCTTATTGATCTGTTTTCTCTTGACGTGGTTAGCCATAACAAGCATGTGGTCATACTCGGCAGAACAATATAAAACCGACCTGCTGTTAATAGTAAGTAATCTAGCGCTGGTGATCCTGCTCTGTTTGAATATTAGTAAAAGATTCTTAATGAATGTGATCTTTTATTCAATTTTATCTACTTTACTGGTTTCTCTCTTCGTGATTTATCAATCGGGAGGAGTAATCGGTATTAAGGGGTATGGCACCATAGTTGACGAATTTTATCTAACTGCAGGCCGTGCCGTTGCGCTTGGCTTTATAGCCAGCTTAATCCAGTTTTTATATGCAAAACGACACCAGGCTTTTTGGATTATCGTAGCTGTTATTCATGTAGCCGCGCTTTCCATATGTACGGCGCGTGGCCCGTTAATCTTTTCATTATTGATAGTATTAATGCTTTTCTCGACGGGGCTGAGAATAACCGGAAACCAGGTATTGATAGACAAGTCAGTGATGAAAAGATATCTCACCATCGTAATCCCGGTTGCCGCGGCCGCAGTTATTCTGGCTTTACAGGTGGATAGCTTCAGTACCCGCCTAATCAGACTGATGTCTTTCACAGTTGAATTGTCCGAGGGGGGCAGGGGGGCAATTTGGCAAAATGCATTGGCAAGTATCGAAGCTTCCCCGTTATTGGGCTACGGTCTTGGCAGCAGCGGCATCATGTCGGGGGCAGGTGAAAATTTATATGCTCATAATCTGATCCTGCAGGTATGGCTTGATGGGGGAGCCCTTGGCCTGTTGCTGTTAATTCCAGTAATTATGCTCCCTGTTGTGGCCTTTTTCAAAAATAGAGGATGCCAAGGGGCCGGGGCAAACGGCATCGCGATAACTGTTTTTTGTTGCTATATCTTATTACTTCTGGAATATTCAAAATCTCATAGTTTTTATATTGCGCGGGACTTTTTATTCTTTGGGCTGGCAACTGTCCAATACCTTGGGGGTGCAGGTGACAGCAAGGAAAAAGAAGGGGCAGTATGTATAAAATAGCAGACTATTTTCCCGGCTTTGTGCACTATCATGAAGGCTAAATGCTATATGGTTCAATAAAAAATAAAATATAT
>JAQVGZ010000048.1 GCA_028696455.1 Desulfotomaculaceae bacterium | reverse complement strand
GATGGAAAAGTATTTGATTTACAATACTTTGAGCCTATTATCAAAAGCGATAAACTAAATATTTACTCGTTACAAGTTGGTGACGGTAGTGAAGAAACTCCTACAAGTAAGGCGAAGATAAGTATACTGATCAGGGACCTTTTCCAAACCATGACCTTACCTCCCTTTTCTTCCAGAATTTTGTTATAAAAACGCTTACTTTTAGCTAGCTACTATTGTATTATAATTATCTATCTCAAAGTTATACGGCCGTGATTAAGCCATATTTTACAAAAAAACCGAATGCACAGATCCGGCCAGAACAAAGGCTATGGATTTGATTCCGCTAAAAACCAAGGTTTTTTAATATATCCCAGTATATTTCTAAAAAGAATACTTATACAATAACTTCATGTATATAATTTATTGGCTTTGGTTCAGTATCACAAATAGTATAGGCGTTTTTGGCCAAGTTCTCAGATTCTTTATTATCTTCAAGATTTGTATGTAATAAACAAATTGTATCACCGGTTTTGACCTTATCTCCTATTTTTTTAACCAGAGTCAAACCAGCAGAGTAATCAATCAAATCACCTTTTTGCTTCCGTCCTGCCCCGAGGAGCATTACAGAAACCCCTATTGCTTCTGCGTTGATGGACGTAACATACCCTTCCTGAGATGCTTTAACCTCTACAATATATTTTGCTTGAGGTAGCTTATCAGGGTTATTTACAACTTCACTATTCCCTCCCTGTATCTCAACAAGCTCCCTAAACTTATCCATAACTATACCGGAATAAATTTTCTTTTCCAGCTCTTTATAGGCTTTATGGAAGTCTTTATAAGCGCCACCTAAAACAGCCATGTATGACGATATGGTTAAAGCAATTTTAGTTAAATCATCTGTGCCTCTACCTTGTAATACTTTCAGCGCTTCCTTTACTTCATTCGCATTCCCGACTTCATTTCCCAAAGGCTGGCTCATGTCTGTAATTATTGCCACGGTCTTTCTATTAAGGGACTTCCCAATATCAACCATGGTTTGAGCTAACTCCCTGGCCTCAGTTAACGACTTCATAAAAGCGCCTGATCCAACCTTTACATCCAGTACAATTGCATCGGCCCCGGAAGCTATTTTCTTACTCATTACCGATGCTGCAATTAAAGGAATGCTATCTACGGTAGCCGTAACATCCCTCAAAGCATACATCTTTTTATCAGCGGGGGTTAAATTCGCGCTCTGTCCTGTTATAGCCATCCTATATGTATTCACATTATAAATTATTTCATCCCTGGAAAGGTTTGTTTTAAATCCTTCAATAGCTTCGAGCTTATCTATTGTCCCTCCTGTATGACTTAATCCTCTCCCAGACATTTTTACCACTGGTATTCCCACAGATGCTACCAGGGGTATAACGATTAAACTAACCTTATCCCCAACACCACCTGTAGAATGTTTATCGACTTTGATTCCCTTAATATCAGATAAGTTAACTTGCTCACCCGAGCTAACAAGAGCAAGCGTCAGGTTAGCAGTTTCTTCTTTCTTCATTCCTTTGAAGTAGATGGCCATCAACAAGGCAGACATCTGATAGTCTGGTATGGCTCCAGTAGTATATCCCTCAACGATGAAGTTAACCTCATCCCGGGTTAATTCTCCACCTTGCTTTTTCTTAAGTATAAGATCGACCATCCTCACCTGAACGTCACCCCTAAATAATTCCTATTCGCCGGTAGTGAGTCCCAGCACCTCTTGTTTTTATGGGATGCCACAAGCATTATTATAACACCTCATCCCAGAAGCTTTTACCAACTGAATACTTTAGTCCAAAAATATCAGCAACAGTTGCAGCAATGTCGGCGAAAGTCTCCCTCACACCCAGGTCCACCCCTGGCCTGATAGCTTCGCCGTAAACCAGCAGGGGCACATACTCTCTGGAGTGGTCAGTGCTATTGGTGGTGGGATCACAGCCGTGGTCCGCAGTAATGATTATAATGTCTTCATCCCTCATGGCCATAAGGATTTCTGGAAGCCTTTGATCTAGTTCTTCCAACGCCCGGGCATAACCTAAAGGGTCATTACGATGTCCGAAAAGCATGTCGAAGTCGACCAGATTGATAAAAATCAGACCACTCCTTGTCGAACGAAGCAAACTCAGGGTCTGGTCAATGCCTTCCGTATTACCCAGGGCTGGGACAGTATGGCTAATCCCTTCCCCGTCAAATATATCCCTAATCTTGCCAACTCCAGTAACTTCAATCTGATTTTCTACCAAGAGGTCCAGTACTGTTTTACCAGGCGGTTTCAGGGAAAAATCATGTCTGCGAGCCGTCCTTTTAAACCTGCCCAGCGCCCCGGTAAACGGTCTGGCGATAACCCTACCAACTGCATGTTCCCCAACCAGCAACTCCCGGGCAACCTGGCACATCATATATAGGTTCTCAACAGGAATAACCTCTTCATGAGCAGCCACCTGGAAAACGCTGTCCGCAGAAGTATATACGATAGGATAACCTGTCTCCATATGCTTTTTACCCAGCTCTTCAATGATTGCAGTGCCTGAGGCGGCCTTGTTGCCAATGACTGGTCGCCCTATTTTCTCCTCATATAATCCTATCAATTCCGATGGAAAGCCATTCGGGTATACTGGAAATGGGCGTTCCAGGATTATCCCGGCAATCTCCCAGTGGCCGGTAGTGGTATCTTTGCCGGCAGAACGCTCAGCCATACGTCCGAAGGCTGCCGCAGGCTTCTGGACCGGAAGGGTTCCCTTGATATCAATAATATTACCTAAACCCAGGCGGCCGAGGTTGGGTAGTTTTAGTCCTCCAACCGCCTTAGCCGTATTGGCGAGGGTATTGCTTCCTGAATCACCATACTTCCCGGCATCCGGCAATTCCCCCACGCCAACACTGTCCAGAATCAACAAAGCCACTCGTCTCACCAGCAAAAGCTTCCCCCTTAAAGATTATTTTTAAAAATACTGCAATACCCTTTTATGCCCTGGGGTGACTGCGATTATATACTTCTTTCAATCTTTGTTTGGTCAGGTGGGTATAAATTTGAGTTGTACTGATATCTGCATGACCCAGCATTTCTTGTACGGAACGGAGATCAGCCCCATTTTCCAGCAGATGAGTGGCAAAAGAGTGCCTAAAAGTGTGCGGAGTAATTTCTTTATCAATTTTTGCCTTTATCGCATACCTTTTAATAATCTTCCAACACCCCTGTCTGGTCAACCGGCGTCCTCGTTGATTGAAAAACAAAGCAGAAATATCACTATTTGGTGTTATTAGTTTGTTCCTGCCCCTTATCAGGTATTCTTTTAAATGACGGGCAGCCACATCACCCAGCGGCACGATTCTTTCTTTGGCACCTTTGCCGTAACAGCGGATAAAACCGCTCTCAAGGTTTATATGTTCCATATTAAGAGAGACCAATTCCGAGACTCTAAGCCCAGTAGCGTATAACAGCTCAAGCATAGCCTTGTCTCGGATCCCAATCGGATCGCTAAGTGAAGGTTGTCCCAATAAAAATTCCATTTCTGCCACTGTTAGCACTCTAGGCAGCTTCTTAGTTAATTTTGGTAATTCTAGTTCAGTAGTTGGATCTTTAGTGATAGTATCCTCACTAATCAAATATTTATAAAAAGATCTCGTTGCAGCAAGGTGTCGCGCAACAGTTGCCTGTGAACAGCCAGCAAGCTGCAGTTGAAATAGGTAAGACATGACCGTATTTCTATCTGCCTGTTCCAAGGAACACTGGCTGTAACTACGGCAAAACGAAAGATAACCTTTCAAGTCTAGTCGATATGATAAAAGTGTGTTTTCAGCAAGTCCCCGCTCGACTGCAAGATAATAAATAAATTCATCTATAAGCTCTTCAGTCATAATCCTCACTCAACAAAAAGCTAGAGTACTTGGTTTATTCCACATAAAACTAAATAATCCTTTCTAAAGTGCATAATTGGCGGCAAATTTAACTAACAGCGGTGTTAGATAAACCTCTATTACACCAGCTCCCGCCATGCAAAAAAGAACTAAAAACATCAGCCAGCTATAGATAACAAATTTTGGCCAAACCAGTACCTTCGAATTGTTAAATCTTCTAATCAAAAGGAGCGCAAAGGAAAGAGAAGCCATCCCTGCAATTAGCAGCGCCGGAACCAACAAAATATTCTGCGGGAAAATAGCTGCAAGAGTTAGAATTATCCCTTGAGTACTTTGCTCTCTCGCCAAATACATAACCGTAAACCCCAACGCAAACCCGCGTATAAAAATAATAATCAACAGAACTGGAATACCGATAACCGTAAGGCCTAATAGATATATAAGCAAAATCAAGGTAACATTACTATATAGAACATCTCTGATTGCTCGTGGGGTATCTATTTCCAACATGCAAGCCTGCTGAAAAAAACTGTCCAGTTCCAGATTGAGCTGCTGGATTTGCTCTGGCTGCATTTTATCAACTCCTGTGCAACCAGCTACATGTCCCAGGATAAATACTGTTATAACTATTAAAAAAACTGGCCATTTCTGTCGCAGTGTTTCAAACCAAATTGACCGGAATGTACTAGCCACAGTTATCCCTCCGTATACTGGCCTTCGATTATTCTATTTGCTGACCAGACTATTCATGACTAAATTTCCAATCATAGCATTTCTTTACCAATCATATAATTTAAGAAATATTATATCGAAGGAGATAAAAATGCGGATTTATACTCAACAAAATGGTTTATTTATTAGTGGGAAAATAAAAGAAGCCCGGCTCCTGTTGGCTGAATTTGCCCGCAGGTACCGGACGGTAAAAGAATTGATTAAGAAAATACAAAACTAATTTGTAATTTTCTGAGCTATTTTAATAATCTCAAACAAATACCTGACATTATTTACTAAATCGACTTTCTTGATATATTCTTCTGTAGTATGGACCTTTTTCATTCCAATACCGAGTACTGCTGTAGCTATACCCTTGCTGTTAAATATATTAGCATCGCTGCCACCACCTGTATTCACCAAATGAGACTCTAGGCCCAGGTTTCGGGCAGCCTTAACTGCAATTTTTACTGGGAGGGAATCCACTGACAGCCAGTAATCAGGATACAACGTCTTTGTAACAACATCAGCAACAGCCCCATATTTTCTTGCTGCGTTTTCAATAGCGTTGCACATTTGCCTTGTCTGCTGCAAACGCTTTTCTGTACTCAAGCTCCTGGCCTCACCTTCAATAGTAACGCTTTCTGGAACAATATTAATAGCCTTACCGCCAGAAATAATGCCAATGTTACTGGTTGTTTCAGAATCAATTCGTCCTACCTTCATTTGAGTAATAGCGTAAGCAGCTACCTGGATCGCGTTGATTCCGTCTTCTGGATTAATCCCGGCATGGGCTGCCCTACCCCTGATAACGGCGCCTATATGATCTTGTGAAGGGGCTCTGGTGACAATTGTCCCTGGCTGACCATTGCTATCAAGCACGAACCCAATTTTCGCGCTGATTAAATTAAAATCAAGATTTTTCGCACCCAAAAGTCCGCCTTCCTCCCATATCGTAAACGCTACCTCTATACCGCCATGTTTGACATTATTCTGCCGCACTAACCTTAAAACTTCAAGAATTGTTACAATTCCCGCTTTATCATCTGCTCCTAGAATTGTATTTCCTGAGGAACGAATTATGCCATCTTCCACTACAGGCTGTACTCCGCAACCCGGTTCAACAGTATCCATATGAGCACAAAGTACTAAAACCGGACCGGCGCTCGTTCCAGGCAATCTGCCAATAATATTTCCAGCTTCACCACCAGTTTTTTGGCCGGCTGAATCTTCCTTTACTTTCAAACCGAGTTCCAATAGTTTTTTAATGAGCAAATCGGCTATTTGCCGCTCCTTGCCGGACACACTGTCGACTTGTACCAGTTCTAGAAATTCATTAATGATCCGGTGTTCGTCGTTCATCGCTGTCCCCCCTGTACTCCACAAATATCAACTCACCTTTGCCTCAATCCTCAACTTGTCAGCAACCATTGCAATGAATTCCGAATTGGTCGGTTTACCCCGCTCCAGGTTAATGGTATAACCAAAAAACTTGGTCATCATATCTATATTTCCACGATCCCAGGCTAGTTCTATGGCGTGCCTGATTGCCCGCTCGACCCTACTGGGTGTCGTTTGATATTTCATGGCAATCATAGGATAAAGCTCCTTTGTAACAGCACCAAGCAAATTAACGTCATTAATTACCATCAATATTGCATCTCTTAGGTAGAAGTAACCTTTTATATGAGCAGGGACGCCCATTTCATGAATAATATTTGTCACAGCGACGTCTAAATTCCTTGGCTTAGACGGTGTAATGTATTGTGCAACATTAAGTCCTTCCGATAACTGGCGAATTCGGGTAGCCAGGACATTAAAATCAAAAGGTTTTAAAATATAATAGTCAGCACCCAGTTCCACCGCCCGTTGGGTCACGCTTTCCTGTCCGAAAGCGGTTAACATAATTACCTTGGGTTTATTATCCATATCATTATTAGCGAGGTTTTCCAATACACCAATACCATCAAGATGCGGCATAATAATATCTAGTACTATGACGTCAGGACCGGTTTCATCAATCATTTGCAAAGCTTCCAAGCCATTTGAAGCTACGGCCACAAGCTCAAAGTCCTCCTGTTGATTAATAAATTCCTTGAGCAATTCGCAGAACTCTCTATTATCATCTGCGATTAATAACCTTATATTATTTCCAATCATGAGTCTTCCCGCCTCCTGCATTTCTATATTTTGTAAAATAAATGTCTCTACCAGAACAGATTCGACGATTAAAAAAAAATTCCTTCAAGTGCTTTCAAAAAAAAGGAAAAATTTAGTTAATTGGTGGCCAGCTATCATCTCTATATAAAAAAAGCCAATAAAACAGCTGATAATCTAGTAAAAAATCATTTTTAATACATAAAAAAAAACTATGTGGCAATTATATCTATGGGCAAAAGTTTAAAACAAATATGTAGATTCAAAAATCATCAAGAGAAAAATCCACAGTTAAGTGATCAGCGGCCTTTAGTTAAATCCCCCTCATTATTTGGACATTTAATATTAGGGAGAAACCTGCTAAAAGGCCGCAAATCCAAATAGTCTTGGAAAAGTTATGAAGCTATTTTTGTTTCTTCTGGAATTAATCCACTTTCCCATAACATCCATTGCGCTGGCACGCCATAACCCCTGGTTGGGTCGTTAACAAGTACATGGGTAATCGCGCCAACAAGCTTGTTATCCTGAATAATTGGACTCCCGCTCATACCTTGTATGATACCACCAGTTTGTTCTAGAAGGCGCTGATCGGTTATTTTGATAATCATGCCTTTACCATCTTGTATAGATTTCAGGTTTAACTTTATAATTTGAATGTTAAACCTTTCCACCTGATCATCATGCAAAACAGTCAGGATTTCGGCTGGACCACATTGGATCTGATTTGCTGGCGCCACCGGTATAGCTGCATTGGCATAAGTATTTAAAGGTGGCTTTTGAAGTTTTCCGAAAATACCGAGTTTAGTATTCCGAACAATTGTTCCACTTATCTGTCCCTCATCATCTTGGAATGAACCAACCTTTTCGCCAGGTTGACCCCGCTTTCCCGGATGAATGGACTGGACTTTAGCTCCCACAATTTTTCCTTCTATTAAGTCAATAGGGCGCTGAGTCCCATTTTCTGTAATGATGTGACCAAGGGCGCCATAGGTCATACTCCCAGGCTCGTAAAACGTAAGCGTACCTATTCCTGCGGCACTGTCTTTGATTAGAATTCCTATTCGGTATTGTGAAGTCTCCTTGCAATAAGCCGGATATACTTTTGTAGAGAATACTTCGTCACCATGTTTCACTTCAAAATTTATTGTCTTACTGTATGTTCCGGCATGGGTAATAATATCTCTAACCTGACCCTCGCTCTTAATCGTCTCACCTTCAATTCTTAGAATTACATCCCCAACGCTTATACCTGCGTCCAAAGCAGGGTTTACTTTATTTCCGGTCTGGTCAATGATTGTATAATGTCCCACAACAATGACACCCTGTGAATGAAGTAAAACACCTATTGATTGACCGCAAGGCACAACATTAATATGAAGGCCTCCAGAAGTACTACGAACAGGATTTAATATCTTTTCAATCGGAGCGGGGAAATCTAATAACTGAGGTTCTCCAACTGCGAGGGTATGCCGTACGGTAAAAGACATAATTCCCGGCCATACCATCACTCCAGATATTAACAACAACAAGATGGCGCATATGAAAAAACCTCGCATCTTCCCCCTCAAGCATCACCCCTCCAATTTTTTTGTCGCCCCACCTCCATAATAGTAAAAAAAGGACTTAAACTTCGAGAAATAGTTTTGTGTTGCGTATTCTTAAAATAACCTTAATAATAAGTATTATTCCGCCTAAAAATGCATTCACTTACCAATACGGCGTTATTACTAAACTCAAAACCATTATGTAACTTTTTGTTTAGTTTCCTTCAGCCAGACGATAGAACTAAAGGATTTTTATGATAAATTAAGCGTACTGGACATGACCCAATAAATCAAACCGGAAAAAATGATAGTGATGGGTAGTGTAATAATCCAGGCCATGACCATCTTCTCGGCAGTACCCCACTTTACTGCGGAGACGCGCTTAGCTGAACCTACACCCATTATAGAAGATGATATCACATGAGTAGTGCTGACCGGCAACTTAAAAAAAGTGGCCATTATAATAATTAATGCTGAACTAAAATCGGCAGCAAAGCCGTTTGAAGGTTCCAGCTTAATTATTTTAGTGCCCACTGTTTTTATAATTTTCCAGCCACCTACCGAAGTACCAAGGGCCATTGCTAAAGCACAGGAACATTTTACCCATAATGGGACTTCAAGGTCAGATTGAATGCCACCCGCTACTAAAGCGAAGGTAATGATTCCCATGGATTTTTGAGCATCGTTGGTACCGTGGCTGAATGCCTGCCAGGCGGCAGTAAAAATTTGTAAAAGTCGAAAACGGCGGTTTAACTTGGCTGGATGAGTATTTTTAAAAATGAACCTGATTAGGGACATAACTAAAAAGCCAACTGAAAAAGCAATTATTGGAGACAGAATCAAGCCTTCGACAATAGTAAAAAAACCTTTGTAATTGACTGCATTAAAACCGGCGGCAGCAATTACAGCGCCAGTAAGCGATCCGATCAGGGCATGTGAAGAACTACTGGGGATGCCATAGTACCAGGTAATCAGATTCCAGGTAATGCCTGAAATTAAGGCAGCTGTGACAATGTACATACCATGGTTTAATTCTAACGGGTCAGCTATGCCCCCACCAATGGTTTTCGCCACACCAGTGAATACCATCGCACCGAAAAAATTCATAAAAGCAGCCAATATGATCGCAATTCGGGGGGGGAGCGCTTTAGTAGACACCGATGTAGCAATTGAATTGGCTGTGTCGTGAAAACCGTTAATAAAATCAAAGGATAGCGCCAGCAACACAACAATGGCCATAAGAATTAAAGTTGACTCCAACATTAATTTCCACCTTTTCTAAGAGCTGCGCATCATTATTCCTTCAAGAATATTAGCCACATCCTCGCAGGCGTCTGAAACTGCTTCCATCATTCCATAAATATCTTTCCTTTTGATCAATTCAATGGCGTCGGTACAACTGGAAAAAAGGGTCTTTAAACTGTCCCGTAACAAATCATCGGCTATATTCTCCAATTCATTAATCTTATGAGTATGTTTGGTCATATCATTTAGCCTTTTTTCCACGAGATGATTAATTGCATATACAATTTCCTGGATACACATTTCTATATTCTTTGTAAAAAGCAACATATAATCGTCGGCCTCAACAATGTTATAAAGTTCCAGGCGGGAAGCACATGCTTCCAGGCAATCTAAAACATCATCCAGCTTTAAGGTAAGCCCAAGGATATCTTCACGCTCAAAGGGGGTAATAAAGGTCCTGTTCAAGGCCAGAATTATTTCATGGGTATAATGATCACCCATATCCTCAACTGTTTTAAGCTGGATCGCATATTCCTCAGCATCGCTTAGCTTATTGATTTCTTCCCGAAAAACCTCAACAGCTAACTGGAGGTTTTTTGCAATCATAATAAGATTTTCTAAGAAAACATCTCTTTTTTTTTGAAACAAGATATGACGCCTCCTGTAAAAAGTGTTCCTAATGTATATTATCATAACCCAACTTAAAATCAATGTTAAACTTAAATAAGCTTAAATTAAGGTGTTGGTTTCATAAAAAGGATGCCCTGGAAGGGGCATCCTTTACTATCGGCTATTGTTCCCAGCTATTGACCGCTCAGCCCGTTCGATGGCAAGTCTGACCAAATTACCGCAGTTTTTTGAGGAAACGTTACCGAAGTACCCGCCATCCCTGCGCACCACGTCGCCTACGCCTAGTTCGTCGGCTAATTCATACTTCAGCCTTTCGGACATTACTCCTCCACGCCGTCTGCTCATTAGCCAAAACCCCCTTTTTTTGCCGGAACAATTGCCTTTATTATTATTTGATCAGACATTTTAAAATATCACAATTATCAGGTGGCCAAATTATGCTTAATAGTGAATAAAACGTATTAAAGTTTGAAACTTTACACAATACCCTATGATTTTTTAAAAAAGCTTATTAATTTCATAAAGTATATTAATTATATCCTGATAAACTCTCTTTTGGTCAGTATCGCTTTTAATAGTCCTCTTAACAGTAAATGGAATTAACATTTAGCGGGAAATTTTTCTTTAAGCCATTTAAAAAAAACCGTCCATACTACCTGGTGGCAACCTGTAAACTGATGATCGGCGCCATCAATGATTTCGATTCCTTTTGGCTCACTCGCAGCACGATAAATTGCCTGTGCGTTAGCAACTGGTACTGTTTTATCTTGATCTCCATGGATAATTAATAACGGTGCTGGAGCAATCAAGGCAGCTCTACCGAATACATCATACCGGTCCAGATCATTAAAAAAGCTCTTGTTGACCTTAACCGCATCTATCTCATCCGAAATCGGTACCAGGTCACCTTCCACCCTATCCGCTCGCTCCCGGTAGCGGGAAAACACTTCTTGCACAGCTCCCGGCGCTGCCCATGTGCAGACCCCCGCGACATCACCGCCTAACCGTCCGAGGCAAATGGCCGCTGTCCCGCCAAAGCTCCGGCCAACAGTGATTACCTGATTAAAGCCCAGTTCCCGGCAAAAAGTAACTGAGTTCTCGATATCCCCGATATGGCGGGTGAGGCTGATATCGGCAAAATCACCCTCGCTCTCCCCGCAGCCGCTAAAGTCAAAAAGCAATGTGGAGTAACCAAGCAACCCCAACTCCTCCGCCATGGCAATCGCCCGCCCACCACCCTCCTTGCTGCCGACAAAACCATGACAAACAACGACGACCGTCCCGGCTGCTACCGGCTTGGTATAAAGGAGCCCTGACAGTTTTAAACCACCACTATTAGGGTATTTCACCTTTTTCCAGCTAAAGCAATGTTCCATAATTAACAGCAAACCTCCCTTAATACAATTCGAGTATCATCAAATATTCTTCATTTAATATGATTTATAACATTGTGGCCGGACTTTAACTCCTATTGTTAGCATGTTGTTGAAACAATCAAACTGCACCAAAATATTAAGCCGGTTCCTTCTAGCAACCGGCTGGCAATAGTATTTTATACTTTAAAATATAGTCATATCGCGCCAGGGATAGTAGCATAACCAGGCCTTACCTATGATCAGCTCCATCGGCACTACTCCCCAGAACCTACTATCATAACTGTTGTTGCGATTATCCCCCATAACAAAGACACTGTTTTCGGGTACTGTGAAAGGTTTGAAGTCCTCTCTGGGCTTTTCCAGCTGATATGGTTCAACCTGTGGATTGCCATTAACATAAACAGTGCCTTTTTTTATTAGTACTGTATCCCCAGGCAGGCCAACTACCCGCTTAATCAATACCTCATCCAACCGACTTGCCGGCGGAGCTTTAAAAACGATAATATCGCCCCGGTCGATACCACTAACCCTGAAAGAAACTTTTTCTATTAACAACCTGTCCCCCACCTGGAGGGTCGGCAGCATGGAGGGGGAGGGGATCCACCTGGCTTCCGCCACAAAGGTGTGAATAAACAGGGACAGCACCAAGGCCAGAACCACAGTATAAACCAATTCCCGTAACTTCGATGCGGCCGGCATCTGTTTCCCCTCCTGATTAAGTTGGTTGATGTATTGCGCTTAATAATTGACAAATGCAAATATAACAGTGAAATCTTTGCAACCTGTATAGCTAGTTTACAACTATATATAATCGTAGACAAAAGCTATTACCATGTCAATATCAAAAGTGCCAGCTCAGCAGACCACCGGCTCAATAGACTGATTAAGATCCTAAAAAATAATCCGGGTTAATGCAGTCTCATAATTAAAGCCTGCTTCCCTTTTACTCTTACCGTAAGTTTGCCAGATGGCAGATAATGAACTTTCTCCTGTTCATTGACTAAATTTACCATAACTTGTCTGATAGCTAAGTTATTCTTGATCCGCTGCGGGATATTAGGGTTTTTAGCTACTTCGACTTCGATCACTTTTTCTCCCGGGCAGGGGCTATTGTTCAGGGCTACAATAATGGTATTGCCGCGAAATTCACGCATGAAAACATAGCAATCAAAATCAGAGTAAAGAGTAAACAGGTAGCCGTACTGCAGAGCCTCATTTTCCCGACGGATTTTAATCAAACGCCGTAGGTAATGGTAGATGTAGCTTTCTACAACAAAGTTCGGGTAGGGCTCCTGAGTATTGGGATCGATTTTTTCCCATGCCATATCATGGCGCAGATGGGCGTCCCCACCTTCTTTACTGTCGCCCTCCATCCCAATTTCCGTACCGTAATAGACCTGGGGGATGCCCCTGGTGGTAAACAAAAAGGACAGCACATATACTACCAGTGCCGCGGCCCGGTTCCTGTCACCGCCGGCACAACCAACCGCCCAACTCATTATTCTTTTCTCTAAATCGTGGTTATCCACCAGGGTCACCAGGCGGTTGGCGTTATTGTATTTCCAGTCTGTATCCAGCACGCCGGATACCTCGGGTAAAGCACTGTGCCGTGGACCGGCTATCGCAGTCATGCCCCTCCTCTGCTCCGGTGGCTTGTAGTCCTCGTTTCTGATCATCACGTCAATAATATTGCCGCATAGGGAAAAGTCAAACAGTGAATCAAAGTCGAACTCTCTTTGATACTTAGCAACAGAGCCGGCATCAAAGTCCAGCACCTCACCCAGGAAAAAAACATTCCTGTATTTCCCCCGCACATAAGCTTTGAAATAATACCAAAAAGCCTGGTCGATATGCCGGGCGGAGTCCAGGCGGATGGCATCAATACCGGTATCCTCAATCCAGTTGATAATATTGTTAACAAAATAGTCCCGTACATCGGCCAGCCTGTGGTCAAGTTCGGGCAGGCCAAACAGGGAGCATTCCTCTTTTTTCTTAAACCAGCCGGGCGGCAGCCGGTGGGGGTATTTACGGTAATTGCCGTTATGATAACCGGTATGGCTAACGACAACATCAAGAATTACTTTTATCCCATTAGCATGTAATTTTTCAACCAGGTCCTTCAGCTGCTCCCTGCCGTTTTCCCCCTGTTTGGTAAGGAGGTGACCGTCTACCCGCTCGAAGTCAAGGGCCCAGTAGCCGTGGTAACCTTCCAACAATCCGTCAGCGCCTTGCAGCCCGGTGATGCTTAAATACACCGGGGTAATCCACAACGCAGTGACCCCAAGATGCTTTAGATAAGGAATCTTGCTCATAATGCCCGCAAAGTTGCCGCCATGGAATCTATTGGGCCCGGCCGTCAAAATAGGTTTGCCGTCTGGCTTGCTGCACTTTGCGGCATGGCTACCACAAAAGCGGTCGGTGAGAATAAAGTAAATAACATCAGCTTGGGATATACCTTGCGTCCGGGTCATTAGTAACCTTCCCTTCAGGAATATTATAAATTGTTAAAAAGCTAATAAAATTATCAGCCGCAGTTTGTACCGTCAACCGGGATGCGGTTTCTGGACCTGGATAGACCATTTTTAAACTCTCCCCAAGACAGCCTTTAATACATCATCAAAGGGCATTTGCCCAATCTCATCCAGCATCTTATCTAACTTTGTCTTTCGCTTCAAGGAGCCTTGCAGGACAATATCTACTATTTGATCCCTGTCCACCGATATAGACTTGAGCTCCAATGCCCCGCATAAAAGCCCGGCGACAATTAAAAGCTTGGCTGGAGTGAGACTCGGGATGTTGTTGTTCGTTTTATTGTTCTTCCCAGCATTCCCAGGACAAGATTTCGATATGTTCTTGGTGGAATTATTATTTCCTTTTCCCAATTGGGCAATTTGCTCCATTAATGTATTCAGATCGCTGGATGAAAACATGCAAAAATCCCCTTTGGCAACCCGCTTAGTTTAGGAAATTACCACAGTGTCTTCGTCAGTTACCTGTCCTGGCCCTAAAAATCCGGTGACAAGAAAAATGAATAAGGCCACCGTAATAATTAATAAAAGATCATGCTGGATGCCTTCTGTTGCCAATTGGCTCACACCTTTGCTAGCGTATAATATAATTATATTAAACAGGCAGCTGGTTGGTGTTTTATTAAACACCTATAATATGTCACCGCTAACAACATAACCTCTTCCCAGAAACATTTTCCTGCACTGTGGGTTTCCGACTCTAATGATGCCTCATTTCTATTGTTTTTGCAGCCATTAAAAAAAGGACCGTTTCATCATCAACAGTCCTCTTCTTATAAATTTTCTTTGGTTACCCACTAGGTTCGTTTTGCTAATGTCATTACCTTAGCCTGTCCTCTTCCGTATTTACCGATTCCAGCATAAGGTCATGAACAAAACGAATTCACACAATCATCATTGGTTTGCCTTTACCTCTCTACATTCTACCAGTGATTAATCATGCTTCCAGTTTCCATCTTAATACGGGCTTGCGGGCTGCCTTCACCCCGTCCAGCCGCCCGACAACAGTGGTATGAGGCGCCTTTTTTACCGTTTCCGGCTCCTGCTCGACCTCCCGGGCGATTTTGAGCATGGTTTCAATAAATTTGTCCAAGGTGTCCAGGCTTTCCGTTTCCGTAGGCTCGATCATGAGTGCCTCCTTAACGATCAAGGGGAAGTAAATAGTCGGTGGGTGGTAGCCGTAATCCAACAGCCGTTTGGCAATGTCTTCAGTAGACACGCCCCTTTCCTTTTGCCGTCTACCTGACAGCACAAACTCATGCTTGCACACCTGGTTATAGGGCAGTTCGTAAGAGCCCTTAAGTCTCTGCATCAGATAATTGGCGTTTAGCACTGCGTCTTCTGCAACCTGCCGCAGGCCCTTCGGCCCCATGGCCAGGATATAAGCGCAGGCTTTAACCACCACGCTAAAATTACCATAAAATGCTTTAACCCGACCAATAGAGAGCGGCCGGTCATAGTCCAGATAATAGCGTCCTTCCTTCAGTTTCACCACCGGCTTGGGCAGGAAAGGCGCCAAGTGCTCTTTTACCCCCACCGGGCCTGAGCCGGGGCCGCCTCCGCCATGGGGTGCGGCAAAGCTCTTGTGTAAATTAAGGTGGATCACATCAAAGCCCATCGCGCCCGGGGTGGTTATCCCCAGGATCGCATTAGCGTTAGCACCGTCGTTGTAAAGCAGGCCGCCGGCCTGGTGGACCAAATCAGCAATTTCTCTGATATCATACTCAAACAGACCCAGGGTGTTGGGATTGGTCAACATGATCCCGGCTAACCTTTCGTCAAGATTTTCTTTCAGCTCGTCCAGGTCAATCCGGCCCCTCTGGTTGGATTTGATCTCCAAGATTTCCAGGCCAGCCATTTGAGCTGAGGCCGGGTTGGTCCCATGCGAGGAATCAGGCACAATTATCCTGGTGCGGTGTCCCTCGCTGCGGTGTTCATGATAGGCTTTGATCATCATCAGGCCGGTTAATTCACCCTGGGCGCCAGCTGCCGGCTGTAAAGAAAATTTGGACATGCCGGTGATTTCAGAGAGATAACGGTCCATCTGATATAAGAGCTCCAGACAACCCTGCACTGTAGACTCACTTTGATAGGGGTGCACGTCTCTAAAGCCGTCAAGGTTGGCTATTTCTTCATTAATCTTGGGATTATACTTCATCGTACAGGAACCCAGCGGGTAAAAGCCGTTATCTACGCCGTAGTTTAGTTGGGACAGGCCGACAAAGTGGCGCACCGCCTCTACCTCGCTGACTTCCGGCAACCGGGGCGAGTTCCGGCGCAGGTATTCGGGTGGGATCAGCTGCTCAATGTCCTGTTCGGGGACATCAGCGTCAGGCAGGCGAATGCCGGTCCGGCCTGGGGCACCTTGTTCAAAAATCAGTTTCATTAAGGTCTCCCCCTTCACGATCATTGTTATAATTACTCCGTCAATCGATACGCCTTAGCCATTCATAGAAAACATGTATTAATATACAAGTCAGGACGCGGGAACCAAAATATATAACAAGCAAAAATATCACATCTTACTGTATTTAACCAGCCTGTCGATTTCCTCCCTCGTCCTTTTTTCGGTAACAGCGATCAAAAGCGCGTTACCCAACTCCGGGTACTCGCCGGATAAGGGATAGCCGCCAATAATCTTTTGCTCCAGCAGGCGGGCATTCAGGCTGGCAGCATCCTCTTGAGCAATTACAACAAATTCCTTAAAGTAAGGGGCGCTGAAGGCAGGGGTAAACTTGCCGGTCTCCACCAGGCGGCAGCAGGTGTAGTGAGCCTTTTGCAGACAAAGCTCAGCGACCTGCCGGATCCCCGCTTTTCCAATCACAGTGAGATAGATAGCAGCTGCCAGAGCACATAAGGCCTGGTTGGAACAAATATTGGAGGTAGCCCTACCCCGCCTGATGTGCTGTTCCCTAGCCTGCAGAGTCAGGATGAAGCCCCGGTTGCCATTGCTGTCAGTCGTCTGTCCGACAATCCGGCCGGGCAGCCGGCGCATCAACTTTTCTGTGGTGGCCATGAAGCCAAAATAAGGGCCTCCAAAACTCAGGGGATTTCCCAGTCCCTGTCCTTCCCCGACGACGATATCGGCTCCGGCCTCACCAGGAGACTGCAGTAAGCCTAAGGAAATGGGGTCGGCGCTGACGACAAAAAGAGCCTTGTGCCGGTGGGCCAGCTCCGCAAATTTGCTTAATTCTTCTAAACACCCAAAAAAATTCGGGCTTTGGAGGACAATGGCGGCCGTTTGGTCATTAATCCGATCTGCCGCCTCCTGCCAGTCGGTCACACCATTCAGATAACCCAATTCGATCAGCTCCGCACCATTAAAGCGGGAGTAGGTCTTCACTACTTCCCTGCCCTCGGGGTGGACAGTCCGCGCGAGCAGGACCTCCCTGCGTTTAGTGGCACTGCAGGCCATTGACACTGCCTCGGCCAGGGCGCTGGCACCGTCGTAAACAGAGGCGTTGGAAACCTCCATCCCGGTCAGCTCGCAAATCATGGT
>JAQVGZ010000133.1 GCA_028696455.1 Desulfotomaculaceae bacterium | reverse complement strand
CCCGGAACATAGGCTTTGGGCCTATGGCCTAGCAGTTGAATCCTGTGACACTGCCGCCTACTTGTCGGGTAGGTGAAAAACATGTGCTATATTTTGAATAAGTTTGCGTGTGTTTTAGAAACCAGGTGCTGCAATGATAAAGGCAAAGCTAACTAGTAAGGGTCAAATAACAATTCCTATAGCCGTTCGGCATAAGCTTAACTTGCAACCGGGTGATGAGCTTTTATTTGAGTTTAACCGGGATGATGAAGTCAAGCTACAGACAATCAAACGCAAACGATTGACGGAACTTTATGCATCTTTGCCCGCTAAACGACACTTTCAGGATAAGGAACAAATTCGTGAGGAAGTGGCCGCTGCAATAGCCCGACGAATTACAAAGAAAGGGAAAAGCCAATAATGGCCTATATTTGGGTTGACGCTAATGTCATTCTCCGTTTTATCACCGGCGACCCTCCGGAAATGGCCAAAAAAACACTGGATTTAATGGCCAGGGCCGAAAAAGGTGAAACAGCCTTGCGGTTATCCCACATTGTGGCGGCAGAAGTTGTCTGGGTTCTTTCCTCTTTTTATAAATACTCCAAAAAAGAAATAGCCGAAACTATGATCACATTTATAAACGCTGATGGAATCTATCCTGACAACCTAAATCTTCTCATCCAGGCACTAAAAGACATGGCGGATAATAATGTGGATTTTGCCGATGCCTACCTTGCTGCAATAGCCCGAGCCCGTTCAGAGGCTGTCTGCTCGTTTGACAATGATTTCATAAAACTAAATGTCAGTCTGATTATACCGCCTGGAATGGAAGGGTGAACCAGGCTATTGCAGAATTCCTCTGGATCTGGGATCCAATAAATCCCTCAGCCCGTCGCCCAATATATTGAAAGCGAATACGGTTGCCGTTACGGTCAGGCCGGGAAAAGCCATCAACAAATCCACCAGCCGCATGATGAATTCGTCTATTAATCCGCCCAGGTAGCCTGCCGTGGATCCGATCAGCAAACCCAGGGCCAGGTTGGCCGTAACAATGGCCGCAGCCAGACTTAACGAGAACCTGGCCCCGTAGATGATCCTGCTCAGTATGTCTCTGCCGTAACTGTTGGTGCCCATTAAATAGCCTTTTCCAGGCCCGAGCAGCCTGTTCTCAACCTCCACTAGATTGGGATCAAAGGGCGACAGCAACGGGGCTGCCACTGGCTGACGTAGTCAATCATGGACAAAATGTGGATTTATTTTATTGAAGGAAAATAGAACCATATGGCGAATTATTGCATTAGCAACTAGTGCCTGCATCCTCGTGAATGCAGGCTATTTGTCTTCTATCGGCGAAAATCAAATTTCCTAAATTTCTATCCAGCCCAGGTCTATATAAAACAATAGTGCTAGGGTAAAATGTCAAGGGTAAGTTTTAGGAAACACTTTCCCTTCATTTTGGGCGCAAAAAACCAAACCGCCGTAGGGATTGCCCTTTTCCCTGCCGTGGCACTTAAATTAAGGTCCCTGAGTAATTGAGAAAACTAAGATTTTGGCTTTTTCCCGGTACCGGGAAAAGCTCAGGGAAAACAGATACCCGGTACGGAACGATGTGCTACATGCGGTGTTTGTTAAGATAGTTGTCGCATAAATATGTAATAAAACAAGATTAGGCAAATAGGTGATGATTATGCAATTATCGGAACAAGCCAAGTCTTTATGGGCTAAGATGACCAAAGATAACAGCGGCGATGCCTGGTTGCCGCTATATATTCATATGTCAGACGCGGCGGAAATGGCGAAAAGAATATGGTACGCCTGGTTACCGCCGGGATCAAGGGAGGTAATCAGCTGCGGTGTTTCGTTAAACGATGGGCTTGATCCCTGGTCTGATTTAGCTATGCAAAGGGCGTTTAAACTGTTTGTTTTCTTGGCGGCAGCTCACGACGTGGGAAAAGCGATCCCTGTTTTTCAGGCACAACAGCCTTTTAAAAATCCAGGCTTAGGCGGGCAATTGTTTAACCGGATTTTAGAAACGGGTTTACCTTTAAAGCCGCATGAAGATTTTGTTGCACCCCATGCCGTGCACCATTCATTAGCTTCGCAAATGATATTGGAACGTAATGGGCTGCATAGAACTTGTGCGGTAATACTGGGCGGACATCACGGCAAACCGCCGTCTTATACGCAGCTAAACAATTTCCCCGGTTACCACGATAACTCAGGATTTAATAACATGAGCTGGCTGGCGGTTCAAGACGAGCTTCTTATGTACGCTCTTAAGCTGGCCGGCCTAATAGATATTTATGAAACGCGAAATATGGAAGTTGATATACCGGGGCAAGCGTTGCTGACCGGGTTGGTGATTATGGTTGATTGGCTGGTTAGTGACGAATATCGCTTTCAGTATTTACAGCCCGGCTTAAAAACGAAATCTTCTGAACAGCGGGTCAGAGATGCATGGGATGATTTTGATTTGCCGCCTTATTGGGAGGCGTCGGATGCTTGGGAAATGTATGATCTATTCGAGGATAGGTTTGGCTTCAATCCCAGACCGGTGCAAGAAGCGGTTATCGGCATAATACGGGAAACAACTTCGCCGGGGATTATGGTTATTGAAGCGCCTATGGGAGCAGGGAAAACCGAGGCGGCGCTTGCGGCAGCAGAGATGTTGGCGCAAAAAACCGGCAGAGGCGGAGTATTCTTTGCCTTGCCGACTCAAGCAACCGCTGATGGTATTTTTAATCGCGTACATAATTGGATAACTAATTTGAGTACTGACGGAGAAGCGCATTCTTTGTTCCTGGCGCACGGTAAATCACGCTTTAATAAAGAATACCAAAAAATCATATATAACTCCAACGTTGGTGGTCTGGACGGGGAATTGGACAATGTATTGGTTCATGATTGGTTTGACGGTCGGAAAAAAGGGATATTATCCGACTTTGTGGTGGGCACTGTCGACCAGGTGCTTATGGGTGGTCTTAAGCAAAAGCATTTAGCTTTGCGTCATTTAGGATTGGCCAACAAGGTAGTGATTATTGACGAATGCCATGCTTATGACGCTTACATGAGTCAATATTTGTTTAAAATTTTGCGTTGGCTGGGCGCTTATCATGTGCCGGTTCTTGTGCTTTCCGCCACTTTGCCGGGGGACAAGCGTTTCAAAGTAATTAACGCCTACCTGGGCGCCGATTCAGCGCCGCAGCATGGGGCGGTTCCCTGGCTGAATGTTGCCGCAGTAAAGGCGGAACAGCCTGCATGGGCAACTAATAATTATTACCCGATAATTACTTATTCTGACGATGGTGAGGTGAAACAGTGTAAAGTTTCGACTACCACACATTCATACGATGTGACTGTGACTTACTTAAAAGATGAGGACATTATCGCTAAACTGGATGAACTGCTCAGCAGTGGGGGATGCGCTGGAATGATAATGAACACGGTTAAACGTGCGCAAATGCTGGCTAAACAATTGGCCGACCATTTTGGCCAAGATGTGGTTCACTTGCTTCATTCGCGTTTTATAAGCACTGACCGGGTAACCAAGGAATTAAGAGTTAGGGATATGCTTGGGCCTGCGGCCAAAGAAAGACCGGATAAGGTCATAGTAGTCGGTACGCAGGTGATGGAACAATCTCTTGATGTGGATTTTGATGTTTTGATCACGGATATTTGTCCTATGGATTTGCTGATCCAGCGTATAGGCCGTCTGCACAGGCATGATAGACTGAGACCTGACAAGCTAAAAACTCCTTTGTGCTTTGTTACCGGAGTAAAAGAAGATGGTTTTGATAAAGGCGCTAAAGCAGTATATGGCGAGTATCTGCTGATGAATAGCCAAGCGTTACTCGAATCTAAAATCTCTTTGCCTGCTGATATACCGATATTAGTGCAAAAAGCATATGCTTCGCAAGGCGTGGAAGTTAAGCCCGAACTGTCAGAAAAATACGCCAAAGCTAAGCTCGACCAGGAAAAAAAGATCAATGAAAAAGAACAAAAAGCAAGCGTATTTCAAATTTTCAACCCCGATCGCCGTCATAATTTAGGCACACTGATCGG
>JAQVGZ010000132.1 GCA_028696455.1 Desulfotomaculaceae bacterium | reverse complement strand
CCCCTTTAAGCAGGCGACAGCGCACCTGGTACTGGAAGAAGCCTTTTTCAAAATCCCTTGTTGAATCCACGATTTCAAATTCCGACCGCAAGCCCATCATCATTAAGATTTTTTCTGCTCCAGGTTTGAGTAAAGTAGGCTTGTCTGTTCCAGGAATAACCCCGTAATCATGATTTTGATGTAGTGTATTTTGTATCACCTGTTGAAATTGAGTTATCTTTTGCATAGTAGCCTGCACTTGGTTAATTTCCACTGTATCAATAATCGCTATACTGTTAGGCATCTGAGACATTTATATTTACCTCCTTTTGGTTTACTTAATTGAGAACCGTCGGTAAGTGATTCCCTGGGCAAACCGCTCGTAAATGTCGGGATACTCCTTTTGCAAAGCCTTGGTGTCTAGTCGCTTTGAAACAACGTTCTGCCAAATGACCCTCCGCCCATGGATGCTGCCTCTTTCTGCCGTTCCCAGCATGTCTTTTAGCTTATTTACCGCTTCATCCTTGATGAGCTTTATCCGCTTTTCTTCTTCGCAAGCTCGTTCATATTGCTGTATAAGCTCGAATGCCTCGAACGGCAACTCAACTTCCTTACCTTTTTCTGCTTCAGGATATAACCGTTTGATAAGCTCAGTGCTGGCCTTTGTGCCGTCTACCGGAGGCGGAGTTCTGGTCTCCACCATGTTCCAAAACTCCGTTTCAGCTTCGATTAGTTGACGGATAAAATAATTGTCCCTGGTAATTTTGTAATATTTGAACTCCTGTCCACCGATTAGAACCGCCACAAACCAAACTGGATATCCTGTAACTGCCATGTAGTGCTGCACCTGGGCCTGGTAGTATTCCGGCACTCCCATTGCCCAGTCATCAGCTGTGTATTGCCCGGCTGTTTTACATTCAAGGCCAGCTCTTTGGCCGGTAACCAACCGGTCTATGTTTGCTATCATAAAGGGCAGGTCTTTGTGCTTGAGGATGGCATTTCTTCGTCGCACCTTTAGCCCCGTTCTAGCCATAAACTCCCTGGCCACTACATCTTCCAGCACGTTCCCCCAGTACATCTTTTCATTCTGCTCATCGTTCCGGGTGAACTCCCCGGTCTTTTCCAGCCATACGTCCATTGGAGTCTTCCAGGGATTAAGGCCTAAAATTGCTGCCGCATCTGAGCCACCGATTCCCTGCCGCCTTAGTTGTAACCACTCTACCCTGGGCAGGTCTAATGTTTTAGCAAGCATTACCGCTGTCATTTTTCCACCTCCATTGACGAAGGGCTTGTAAAATGGTATAGCTTCACTTTAGCGCCTCCTCTATGGGTATTACATCCGGATCAATATAGCGTACCAAACACTCCCATTCGTTATGCAGTATCTCTCCATCTACAACATATACGTCCTCGTGAGGGTATATCTCGCCGCCGCAACCGGCGCACTCGGCCATTACTTTTGCATCTGCCGGATTGGGCGGCCCCTGGGCGAATCTATCTAAATTGACGGTCATGTTAAAGCCTCCTCTTTCTCGATTTTTTCCATGTCCTCAAGCAGGGATTCAAACCTGCTTAAAGCGCTCTCCAACTGCATCTTGATTGCCTCCGTCTCTTTCCGGACATAAGGCCAATTCTATTGGCGGAGGCAGGAATTTGACTTGACTCCATGCCTTAATCGTGATAAAATAAGACAATAAAACTACATCAAAAAAGGTTCTAACCAACGCCCGCTGCGCACAGCGGGTTTTTTCATTCCTCAATGCGCTCCACATCTTCAGGATTAAACTCCACCAAATATCTCCAATCGAATTCAACCAACACCTGATTTTTATCAATACCCCAAACGGTCCCAACTCCAACTGGCGTTTTAACTCTGATTGTTTCCGGCAATTTTAGCACCTCCTCTCTTCGGCGTTTCACTGGCCCACCAGCGCCCTTCGGCCCAGTGCACCTTCACCTTTTCTGCCCGGCCCTCGGCGATCCAGTCCTGCGCCTGTTGCTCGGCCTCGGCAATGGTGGAAAAACTAGCTATGCGTCCGTGATGCTTTTCAACTGTGGTTGGCATGAGTTAGGCCTCCTTTCTTTTTCGGGGCAGCGCCCCATTCCTATTGCTTTTTCTCTTCTTCATGTTTCATGGAGTTTGTTGGCATAAAAATTTCGGAAATTTCCTTCCCCAAAATATCAGCGATTAAAAACATCTCATTGGCTTTAAACTGCGTTACGCCTTGCTCCTTGTTTATATAAGTACGAACATCGACTCCCAGCTTATCCGCCATCTCTTTTTGAGTAATACCATGATACCTTCTCCAGGAAATTAATTTCTTTTGCACCGTATTTCACCTCAAATTCATTATACATGAAGATAAGAAAATTGTCAATAACAATTTTCAGTAATTATGAAAATAGTTGTTTACAATTTCATGAAACGTGGCATACTAAAAAGCCGGGGTTAGTCCCCGGCTATCGCCACCCCAAAAAACTTCTTTATGTCCTCGTCTTTCATGCTCCCGGTGTTCGCCTGCCAGAACCTTTCAGCGGCGTCCACAAGGGCAAGCGCCTGGACGGGCGACAGCGCCTTTAGCTTTTTTACCAGCGCCTTGCCGTCCACTTGCCATTTCTTATCCAGGCCGTCCAGGGCGCAGGCGTCTTCCGCGCTGGCCCACAGCGTCCCGGCGGAGTAAGCGTCCACCAGGCTGCCGTTGAGCATATCGGCTATAAACCAGCACTCCGGCAAAGTTAGCTTCACCTCCCGGAGCGCGAGCCGGTAAAGCGTATAAAGCCGCTCTAAGTCCCGGTGGATAATGTGGTTACGATTACTCCCTCTGGCCTCAAGCTCTGCTTCCAGTTCAGGCCTGAGATAAATTGAGACAGTGCGCGGTTCTTTTTTCAAAAATATCATCTCCTTTCTGCCGGGCTAAACCGGCTAAAAATATTCTATTTCAATTTCGTCCCGTTCGCCCAGATTTTCCAGGGCTTCCAGGACTTCGCTTTCCGACACAAGAATCGGATCTGCTAGACATCTCCTTTCTTCCAGGTCATACTCGCCGCAGCTCTCACATGACTGGAAATAGCCGTATATGCTGCACCAGTCAAATGCGACGCTGCCGCTGCACCAGTACGACACCTCAAACGGTCCTTCTGGCGTACTGCGGCTATACTTGACGGAGGAGGCATAGTCCCCTCCGTCTGTGTGCTTCCCCCACCCTTCACGCGGAGGATAGAATATTTTTAAGTATTTTATTTTCTTCTCATTCATTTTGAACTCTCCTTTCTGCCGGGATAGGCTCCCGGCGGGCCATGTTTGGTATGGCCGATATTATCGCCTCGGCCACAGGGCAGGAAAAAGCTAGAAACTTCCGTATTTCCCATAAATACAGGTTTTTCGCTGCCGAATTAATGCGGCAATATCTTCCCTGCCGCTGCCCTCAAAAAAATCAGCAGCATCAATAAAAGGTATAATTTCCGTCCCTTCGCCATCATACCCATTGTCCCAATGCCACTCCAGGGTATTTTCATCCTGGAAACGGACATATCCATCATCAGCCTCGTAAATAGTGGTTGCTCTCATTCTCAACACTCCCTTTTATATTTGATAAAGCCTTTCGGCCTGGGCCGGGATTAACGCACCCGGCGGACGTATTAGCGATAATGGAAAGCCACAAAATTATTCCCCCTGTCTCCTGATGTCAAGTATTGCTTCAACTTCAAAGGGTTCAATATCCAGTTTATCTAATTCCAGGTTTTCTAATTGAGTAAAAGCATCTTGAATGGCCTCGATATAACCTTGACCAATTTCGTATTTTATCCACTCCTGCCATTCCGGGTCAAGCCGGTTATAATCTGCCCGGAAATCCTGCAAGGCTTCTTTCATCTTGTAAAGCATAGCGAAGTTTTTCATTATGCACATTCCCCTTTCTTGATCCAATTTCCTTCATTCAAAACCCCTAAAAATTGCATACAATTTAATTCCCCCTTTTATATGCAATCTGCATATTCTTTTCTTGTCAACTTGCTTTTATAGTCTGCTAATACGCTATTCCCGTTTAGCAAACTATTAAAAACCTGTTCAGCTTCT
>JAQVGZ010000047.1 GCA_028696455.1 Desulfotomaculaceae bacterium | reverse complement strand
TGATATAGTGGTAAATTGCACTTTATACAGACCTTAAAAGATGCTGATCAATTATAACAAGTGAAGTTTTGTAAGAGGTGTACTGAATATGTTTGAAACTTTCGGCAAAATGGTATTGGTTTAGGTCTATTTCTGGTGATAATAGGTGGGGTAATGCTATTCGGTGGGAAACTGTTTGGCCTTGGCCGTTTGCCGGGGGATATTATAATCCAAAAAGAAGATTTTAGTTTTTACTTTCCTGTTGTTACTTGTGTTGTCATAAGTATCCTGCTGACAATCATTTTTAACATTCTTGCCCGCAGGTAAATCGGAAAACTAATTATTTTTAAAGGAATCCCTGTTTTTTTGTAGAAACATTGAAAAAGGTTTGGTAATCTTTACAGTGCCATCGAATTGAAGGTGTTGATTTATGATAAAAATCCTGATGATATTATTATTGTCCACTATGATATTGCTCCCGGGACTTGTGGCAAACGCGGCGGTGGTTGGGCCCGAAAATATACGGGTAGTATTGGCCAGGCAATCTACGCCTGTCAATTTAAAAGTTAGCAACGATTATCAATTGGTTAATCAAGCATCAGGTAAATTTGCGGCCTGGATTAAAAAAAATGAAGATTGGCAGGTACGCCTCGAGAATGGACAAATCCAGTTGCAGGGTCCTGATGAGAGTTACGGTCCTTTTAATGGGCCGGTAGCAGTAGTGCAGGGGAATGATTTTCGTGTAAATATCATTGCGGGGAACAAAAAAGTTGTAGAAAGTGCTGCCGGCGGTCTTACGGCTATTAACGCTGGTGGTAAGGCAGTACCACTGGCTGAAAGCACCGTTTTATCGGCAAGATCCTGGCAAGGTATACAGCGATTAGAGGCCAATTCAGGATTAAGCCTGGTTTCCATTCAGATTGGCCCTGAATACAGGCGTTACCGCGGCAACATTGAATTCAGTATTGAGAAAGAAAACCTTATAGTGATTAATGAGCTGAATATTGAGGACTACCTGCGTGGTGTCGTGCCCGCAGAGATGCCGTCATCCTGGCCGTCGGAAGCATTGAAAGCTCAGGCGGTGGTGGCGCGAAATTATGCCCTGCAGAAAGTTGACACTACCCGCGGAAGCAGTTTTAATTTAACAAGTGATCAGCAAAGCCAGGTCTATCGGGGCTATGATGCTGAGGCTGAAGCTACCGACCGGGCGGTCGCCGACACCAGGGGATTGGTCTTACTTAATCAGGGTAAAATAATCCCCGCCTTTTTTCACTCAAGCAGTGGTGGGTTTATAGAAAACAGTGAGGATGTTTGGCTAAATCGCCTGCCTTATATTAAAGCAAAGGAAGATCCTTTTGATAAGAACAATCGCCATTACAACTGGCAAGTTAGCTATACAAATGAACAGCTGACTAAAATGGTAAAAACTGAGCAATACCCGTTTGTCCAGATCACAGATATTGAGGTGGTAGAGCGCACTGCCACCGGCGCCAGGGCGAAAAAACTAGTAGTCGAAGGTATTGGCGTGGACGGGAAGCCGGTCACGCGCGAGATTTTTAATGCGGATAATGTCAGGTCCGCCTTGGGCCTAAAAAGCTCCCTGTTTAACATTAAAAAGGTTTATGCGGAAAAGGATGATCTCACTACAATTGAAAACGACCGTACTGCGGATAAAGATGACCGCGCTAAAGTGGAAGATGATCGCAATGAAGAAAAAAATAATAGTGATAATAGGAAATATAACCGTAACGAGACGGTGGCTAACCCTGGTGGTGCGGGAAGAGAACTGGCTGAAATAGAAATAACCGGCAACGGATATGGCCACGGGGTGGGGCTAGCGCAGTGGGGGGCCTATGCCATGGCCAAACAAGGTTATAACTTCCAGGAAATTTTGCAATACTATTATACAGATGTGAGTTTGACCGGTAATTACGGGCGGCAGTGAGCGCCTTTAACGACATGTACAGCCAGTAACAGGAGTTGAGCAAGACCGGGTGAAACTTTCCGATTTTGACTATTATCTCCCCAATGAGCTGATTGCCCAGGAGCCGGTCAGCCGCAGGGATACTTCCAGACTGATGGTTCTTCCACTGAGAGGAGCCAGGATCGAACACCGCCATTTTAAAGATCTGATTGATTACCTCAAACCAGATGATACCCTGGTGATTAACGAAACCAGGGTAATTCCCGCCCGCCTTTTTGGTATTAAAGAGGCTACCGGCGCCGCTATAGAAGTGCTGATTTTGAAGCGCTTGAACCTCAAGCGATGGGAGGCGCTGGTGCGGCCGGGTAAAAAAGCACCAATAGGTACAAAATTATTTTTTGGCGACGGTCTGCTGGAAGGCTTGATTTTGAGCAACACTTCTTTTGGCGGCCGGGTAATCGAGTTTAGCTATCAGGGCTCTTTTGAAGAGATATTGGAACAAATTGGTGTCATGCCGCTTCCACCGTATATTAAAAAGCCGCTTATCGATCAACAACGCTACCAAACTATTTATGCCCGGCAGTCGGGGTCGGCAGCGGCGCCAACTGCCGGACTTCATTTTTCGAAGGAATTGCTGGAGCAAATCACTGATACGGGTGTGACCTTAGCTCGCGTGCTACTGCATGTTGGTCTGGGTACCTTTCGCCCAGTCCAAGTGGAAGATATCCGCGAACATCACATGCATGCGGAATATTACGAGATATCAGATGTGGCCGCAGCTTCCATCAATGAAACAAAGAAACGGCAAGGCCGTTTGATCGCGGTCGGTACCACTACCACGCGTTGTCTGGAAAGCGCTGCCGGAGAAGACGGCCTGGTGCGGCCAGGGCCCGGTTGGACTGAGATTTTTATTTACCCCGGCTACCGCTTTAAAGTGGTGGAAGGGTTAATCACTAATTTCCACCTGCCTAAGTCGACCCTCTTGATGATGGTGTCGGCTCTGGCTGGTCGGGATAAAATATTGGCGGCCTATCAGGAAGCAGTGCGCTTGAGATATCGTTTTTTTAGTTTTGGGGACGCCATGCTCATCATTTAAATTGTATGGCATTAGATCCACTGATTAGACCGGAGGAATATATGGCGGTAAGTTTTACGGTAACAAAAAAAGATAAGACCGGACGAGCCCGCCTAGGCGTATTGCATACCCCGCACGGGACGGTGGAAACGCCGGTTTTTATGCCCGTCGGCACCCAGGCCACGGTAAAGACGATGACTCCGGAGGAAGTTCGGCAGGTGGGCGGCAGGATAATTTTGAGCAACACCTATCACCTTTATCTGCGGCCGGGACAGGAGTTGATCCGGGAGGCGGGGGGGTTGCACCGCTTCATGAATTGGGATGGCCCGATCTTGACTGATAGCGGTGGTTTCCAAGTTTTTAGCCTGGGACCACTGCGTAAAGTAACCGAGGAAGGTGGCATCTTTCGCTCGCACATTGATGGATCGGAACATTTTTTTAGTCCGGAGAAGGCGATGGAAGTGCAAATGGCGCTTGGTTCGGATATTTGTATGGTCTTTGATGAGTGTGCCCCTTATCCCTGCGACCGGGAATATGCCCTGGGGGCACTGGAGAGGACTAGCCGCTGGGCCAGGCGGTGCCTGGCAGCGCACCGGCGGGAGGATCAGGGAGTGTTTGGCATCGTCCAGGGAGGGACATTCCCGGACTTGCGGAAAGAAAGCGCCTATGAGCTTATGGAGCTCGGCTTTGCCGGATACGCTATCGGTGGCCTTAGTGTCGGTGAGCCAAAAGAGGTGATGTACGAAATGCTTGACCATACTGTTCCTCTGCTACCCGCAGATAAACCCCGCTACCTGATGGGAGTAGGCTCACCCGACTGCCTGGTGGAGGGGGTGGCGCGCGGGATCGATATGTTTGACTGTGTTCTGCCGACCCGTCTTGCCCGCAACGGTACTGTGCTCACCCGCCATGGCAAGCTGGTCGTGAGAAATGCTGAATATGCCAGGGACTTTACTCCTTTTGACCGGGACTGCAGTTGCTATGCCTGTCAAAACTACAGCCGCGCTTATGTTCGTCACTTAATAAAAGCTAATGAAATACTTGGGATCAGGCTTACGACTATTCATAACCTATACTTTGTTTTGGAGCTAATGAAAGAGTTGCGCGAAGCGATCCGTGAGGGTAGTATTTTGAAATACAAAGACAGCTTTCTGAAGGGATACCAGGGAGACTGATTTCATAAAAATTCCCCCGATAAAAAAAGGTATTTTAACTGTATTAGACGAATCACTAAAATTAATTTGAAAGGAGGTCTGATTATGGGTTTTAGCTCTCAATATGGTTCAATTTTGTATATTGTGGCACTGTTTGCCATCCTATACTTTATGATGATCCGGCCACAGCAGCAGCGTCAGAAAAAACATGAGGAGATGGTTAGAAATCTAAAAGTGGACGACAGGGTAATCACAGTAGGCGGATTGTACGGTACCATTATTAAGATTAAGGATGACTACATCGTATTAAGGGTAGCTGAAAATGTCCGGTTAAAGTACCAAAAAAACGCCGTGGCTCAGGTTACAGTGGAAGAGTCGGAAAAGGAGTAGCCTGTTGATCAACTTTATGCCGAATTTGCTGTTGCATGTCTCTGGATAGGTTGACTTTTGAAATGACAGCTTGCGGAGAGACTGGTGATATCCCGGGGATGATGTTCCCTGGCCTGATTTAAGGGGGGTATTCGATAGTGATCACCCTGGAGGATATTAAGAAAGATCCTGTAGTTGACGCTTTTATTCGTAAAGGCAATAAGTATTTGAGTGTTATTGGCTTTACCGAACATGGCTATCGTCATGTTAACCTGGTGTCCAATATTGCCAGGAATGTTTTGGAGCGCCTTGATTTTCCACAGAGACAGGCTGAACTGGCGGCTATCGCCGGTTATATGCATGACATTGGTAATGTGGTCAGCCGCAATGATCACGGCATCTCAGGCGGGACACTGGCATATCCTATTTTGCTGCAAATGGGGATGCATCCGGAAGAAATTGCTACCGTTATTTCCGCAATCGCAAACCATGAAGAACAATACGGACATGCAGTGAACAGTGTTGCGGCAGCCTTGATCGTGGCCGATAAGTCGGATGTGCACCGGACCAGGGTACGCAACACTGATTTTGCTACATTTGATATCCATGACCGGGTGAATTATGCAGTAGAACACTCTTTTCTATGGGTTACCGATGATAAGCGGACGATAACTATGGAGTTGACCATTGATATTGATATTTGTCCGGTAATGGAATACTTTGAAATTTTCTTGAGCCGGATGGTCATGTGCCGCAGGGCTGCAACATTTCTTAAATGCAATTTTGAGTTGGTGATCAATGGCGCCAAGTTGCTTTAGATTTTTTAGTTTGTGGTGTATTTATTGTTAGGGGAGGAAGTTAATGATATGGTGTGGAGTAAGGTTTTAAAACTGACAGCTATCATACTTATCGTTGCCGTCATGGCTGTTTTAGCGGTAAAACCGGTCTTTCCGGAAGTAAGCTGGCTTCCGTTGACCAAATTGATTAAGCAGGGCCTTGATCTGCAGGGCGGTGTACACGTAGTCCTGGAGGCCAAAGATACCCCTGAGGCGCAGGTAACACCCGATCGGGTCAAACAGGCCATGGCTATTATTGAAAGCCGGGTTAATGCGTACGGGGTGGCTGAACCAGTGGTGCAGCAACAGGGAGATAGAAGGATTATTGTTGAGCTGGCCGGCATCCAGGACCCGGATGAAGCGGTGCGCAATATGATCAAGACTGCTTACCTAGAGTTTAAAACCGAAGACGGCACTACTGTGCTCACCGGCAGCCAGTTGAAAAATGCCGCCGAGTCCATGGATCCCCGGAGCGGGCAGGTGAAGGTGGACCTGGAGTTTGAGCCGGATGGGGCGAAAATCTTTGCGGATGTGACTGCCGCAAATGTTAATAAGCGAATCGCCATTCTGCTGGACGGCCAGGTACTGCAGGCCCCGGTGGTGGAAGAGCCCATTCCAAACGGCCGGGCGCAAATCACCGGCTACCAATCTTTGCCAGAGGCGCATGATATTGCTATTCTACTCCGTTCCGGCGCTTTGCCGGTTAAGGTAGAAGTAATGGAAAAGCGGACGGTTGGCCCGACGCTGGGCGCGGACTCATTGGACAAGTCCATCAAGGCAGGCGTCATCGGGCTGATTGGAATCCTGATCTTTATGGTTCTTTATTACCGGTTACCTGGGCTGGTGGCTGATTTTTCCCTGGTTGTATATGCTTTGATCATGCTAGCAGTCTTTGCAGGACTGCAAATTACTATGACCTTACCCGGTGTTGCCGGGTTCCTGCTGTCCCTGGGCATGGCGGTGGACGCCAATGTAATAATTTTTGAGCGTTTCAGGGAAGAGGCGTGGTCCGGCAAATCGCTGCGGTCGTCAATAGATGCCGGGTTTAAGCGAGCCTTTGTAGCTATTTTCGACTCCAACATGACCACACTGGTTGCCGCTGCTGTGCTGTATTATTTTGGCACGGGGCCAATCAAAGGCTTTGCCGTTACGCTGGCTATCGGCATCGTGGCCAGCATGTTCACAGCCATTACGGTGACCAGGTATATGCTGCATCTGGTGGCCGGCAGCAATTTGGTCCGCAACTTTAAAATGTACGGGGCATAGGGGGAGATTTAAGTTGATGTTAAGAGATAGAATGCCTTTTCACTTTGTTAGGCTAAGGAAGTTTTGGTATGCCATTTCAATTTTATTGATTTTGCCGGGGATTATCTCGCTTTTTAGCCAGGGGCTTAATCTGGGTATTGATTTCAGAGGCGGCAGTCTGCTTGATCTGAAATTCCAACAGGCTATCGAGGTTGAACAGGTCAGGTCAGTACTGGCGGAATTCGGACTGGATGGCGCTTCTATCCAGCGCAGCGCAGAAACTGATTTCCTGGTCAGGACCGGAGAACTGTCCGAAGAGGAAAATAAGAAAGTGATAGAGGCGCTGGACCAAAAACTAGCCGGTGTGACGGTGCAGCGAAGCGAGCGGGTCGGACCGGTTATCGGCCGCGAGTTGATCAGAAACGCCTTTCTGGCACTGGGTGTAGCTGCGGTGCTGATGGTTATCTACATCGCGTGGCGGTTTGAGTTTAAGCAGGGTATTGCGGCTATTATTGCGATATTGCATGATATCCTGCTTGTAACCGGGATATTTTCCATATTTCAGATTGAGGTGGACGGTTCCTTTGTGGCAGCGATCCTGACCGTTATCGGTTATTCAATAAACGATACTATAGTTATCTTTGACCGGATACGCGAAAACATGCTGAACAAGAAAAAAGGCGATATGCTGGAGGATGTTATCAATGCCAGCCTGTGGCAGACCCTAGCCCGCTCCATCAATACCGGGCTTGCGGTATTATTTGTTCTGGTGGCTTTACTGCTGTTTGGTGGGGCAACTATTCATAACATGGTGCTGGCCTTATTGATCGGAGTACTAGCAGGCGCTTACTCATCAGTGTGTAATGCCAGCCCGCTCTGGTATGATATGAAGAAGAACGAAATTCGTGGCAAATCGAGGACTGCGCACGCGTAATGGGACTTTAATAAGGCGGAAGGCGTGTGGAATGTTCCACACGCCTTCCGCCTTATTAATTAAAATACGTTTTGTTTACCCATGCTCTCCAGTTTCTTGTACAAAGTTGACCTGCTTATCCCCAATAATTTTGCTGTTTTAGATTTATTTCCATTTGTAGCCTTCAAAGTTTTAAAGATGGTTTCTTTTTCAACTCCCGACAGCGAACAAATGTCTACCCCACTTTCAATACTATTATTAAACCCCAGGTCTTCCAATCTAATAATTTTTTCCTTGCAAAACAATACAGCCCTCTCAATTACATTGCCCAATTCCCTTATGTTGCCAGGCCAGTTATAACTCTGTAAAAACCTCATTGCATCTGAGGAGACTCCAGTTATCTCTTTATCATTAGCTTCACTGTATTCTCGAATAAAGTGATCGACTAGGGTGGGAATATCACTATAATGTCTGCATAAAGGAGGTACATTTAAAGATATTACTTTTAACCTGTAATATAGATCTTGCCTGAATTTCCCTTCGTAAATTAGAGTTTCCAGATCTTGATTGGTTGCAGCAATAATCCTGACGTCAATTTTTTTCGGATGCAATCCACCTACCCGCATTACTTCTTTTTCCTGGATAATACGCAGTAACTTACTTTGAAGTGATAGGGGCATGTCTCCAATCTCATCTAAAAATATCGTACTTTTATCCGCTAGTTCAAACTTGCCAGGTTTGCCGTGCCTGCTGGCGCCGGTGAAAGCCCCTCCTTCATAGCCGAAAAGTTCAGACTCTGCTAACTCAGCAGGTATGGCGGCGCAATTAATGTTAATGAATGGCTGATACCATCGCTTGCTTGCATTATGAATGGCCTGCGCAAACAATTCCTTACCTGTCCCGCATGCTCCTGAAATAAGAACTGTAGATGTGGTTTGTGCTGCCTTTAAAGCCAATCTTTTAAGTTCTTCCATAACATTACTATTGCCGATGATTGAATCTATGGTATATTTAGTTCCATTAACCTTGTAGAGTTCTTCATGTCGGGCTTTATTTGCAGACTTAGTTTTGGGGGATGAATCTTTGGCATTATTATCTTTATAATGTTTTTCAATGTATTCAAGTAAGAAGGAGACTATAAAATTCCTGGTAATGAAGCCTATAGGACGTTCTTTAAAATCAACAACAGGTGTTTGACCGATACTAACTTTACGCAGCCATTGATTGATTTCAGAAATATTGCTGAACTCCATGTCTTCCTTAAAATAAATTACGTCCATTAAGAAATGGCCTGATAATTTATCATCAATAGCTACTCCATTTAGTAGACAATCATATAAATTTGACCGTGAAAAGACTCCGATAAGCCTGTTGTCGGTATCGACCACGGGAATTCCGCCAAGCCTGGTCTTTCGCAAAATTCGTATAGCCTCACGAATAGTACTGTTGGGACTGAGAGTTACTGTGGTGGGTACGATAATGTCTTTTGCCAGCATTAAGTTACACCTCACCTTTTTAGAAATATATGTTTTTCCGTGTAAGTTACACTATATAATTCATGGGCAAAAAATAAACACTTTTCATGCAGTTAACTTTTATTGCAGCATATGAAGTGCCTCTGGTCAATCTCTTATTGACAACTTATTCTATTTCTTTTCTAACCGGTTACTATAATATTTTCTACAAGATACGACAAATTCCTGCCGGCACAATTAATTTTCTTGTACATAAATCGCACAGTGTATGTTACGCGGACATACAGATATAATCCTTTTAGCTTAATAAACTAATAGCATATAAAGGAACCCTGTTAAGTTATTATATTGCCAACCAGATGCTTACAATATTTTTAGGGTTAATATCTTTAAGTGTGAGCATGAATTAAGCATAAATAATCAGTTATTTGTACTAAACTAACAGTTACAGGTTTTTTTAACAAAATACAGTCATTTTTATTCTTTGTTTTCTTTATCGTTTTTAAAAAAATAATGGTATGAAACTTGCATTATATATTTAATGGTTTGATAACTATCCTTGTTGAGTCTAATTTAGAGCATCTAATGTATATATGTGTCAAAATATTTACGGTATGATTATTTGAAATTTTAAGTGTAGAGAACTTGCAGACAAAGGAAGAAGAGTTTAATCTAAAAGAGCAAAATGAATAGTTAACAGATATATCAGACGAGGGAGTAATATTATGAGCTATCTCGTCTAAAACTATGAATGCAGCTAGATCTTCTCTAGTTAAATAGAACATTTGATGACATCAAAGTGTAAGAATACTTAATGTATAGCTTGGTATGGATACATTGAAGGTTTTATTAACTTCATGGATTCATATGAAAAGGGGAGGGATAGAAGTATATTAGTTGATTTTAGAGTCACCCCGTAACTTCATACAATAAAAAGGAGGAAAAAGGATGCTTCGTATGCCCGTAATTCCCGATGAGTTTAACATTACCAGTTACATGTTGGACAGGCACTTAGAAGAAGGTCGCGGCAATAATATTGCTATTTATTATGAAGATGAAACGTATACCTACGCTCAAGTGGCGGAAGGAGCAGCTCGTATTGGTAATGCGTTGCTTAATTTAGGTCTCGAGCGGGAAAATCGTGTACTGATCTGCCTGAATGACAGCCCGGAATTTATCATGAGTCTCCTGGGCGCCATGAAGGCCGGCATTATACCTGTATTATTGAGCACGATGGCCACAGCGCGAGATTATCTTTATTACTTAAACGATAGCCGGGCAAAAGCAATGATCATCGATGAGGATATTGTACCGCTTATTTTAGAAGTAAAGGACGAGATTAAACACTTAAAGCATCTGATTGTGCGGGGGAATCCGGGACCTGGTCAGTTAAGCTACAATGAGATAACTAAAGCAGCATCACCCAATCTGGAAACCGTTGCAACCAGCAAGGACGATCCAGCTTTTTGGCTTTACAGTTCCGGAACCACCGGCCAGCCAAAGGGTATTGTACACCTTCATCACGATCTTATGTATTTAACCAGCCATTGCGATGAGGTGGTGAAAGCAACTCCGGATGATATTTCGTTCTCAATCTCCAAAATGTATTTTTCATATGGCCGCAATAACTCGTTTGATACGGTATTCTTAAGCGGCGGTGCAGTGGTCTTGTATCCTGGCATGCCGAGACCGGCCAACCTGATCGAGGTAGTTAAAAAATACCGGCCTACAATCTATTATGGAGTTCCTACTTCTTATATGGGCCTGTTAGCACTTATAGATAAAGGCGCTGATTATGACTTTTCCTCGGTAAGAGCTTTTGTTTCCGCAGGGGAAGCCTTGCCAAGAGTAGTATTTGATCGCTGGAAAGAGTTGTTTGGCATTGAAATCCTGGATGGGCTTGGCTCAAGTGATGTAGGCACAATCTACCTGTCTGCCACTCCAGGGAATGTAAAGCCCGGTAGTCTGGGCAAACTGCTCTCCAACTATGAAGGCAAGTTATGTGATGAGGACGGCAATGAAGTACCAAGGGGAGAAGCCGGTAACCTCTGGGTGAAATGTGAAGGTACAGCGCAGTATTACTGGAACAAGCACCAAAAAACCAAAGAATGCTTCATTGGTGAATGGTTTATCACCGGAGATAAGTTCTATCAAGATGAGGAAGGTTACTTTTACGGCGTCGGACGCGCTGATGACATGTTAAAGGCCGGCGGCATCTGGGTATCACCCATTGAAGTGGAAGATGCCATGTTACATCACGAAGCAGTCGCTGAGTGTGCAGTTATTGGGGCTGCTGATAAAGATGAGTTAGTAAAACCAATGGCCTTCGCTGTTCTAAAAGAGGGTTATGAGGGGTCCCCTGAACTTGAAAAATCAATACAGAATTTCGTGCGTGATAATATAGCCCACTACAAGGCTCCGCGCTGGATCCGTTTTGTTACGGAACTGCCGCGTACGGCTACCGGGAAAATACAGCGGTATAAACTCCGTGATCAGGTAAAAAATCAGGGCATTTAGCCATTTAAAGTAATTGTCAATAAGGAAATACAAAGCTTCCGTTTTGTATTTCCTTATTGAACCTGCCATTGCATTAAAATAATTTGTAATCATGTAGTTGAGAGTAGCAAAAATGAGTAAAAAACTATTTATTATAAAACAGTATAAGTTCGAATTGTCTTATTTTTCTTTCTTTGTAATCATTATCTCGAGCAGGTTGCAGAGTTGCAGTACTTCCTCAGGAGATAGTTTCTTGGCTTGATTTAAGAGACGCTGTAGATGCTCAGGCTTTTCTTCAAAGTATTCCTCACTAAAGAATTGGGCAAGCGAGATGTCCAGGGCTGCGCATATTTTGCGCAAGGTGTTTATTGATGGGTTGCAAACACCTTTCTCAATCTTACAAATTTGTGACTGGTCAAGGCCTACTTTTGCAGCAAGAGCAGATCCTGTTAGTCTAGCCTGATCCCTTAGGAA
This sequence comes from Desulfotomaculaceae bacterium, assembly GCA_028696455.1. GTDB lineage: Bacteria > Bacillota > Desulfotomaculia > Desulfotomaculales > Pelotomaculaceae > MVQL01. The sequence continues at coordinate 6,098 of JAQVGZ010000047.1, read as the reverse complement.
GGCTATTCTGTTGCCAATATCCAACGGGATTCCTCCTACCAAATTGTTATTATAAATACCCATCTGTTGTAAAATGAATAGTAATCATGGACTGTAAAATTAGGCATGTACTATTCCCGGCACAACAGGGAGGGATACCAGTTTCCGGGCACGCCTGGTGATTCGAAAACTATAGATATTACCAAAGGAATTTAGTACCCGGAATATTCGCTTAATATTACTATAACATAACATGCTAAGAAAGTATATGTTGACATATGAATTATATTCATATATGATGATCTTGTGATATGTAATATATATGTAAGGAGTGTGGCATAAAGTGGGAAGCAAAACAGTGGTAAGTGACTGCATGTCATGTGTGTGGGACTGTGGCATAAAGGTTACTTTAGAAGACGGCAAGATGGTCAAGGTAGAGGGACTGCCTGAGCACCCGGTCAGCAAAGGTTATATCTGCCCCCGGGGCGAATATCTTCCGGAATACGTGTATTCACCGGATCGCATTAAGTACCCGATGCGCAAAGTTGACAACAAGTGGCAGCGGGTAAGCTGGGATGAGGCTCTGGACTATGCTGCCAGCGAACTAGCTAAAATCAAGGAAAAGTATGGCGCCAAAGCACTGTCTATTTTCTGCGGCTCAATGGGTGTGGAAAATATTGAGGTGGCCGGGTTTGCCCAGAGATTTAAATCGGCCTACGGCACCCCTAATTTGCTGTCAGTGGAAAACGTCTGTTACCGCGCTAGGATTATGTCACGTCAAATGACTTTTGGCCGGTATCCGATGGACTACCCGCCCGATGCCCGTTGCATCATTCTCTGGGGACACAACCCGGATGGCTCTAAGGGCATACTGGCGGCAAGTATCCGGGAAAAATTAGAAAAACGGATTCTTGACTTGATTACTATTGACCCCAAGCGGACCGAGCTTGCCGAGCGAGGGTTGCACCTGGCGATCCGGCCTGGCACTGACGGAGCGCTTGGACTGGCCATGATGAATGTGATCATTAACGAGGGACTTTACGACAAGGAGTTTATAGAAGGCTACACCATCGGCTTTGAAGAGCTGAAAGAACACGTCCAGCAGTATACACCGGAATGGGCTTCAGAAATAACCTGGTTGTCCGCTAATGACATCAAGGCTGTAGCCCGTATTTTTGCCCAGACCAAGCCAGCCTGCATCGTGCAGGGGATCAATACTCTGGACCAGCACGTCAATGGTTTTCAGCTATCCAGGATACTGTCGATTCTGCAGATCATTACTGGCAATGTTGACAAGCCGGGTACCTGGGTTACCATTCCCTTCCTGCGCATGACCGACTTGCGTCTGCCGATGGACATCAAGCCAATTGGCGCTGATCAATACCCGCTCTTTTACTCTTTCTGGGGCCGGGTATCTCCTTATGGCATCGCCACCCTATTCCCTCAGGCAGCTCTGGAGGGTAAACCTTACCCGGTCCGGGCCAGCATCGTGGCTGCCGCCAACCCGGTGGTATCCTTCCCGGAAGCGAACAAGTTCATTGAGGCGTTTAAATCGATGGACTTCATGATGGCAATTGACATTTTTATGACTGAAACTGCGGAAATGGCCGACTTAGTGCTACCCGCCTGCACCTTCATGGAGAAGGATTCCATTTCTTACATTCATGGTGTAGTACATGGAGAGCCGTTTGCCATGTACCACCACAAGGTTATCGAGCCAGTTGGGGAGTCCAAGCCTGACTGGTGGATCTGGACCCAGATAGCGCGCCGTCTTGGATTGGGTGAGTTCTTCCCATGGAATACAGATGAAGAAGTGATGGATCACCTGTTGGCGCCGAGCGGCATCGGCGAAGAGTTAAAAGCAAATCCGCTGGGTAAGTATTTTAACAAGCAGGACTACTACGCTTATGAGAATAAGAAGATCCTGACGCCCAGCGGCAAGATTGAGATATATTCCAAGACCTTAGAGGAAGCCGGACTTGACCCGCTGCCGAAATACGTGGAGCCGGCGCAAAGCCCGATCAGCACTCCCGAGTTAGCCAAGGAGTTCCCGCTCATTATGATCAGCGGGGCCCGGCGACAAGCTTTTACTCATACCCAGATGCGGCACGTTCCGCAACTCAGGGCCCTTGAGCCGGAGCCGTTTGCCGAGATCCACCCGTCGACTTGCAAGCGTTACGGAGTAAGTGACGGAGAGCGCATCAAGCTGTCCACCCGCAATGGCAGCATCAAATTGCGCGTTAAGGAAGAGCCGAGGTTAATGCCGGGCGTCGTAGCCGTACCGCACGGCTGGGCGGGTGATGCTAACGTCAACTTGCTGACTGATATGGAAGCACGTGACCCCGTTACCGGCTATCCTGACTTCAAGGTCCTGCAGTGTAAGGTCGAGGCGTTATAAGAAATATTCTATAAAATGCTGTAAAGGTTAAGTAGAGAAACTATTCTTAAAGGATAAAGTAATTAATAATAACGGCATATGTGAGTGACGAGGCAGCAATCCTTTAGTTGCTACCTCGTCATTTATTTACAGGTTTAGTTAAAAACTTTTGGTAATTGTCGGGCGGTCAATATTAGGTTCTTGAAAGGCAATAGCTGTAAAAATCAGCTATCCCTTTTTTTGATAATATTTATATTGCAATTGCCACCGCTATTTGTTATTCTATATATTAATTATTAGATTGTGAAACCGATGAAGGAGAAAAGTAAGCTGGTTGTAATCCATCAGGGAGAGAGTGTCGCCGACTGAAAGCACTCTCAGGATGATGCCCGCTGAAGTTCGCTCTGAAGACGCCGGCTGAAACCGCTTGTGGCTAGTGCGGAAAGTAGGTTTGGACGTAGTCCCTACGTTACCAGGGAGGGGTATCGGATTTATTCCCGTACTCTTGTGATGATACTGGTTTTAATGGCCAACCAGGGTGGTTATACGGAAAGTTTACGCTTCTCGTCCCTATAGGGCGAGGAGCTTTTTTTGTAGACATCCATGGTAAACCAGGGGGACGGTTCTCTTGGTTTGACTTGAGCTTGACAGCAGATATCTTTTATCCCCTGTGGCTGTTTGATACTTCTATGTTTGCAATAACTTGCGCTTGCTGGTTCACCGTCAAACGCTATTATGAATAGGCGATTTTATTTAAGACCTGAAAAACATGCTAAGAGAATATTATAACCGGGGTGAGGACTTTGAATTTTTCGTATTACGGAATGGTTAATGCCCAAAAATATCCCTATCAGGATTTTTTAATTGAGCGCAACCCTGAGCGGGGACTCAGGCGGGTGATGACCTGGAAGGCATTTAATGAAGAAGTTAACAAGGTAGCTAACTGCCTAAAAAATGACCTGGGAGTCAAAAAAGGAGATTTTGTCCTGCACTTACAAATGAATAGCCTGGAATGGTATGTTACCTTTCACGCTATTCTAAGAGTGGGCGCGACAGCTGCTCCTCTTAATTTCCGTTTTGCCGGCCAGGATATCGTGCATGCAGCAAGTGCCTGCAAACCGGTGGCTTTCATTTTTAGTGAACGTTTTTTGACGAAAATCCGGCCAATTCAAGACCAGCTGGAAACCGTACAGCATTATATTTTTATCGGGGAGACAGTTCCCAGCGACATGCTCTCGTATGAAAGTATTGTCAAAAATGCGAGCGCTGACGATGTTCTTGTGGACACAGAAGACGATGACCCGGCAGAGCTTATGTTTACTTCCGGAACAACAGGGGCGCCCAAACCGGTTTGCCATTCACATAGGTCCCTTTATGAGATTGGCATAGGCAATGCCCTGACCTACGGTGAGGGCAAGGGGACTGTATATATCGCACCACAACCTTTTTACCACAGCGGCAGTTTCTTCCTATCATTTCCTTGCTATCTGGCTGGTGGCAAAATAGTAATCCTAAACGGTCTGAAGCCCAAATGGCTATTGGATTGCATAGTTGAGGAAAAGGTAAATAACGGGTGGATCACCGTGCCGACGATGTCTGATGCAGTAAACGCAATTAAAAAGGGTGAAATCAACATAAAGGAATACGATTTTTCACATTTTAACGGCTCGCTGGTCATTGGCGCACAGCCTGTTCCCCCCTCTTTGCTAAGAGATATTAAAAGTATATTCCCTTTTAAAACGGGAAATATCTACGGTATTACCGAAGGTGGCGGCGGGGGGAGTATCAACCTCTTCGATGAGGATGTTTTAATTAAAAACGGATCTATTGGCAAGCCTACCTTTAATATGGAAGCGCGAGTAGTTGACGAAAATGGTAAAGATGTTCCCTGCGGTCAAGTTGGTGAATTAATTTTAAAGGGTACCAGAATTATGAAGGAGTATTTTTCCAACCCGGAAATGACTGCAAACACTATTAAGGACGGCTGGCTTTATACAGGAGATTTGGTAAGAAAAGATGAAGACGGATATTTTTATATCGTTGACCGGAAAAAGGACTTAATTATCAGGGGCGGCGAAAATATCTTTCCGGTAGAAATCGAAGCAGTGCTGTACGGCCACCCTAAAATTAAGGATGCGGCTGTTATCGGCTATCCCCACGAGCGGTTAGTAGAAATAGCGATGGCTATTGTGACACTGAAAGACGGTGAGCCTATGACTGAGAGAGAAGTTATTGATTACTGTAGGGATGCCGGCCTGGCCAAGTTCAAGTGGCCCGAAAAGGTTGTCTTCGACAAAGTAATTCGCAATACGACTGGCAAGATTGATAAGCCAAAACTCCGTGAAAAGTATATAGGGAAAAGAGAAATTAATACTAATGGTCATGTCAAGGATATATCGAAAAGTACGAATTAATCAGCACTAATGCTTAAGTGTGATGATAGCAGATCATGCTGTATTATAACGTATGTGATAATCAAACTATGATATCTAAAAACAACGCATATTTCGGTGGACGCAATAAAACCAGCCCGGAGAGAATCCGCCCCGGTTATCTTTCTGAAAAGCACCTTAAAGCGTTCCACCGGGATGATAAACCTTCTGACAGCCCGTCAGGGGGTTTTACTATGTGAACAAATAATATATTTACTTTCTAGGTGCTCATATGCCAGGGGCAGGATAATTTGCTTTAAATATTGAATTCTACTATCAGGAAAATTATGTTTTTGTTTTGGGACCTGGCTGGGGATAATAGATTAATAACAATAACAGACCGGAGGCAAATGGTATGTCTAACCGCCAGTTAACCGGAGTAATTATTGTAGGCGGCGGGGCTGCGGGTATTATAGCGGCTCTGGCGGCCAGGTACCAGGGGGCTGGAGTAACAATTCTGGAGAAGAATCAGCGTATCGGCAAAAAGCTCCTGGCCACCGGCAACGGCCGGTGCAACCTGACCAATGTAGACCTGGATATCGCCAATTATCACGGCATGATTCCGGAATTTGCCCACGGTGCGCTGAGCCGGTTTGACGTTAAGAGAACCATAGAATTTTTTGAACACCTGGGCGTAGCTCACAAAGTGGAAGACGGCGGCAAAGTATTTCCCTGTTCCAACCAGGCTTCCAGTGTACTGGATGTGCTGCGCTACGAGCTGGAGGAAGCCGGCGTCAATGTTGTCTGTGAAGCTGAAGTAAAAGAGATCAAAAAAAAGGGGCAAGGCTTTACAGTCCACTTGGCCAATGGCAAGGGGTACCAGGCAGCCCGGGTGATCATTGCCACCGGAGGGAAGGCGGCTCCACAGTTGGGCTCTAATGGCAGTGGGCTAACGCTGGCGAAAAGCTTGGGGCACAAGATCATAGAGCCGTTCCCGGCACTGGTGCAGCTAAAACTAGCGGCGAATTTTTTCAAGCAGATTAAAGGCATAAAATTAGACGGCAGGGTGGAAATTGTGGCCGGTGATAAGTCTATTGCCCGGGCGCAGGGGGAAATTTTATTTACCGAGTATGGTATCTCCGGCCCCCCCGTTCTCGGCCTGAGTCGCACAGCCGGGGAATTAATGAAGAAAAAGGAAGAGATATGGCTGAAGGTGGTTATCGTTAACGACCGCTCCGGACCTGAGCTGGACCAGTACCTGACCTATCGCTTTGCGGCAAAGCCGAAGAAAACCCTGGTTTTTAGCCTTGTGGGGTTTATCAATAAAAAACTGGTACCTGTTCTTTTAAGAGAGGCGGGTATCACGGACC
>JAQVGZ010000046.1 GCA_028696455.1 Desulfotomaculaceae bacterium | reverse complement strand
CCGCTGGCCAGGGGAAACTTGAGCGCCGCGAAGGCAATTAAATAGACGTGCATGACGATCAGCATCATCACGCCGATCTGAACGAGAGACTTGGCCAGGAACAGCCTAAAGACGGAAATCCCTGAGGCTTTAATTTGGAGCCAGCTGCGCTGCCCGTTTTCACCGATAATGTTCATGCAGGAAGCCAGTGTGCAGCACTGCTGCCAGATATTCAGCGCCAAGGCCAGCGCCAGGAAATAAGCATAGTTCAGGGTGGGGTTAAACCAGGCCTCCTCCCGGAATTCAATCGACTGGTAGGCCTCCTGGGCCTGCCTGGGCGTAATGCCCCGGGCGATTAGAGTTTTAACCCCGGCTTCAGCGCCCAGGGTTCGCGTCACCGCCAGCACCGCGCTGGTTGCATTGGTGGCGTAGGCCATGTTTGTGCCGTCAATAAGGACAGCCACCCTGGCCTGCTGCCGGCGGGCTATATCGCGGCCGTAATTCTCAGGGATAACCACACCTACGACCACCTCGCTTCTTTTGATCATCTCCTCCAGCTGGGCATAATGATCGGGATAAGTGACGACCTGCAAATACTGGGCATTTTTCAGACCGGTGACCACTTGCTGGCTGGCGCTGCTCCGATCCAGGTCGAGCACCGCGGTCGAAATATTTTCAATCCGCTGGTGGCTGTAGACCCCGGCGAAGAGGAACAGCCCCAGCAGCGGGCCGAGCAGCAAGATGGTGCGCAGGCTCTTGTCCCGCCACATATAGTGTATTTCACGCCGCATAATGGCCCGGTACTGTCTAAGCATCACGATCACTCGGTTCTGAGTACATTTTTTCCTGCCGTTCCCATTCCGCCCGGGCTGCCTCCGGTTCGTAGAGGGAGATCCTGCCGTCCTCCAGCCAGGCCACGCGCGTCACATAACGGAAAAAGTCCACCGAGCTGCAGGAGCAGATGCAGGTCCCGCCGCCGGCTTGAAATTGCTGCAACTCCCTTAAGATCAGATGGCGGGAGTATAAATTGATATTATTAATAATGTCGTCCACAAGGAGCAGCCGGGGCCGGTTGAGCATGGCGCAGGCCATGGCCAGCCGCTGCAGGACACCGCTGTTGATGGCCTTGACCGGCTCGGACAGGTGCTCCCGGAGTTCATACCGCTCCAGCATCTCCCGGACATCAATGGGGGAGGCGGCTTTTAGAGCCGCGATAAAGTCCAGGTTTTCACCCACCGTCAGATCGGCAAACATGCTGTTCTCTTCCGTAACCAGGCCCAGGTGCCGCTTAAAATTCTCGGTTTTTCGAATATCCGAACCCAGGATTTCGACCTGGCCGGTGGTAAAGCGATCCACTCCCGCTAAGATGTGCAGAAGCGACGTTTTCCCCGCGCCCCGGCTGCCAAATACACCCCAGCACTCACCGGGCAGCACTGCAAAGGATATTCCCTGCAAAATCGTCCTGGGTCCAATTTTTTGCACCAGATCATTGACCCTGACAATCGGCTCCATCGCTACCTGGCCTCCTCAACGATCTTAACCTGAGCTGTCATCCCTGTCTTTAGCTTTAAATCCGGGTTGGGTACGTCGATCTTGACTTTAAAGCTTCGCAGATCGTGCTCATACTGCTCGTTAATCGCTTTTTTGACGGCAAATTCACCGGCGTCGCTGATTGCAACCACCTTTCCCGGGAAAACCTGACCCGGGAAGGAAGCTACGGTAATTTCCGCCGCTTGATTGAGCTGCACCCGCCCGATTTTATCCTCACTGATGTAGACATTAACGAAGGTATGCGCCAGGTCCGAAATTTCTAATACCGGTGTTCCGGCGTTCAGCATTTCACCCGGCTCCAGGTATTTTTGGGTGACAAAGCCGTCCATCGGGGAAAGTAAATGCGTGTTGTCAAGGTAGGCCTGGGCCTTTTGGACGGCGCCGCCGGCCTGCTTGACCTGCCCCTGCGCCGCCTGGTATTGAGACTGCGCCACCTGCACATTCAGCCGCGCGTCCAGCGCCTGGTTCAGGCCGGCCTGGGCCTCTTCCAGCTTTCTTTGGGCTAAAGCATGAGCATTGGTCGCATCATCCAGCGACTTTTTGGAAATAGCGCCGCTGTTATACAATTCTGTGGCCCTGTCGAGGGTAAGTTTCGCATCGTTAACCCCGATTTCCGCCTGGGCCACTTTGGCCTGGCCCTGGGCAATGGTGTTCTCCACCTGCTGGCTGGTTAAAGTCACTGCCTCACCGGCCTGCCTGGCCTGGTTAACCGACGCCTCATAGGCGCCCTGGGCCGTCACCAGGTCCGAATGGATTTCCTGGCTTTCCAGGGAGGCAATTTCCTGCCCCAGCTTGACCTGACTGCCCTCAGCGGCAACTTTCTCCAGTTTTCCGGGAACCTTGAAGGAGGCCATCACCTTTGTGGCCTCAAGGGTTCCGGTTGCCGTCAGACCCTGATCCCTGCCCGCCTCCCGGGCCCGAAAACAGTTGTTGTAAATCAAAAGGCCGGCCCCCATAATCGCGAGCAGCAGAATAAATACAAGCGTTTTCTTGACATTGATTTTAGCCAGGGCATCCATTACTCCACAGCCTCCCCATGATAAAAGATTCCATCGGTAATCAGGTCCAGAATATGCTGCAGGCGCGCTTCAAGCATCTCCCCGGAAAGCAGATCTTCCTGCCAGAGCGGCTGCATGAGCTCCCGCCGGTTAAAATAAGTCAGGCACAAAGCCTGGATACTGAAGAGCACCTGACGAATATCAATATTGGGCCGGATGAATTTCCGCTGAATGCCGTCCTTGACAATATCGTCAAAGGCCAGCACGAGCAGATCCACAAAACTGGGCAGCACCTTCCTGCTGAACCGGCCGCCATTCAGTGCCTCCCAGCTGCTTAGCCGCACAAAAGCCTCGTTTTCAGCCAAGAAATAAAAGTAAGCCCGCACGGCCCGGGTCACATTTTCTTTCGGAGTTCGCTTTAAATCAACTGCTTTTGTACTTAGCGCATAGATTTTGTTGTAGTTCGAGCGCAGCACTTCCGCATAGAGCTCTTCCTTATTGCCAAAATAAGCATAGATCATGCGCTTATTGATCCCCGAGGCTTTGGCGATCTCGTCAACCCGCGCTCCATCAGGCCCTTTTTCGGCAAATATTGTTGTTGCCGCCGCCAGGATCCGGGCGCGGCTCTCTTCAGAGCGCTGTTCCCGGCGGTTTCTGTTTAGAGGGACTTTACGTGCATTCCCCTCCATTGCGCATCCCCCTGGACGGATTGAGTAAAGTAACTAATTAGTTACTTTAAAGTAATTTTAATTCTTCAGATCCATTTGTCAAGACCCCGGGCCTTGGCTGCAGAATAAGAAAAGGACCTCACTGAAAATGACCGGGCGAGGCTCAGGAAACTCAAAGGGAGCGAGTTCGCAGAAGTAATCGGCTTTAAGAGATGAGGCTGAAGAAGCAGTGGGCACGTGGACAACTTGACCACGTACCCACATATATTGGCAAATAAGCGGGCGACAGCTACGCCGGGTTTGGCGCGGGCCAGAGCCTGTCCTTCTTTTTATCTGGTAGTAACCCTAGCCAGCGCCGGCGATGCTTTTACCCCGCAAACCAAGAGGTTATTCATTGGTTTGTATACACAAGGTTTTGTTTGCCTGTTTATATAATGGAAGGAGAACTATCCCACGGGGAGTTGGTCTGGGCAGGGGCGCCGGAAGCTACGGCATGGATAATAAGAAACCCCGTTTCCTTATTTCAGCAGCGGGCACTTGCACCGGATACAGTAGTCGTCCCTAATGTCGTTTAAACTGGCGCAGGCGTTGCAAAAGATAATGTCGTCCCCGGACTTATCGTATTTTTCAATTGATTTTAACCCGCCATGATGACGCACTTTATCGCCAATTTTGAAGTAATTAAACCTGGTATCGTCATCTTCGGCACTCAGGGTGTACAGCTTGCCGTTATCCTTCTTTATAACCACATTAAATACAGTATAGTAATCATCATTATCGCCGGACCGCCGCTTGCGCCTTTTCTCCTCGATTTGTTTGTCGACCACCACGCCGTCCCAGGTAGTGCTTCTATTTCTGCTGATGCTTTGGAACAGGGCAATGGCCAGGAACATCCCGCCGATGCCCAGACCGATATAAAGCGCTTCGGGATTATCCATTTCCGCACTGATTTCGCCATAGATATAAAAACCGATTATGGCCGCCAGCGCCAGAAATGAGGCAAACATATATGACCAGCGCTTGGTATTTTTGATGTAACGGGCAAAAGCCGGAGCTTTAATCAGGGGTGAATAGCCGGTTAATTTCTTGCGGTCAGGTTGTTCTTTTTCTGCTGATTCCGGCATGGCGCTGCCGCAGCTGACACAAAACCTGACGCTTTGATCAGAATCAGCTCCGCAGTTCGGACAACGCATAAGCAAATTCCTCCTTCTTCACTGCTATCGGCCGCCATAGCTTGATCCGCCCCCGCCGCCACCGCCACCGGAGGAGAAGCCCCCGCCGCCGCCGGAGCCTGACGAGGACTTGGAAAACGCCGCCTGCGCTGTCTTGACCGAGCGCTCTACAACATTGCCAATATCATTAAAGGAATCGTGCAGGCCTTCAAAGTTGTTCCAGGCGCCATAGCCTAACCAGCCATAGCCAAAATGGTAGTCGCCGTCCTGCATATTGGGAAACACTATTTCCAACTGCTTGATTACTTCCCGGGCCACATCCAGGGTTACTGCGTAAACCAGATAGTGTTCCCAGATGATCAGGCTTGGTATTTCGTGGCGCTCCATCTGGGAAAAATGCTGCAAAAAGCGCCGGAAGGCCTGCCAGCGGACAAAATCTTCCTGTCCTGCGGCAGAGCGTTTTTTAAACGAGCGGGGAACAAGGCCCATGACTGCCCCGGCGAGCATCAGTGCCGCTCCTAATATGCTCATGTTGGAGACGGCTATCGCTCCCAGGGTGAAAAGCGCCAGTCCCGCTAATAAGGTCACCAGCGGCATATTGCCGCTATGAGTAAAAAAGTCCAGTCTTTCTCCCTGGTCGTTTATGCCTGCCGTCCACTGCTGCCAAAAGCTATAAAAGGCCCGGCCGTTTTTCTTGGCGTATTGCTCTATATCGCTTAAGTAAACAAAACCGCGGCTGCCGCCAATGGTATGCTCCAGATAATCCAGCAAGTCCTGCTCATGGGGACGCAAAGCCGCCTCCTCCGGCTTTCTGAGAGAGGCCGGTTCGGGCGCCGGCAGGAAGGTGAGGCGATAGGTTTTGACTTCCCTGGTGCCCAGCATTTTACGCACTTGCAGTCTTTCTTCCTCAATAGAAAGGAACCTGCGCCGGGCTAAATCCATGATCGTGGCGGTTAAATCCTGTGCTTTAATCTTTTTGAAATTCCAGAGTGCGCCGAGTTCCGCCGGGCTGTATTGACCGGGCAGTTCGCGGTAGTAGGGGCCGTCGAACCGGGTGGGAAAAGCTCTTCCGTATTTGCGCCACAGGAGGTATACCATCCCCAGGGCAAGCAACACAACACCGATAGCCCCGCCGATTTCCGCCCGCGCCTGCCATCTTTTACTGTTGGCGTCTTTGGCCCAGCGGCTTTCTTCAGACAGTATCCCGGCCAGGGCGGTTTTGCCGGTGTAGGCGTCTGCCGGAGCGCCGGGGAAAAGCGCCGTCGGCATGACTACCCGCCCCTCCACAAAAGTATAGGGGGAAAGGTTTTTGACCTGCCAGGTCACAGCATCAGGGGCGGTGAAGTTAACCTCACCGTTAAGCGGCCCGTGGCCCCAGATCAGGATGTCTTTGCCCTGTTCATAGTTTGCGGCGCCCGCCGGCAGCTTCAGGTTGACCACCACTTCCCGGATCTTCTGGGCGTTGTCCGAGCCGATGAACTTGCGGTAGAGCTCGGCCACGTCGCCGTGCACCTTAACCGCATTGACGACGCGGTAGGAGATGTCAAAGACGCGCTGTTCGTCTGTTGCGTCGATGCTCCAATCAATGGTTGTTTTACCGCTTTCATTTTTAACGAGGTACGTGCCGGGAGGGCCGTATTTAGTCCCCGGATTGAAGGTATAAGGCCGGCCGTTCTCAGAGACCGCCACGTCCTGGACCGGCGAGTCGCCCCGGGGGATAGTGATAAAAAAGCCGTTCCAGTGGCCGGAAAATTTAACCGTCAGTTTCTCCGTAACCCGCATGGAGCAATCCGGCAGTACTTCAGCTTTGACCACTACCTGCTGCATGGTAAAACTGCGGTCTGCCCGGGCCGGTTCGGCAAGCACCAGCGGCAGCAGTAATCCCAACAATAAGATGAACAGGCTTTTCAAGTTCAACCAGCCTCTGTTGTTGCTTTTCATCCTGATAAACCCCTTTTTAAAAACTTACTTTAACATTCTGTCTGGCTTCAGCTTCTCCCTGGAGGGTGAAGTAATCAACCATCTGGAAACCCAGCATACCGGCAAACAGATTGTTCGGGAATATTTCAATTTTCGTATTAAAAATCTGCACCGTATCATTGTAAAACTGGCGGGCAAAAGAGATCTTGTTCTCGGTATCGCTGAGCTCGGACTGCAGTTGGATGAAATTGGTATTAGCCTTTAGTTCGGGATAGGCCTCCGCTACCGCGAACAAGGACTTTAAAGCCCCGCTCAACATGTTTTCGGCTTGCGCCTGCTCTGTCATATTACCGGCCTTAATGGCCATGTTTCTGGCCTGGGTCACCCGTTCCAGGGTATCTTTCTCGTGCTGGACATATCCTTTGACCGCATTGACCAGATTGGGGATTAAATCATAGCGCCTTTTGAGCTGTACATCCACCTGGGACCAGGCGTTTTGGACCCTTTGCCGCAGCTGCACCAGCTTATTGTAGGTGGCGATCAAAAATACCCCTGCCGCAAGCAGTACGGCCGCCAGGATGAAGATTCCGGTTGACATTTTGTTCCTCCTTTGCAGTAAAAATTATTTTTGTTATCACCTGATGATGATTATTGGCAGCCTGCTGTTTAAAATCCTTCCATGAACATCGAAAACCCCTCAATTTCTCTTGGTTCCCGGTTAACTTTGATCCCGGCTGACTGGATGGCTTCCGTTACCCGGTCAAAATTTTTGATTATGGTACCGCCCCACTGATCAGCATACCAGATGTAAAGGGGCTTTCCTTGACTGCTCAGCTCCAGGCCGCCGTATGCCGCAGTTGCTGCCAGTAGGGCACTGCCAACCGGTTGGGGTGAACTGCGCCCGCCGAAAAATGACATTAGGGCCAGAGCCATAAACAGCTTGCGAAACCAGCCGGGATTTCTTAAGGAAACCAGACCGGCTGATTCTATTTCTGCAAAGCGCAGCTCCCGCACGCCCCGATAAGTGCTCAGATACAGGGCATCCGGAGTTAATTCAATCCTAAACGACGCATACCTGGCGTTATAAAACAACAATGATGTGCTTAACAGCGCCATAACCCACATCGCTGCGCTGATGGGCCACATGGAGGTCACCGACTGCACCGTACCACCGTTAATCACGAAAGGCAGGCCGTAAAAAGGTACCAGAAGGATCACGGCCACCAGGTCTCCCGCGATCATATTGCCCACGGCATAAGCTATGTCATCAGGTTTTCTTTTGCGCCGGGGCAGGAAAATATACAGTAACAGCCCGGCTGCCATGACGCCTATGCCGTATATGCGATAGGGATAATAAAGCCAGCCGGGCGCGACTCTGTATGGTGAGTACATGGCTGACAACGTTGACTGGTAGTCTTCGTATTTTAAAAGCAGGTAGGCATCGCCTTGAGTTGCTTTGATATAAACCTGTTCATCTGCTTTAAAGCTAAGCCCCCATTGGGCAAAGGGTAACTCATCCGGTTTAAAGAATACCGGCACCGGCCGCGTGGGTTTCCAGAAGTCGTCTTTATCCTCTTTGCTCACCCGGTTGCCGTAGATGGAGCGAGTATACTCCCCGTGGCTGGCCAATTGCACCTCATGGAAAAAGGTTGCCCACTGCCCGGCATCAACCAGGGTCGCTTTGCCGCCGGTTTTTTCCTGGATATAGTCCTCCAGGGGCAATTGACTGAGCCTTTTTTTCTCGGCGGAAACATAACCGCTAAATGAATTGAGCTCGCCGGCCTGCTCCTTTTGCCAATCTACGGCGGTAACACTGACTATTGCAGGCGTTACATAAAAAAACAGCCCAATTCCCACCAGAATACCAAAAAATAAAGCGACACGCCGCCAAAATTCCATCCGGCCTGAAGCATCTTGCATCCTAAGCCCCCCTCTGATTACGCTTGCCGGTACAAAAATATGTTGAAAGCGCTGCTGTTAATACTGGGTGCGGTCATCCTTGATCACAGCGTAATTGGGAGACCACTTGATTACCGTTTGTGCCGCCTGGGCGGCATCTATCCGGGTAAGAGCGGTCATTTTATAATACTCGGTCGTCCCGCTGGGATCGATAACCATTACACTGCCCCGTCCCGGCGCATAATAAGTGATTGACTGAAATCCTACTGCCTGGTTGTTCTCCTTAACCAGCAGGCAATCCTCAAAGGTGGCAAAACCCAGGTTTAAATCTACCCCCATATCTACCACGGTCCAGGTGATTTTGCCGAATTCATCCTGGTAGTTCCAGGTCTGACCCACGTATAAATTATTCTTTAAGACCGGGAATATCTCATTGGGAGTTTGATCCAGAATGTAATAGGTCCCATCTGCCCGTTCTACATAATGAAAACCATAACCGAAGGCCTCGCCTTGCTCCACACCGGTTTCCACTTCACTCACCTGCACTGCTTCATGGGAAACCACCCGGGCGCTGAAGCGTTGCACCACCCCCGACATACCATCCGGGTAATTCACAAAGAAGGTGCAGTTGAGACCGGGTTCCGACAGGTAGGTGGATGCCCGGCTCAGGTCGACAGCCGGCGCTGGGGCCGGGGTCGGCGTCGGCGTCGGCGCCGGGGTGGTCGCCTGTCCGCCGGTGGTTGTGGTTTGGTTATTTGGGGTTGTGGTGAGGGGCGATATCGCCTGAACCGGCTCCTCTCCCCGGGACAACCACCAGTACACCCCACCTCCGGCTACGAACAGTACCACCAGCAAGGAGAGCATAATGACTAGAGCATTTTTATTCCCGCCACTTTTTACCCCCAGGTTGGCAGTATTACCGGCCGCCGGCGTTTGAGCGCCTGCCTGCCGGCCTGCCGGCGCAGCCTGGGGCGCCTGTGGCGTTGGCGGCGCGGGAGGTTGCTTATCGACAAGCGGCGGCGGAGTTGGCTTTGGCTGACTCGCCTGGGCAGGAGCATCCGTAGCTGATTGCGCCGGTGAGTGGGTATCAAAACCGCAATCCCCGCAAAATCTATCTCCTGCAACTAAGTTAGCACCGCACTCAGGGCAAAATTTTAGGTTGCTTATTTTTCTTCCCTCCTTTTATACTGCATTGCCGCAGCTGGTACAGAATTTCTTGCCGGGCCTGATTTTAGAACCGCAATGGCCGCAGAATTTAACCCGGGGAGCCCTTTCCTCAGCTGTCTTAACATTTACCGCACCACTGGCGGCGGTTTTTCGTAAAGATTCCATCCATTGGACCAGGGATTGGGTTAGTTCCGGTATAGTACCGGCCTGGTGGCGGAAGCGGCTTTCCCCGCCGGGACCGGTTTCAAAGGAAAACAGATGATTGGCAAAGGCGGTCGGCGCCAGCACTACCCGGGAAAGGCTGCGCTCTTCTCCAACAAACAAAGCAGTCGCCTGCCAACCCGTCGCTCCCATCCAGCTGGTTATAAATTCGGTGCCCATAATTCTGGACCGCTCGCCTAATGTCAGAATTGCTTCCTTGCTGGTGACAAAGCCCAATTCCGCAACTTGCTTGATATGTTCGGGTTTTAAGGCGATCCGGCTGTTCTTTAAACCGGGTGTGACTTCAAACATAGCCGGCAGCAGCCAGCGTTTATCCTTACTGGACAGGGAGCGTTTTAAAAGTTGCACAAAATCCTGAGTGGTCAGTGATAAGTTCAAGCTGCCGCTGTAATCCAGCATACTCTCCATATAAGAACGGCGATAAATATCCACACAGTGTACGGCACAAACCAGCACTTCCGTGGCCATAACATCCGGGAACACGGCCTGGTAAACGCTCATCCCCGGGGAAGCATAAAGTCCGGTCCACCACTCCAGATATTTTTCCCAATCCGGGAACAGTACCAGGAGTATTTCTCCTTGCGAGTTAATTAACTGGACTAGAACGCTTTGCCCATCACTGGCCAGCAGGGTATAATACTGGTCGTCAGCCGTGCCGCTCCCGCCGCTTTTATACTCGATCTTTAAATCCGGTTCCAGTAGCTGTTTGGTTATCTGCCTGAATTTGGGGCTTTCGGATAAAGCTTTAAACAATTCGGAAGGCCTGCTGCCGGCGGCCTGTTCAGCATTATAGGTAAAAGGTGAAAGGTGATTTCCGGTTAGCCCTGAGCGCCTGAACATATGGTCAATATCCCCCGGCGCCAGCTTATAAACCTCGGTATCGGCCAGCTTATCCTGATTTGCTCCCATTGCATATCCTCCTTTGCGATGTGATCATGAACTAATAGGTTTCACCGCTCCACACCCTGCTTCGTTCGATGCGCAGCAATTCCCTGCGACCGTTTAATCCCAGGTAGGGACAACCATTAAGCCCCGCATGCAAGGTGGCCTTTTCGTCCCCCGGCGCAACCCACAGCAGTTTGCCGGACTCGATCCATTTATCCAAGGCAAAATCATAATCATCCAGGCTTACGGGACACTCGCCCCAGCGCAGCATATCGTTCTGATCGACAAATGTATACTGCCCGGTGCCCCAGGTGTTGACCCTGGCCAGTCCGGCAGGAGCGTCCGGTGCGAAATAGAATACCGGATAGCCTTGGTGGGGCCCGATCTGAAGCGATGATAATACCGCCTTAATGCCGGCGTAATTTAACAAGCGGGGCAGAACTCCCGGAATCCCCGCGCCGGGTTTGCATAGGAAGGGCGCAAATTCGATCCTGCTGCCGAGTTTTATAGCTCCGTCCAGGGCAAAATACGTGGACGGAAGATTTTCCAACGGGCGAACCGGGGCGTCATAATTCCACCACAAACCATCCAGTCCCCCATTATCGATGGAGTGGTAAACCAGGTTATTGCTGAAAGGGCAGCGGGATAAGGGCAGGACCGGCAGGCGCTCCTGATAAACATCCCTCATTTCGGCCAGCTTTAGCTGCAGTGCCTCCATCCCGGCGGGTAAGTTTCCCCCGTTTTTTCCCAGGGCCAGGTCCAGATCAAACCTGCGCCATCTCTCCAGGCAATCGAAATATTCGCGCAGAAACGTAGCTCTCTCCTCAATATTCATTGGTTTCATTGCCGGATACCTCCCTTCCACCAACTGGTCGTCCAGCCGCCCTTTTCTCCCTGGAGTGGATCATAGGTGTTAAGCGGTTCGCCGCCTTCATCATGGCCACTCAAGATCTTTCGATCTATCCCCTCTGCGATCTCCCGCGGCGATTGCGCTCCGGGCGGCGAGCCACCCGGCACCTGGTCGGGAAGGCCGGAATAATCCCAGCCAACATGTTCGTTGTGCTGGGTTGCCCCCAGCGATTGCAGCTCGCGGTTTAGCTGCTGGTTTACCCGTGGCGGCACCGGCTTACCGCTGACCGCATCGACGAACGCAAAGGCGTCATGATCCCCGGCATAGGGCTTCATGGTTTTTCCATTGTAGATTATCCCGGTTTTCTTATCCCACAGGATCTTACCCTCCTGTTCCAGATGGTTGAGTTTCTCCACCTGGTCGGTATATTCGGTCATGCGCTGTTTATGGCGCTTCTGAAGGGCATTCCAATGTTCGGCACTCATTGTGTCAGGTTTAGCCGGCGGCAGGGGATCAGGCTTTTTGCACGCCACCGTTCCTCGATAGTCTTTGGGATAGCCCAGCTCTACATCCAGCTCATTAATAGTCTTGGTCTTCAACATCTCCGGTTTGGGATGAGCCTTACCCGTTTCCAGCCATCTTTTCGATTCGGGATTGGTTGGTCTCATTTGAGCTTTAACTCCGTATTTGTCACTGACCATCTGAATGGCTTTCTGATCACGGGTGGGCATACCGCGCAGATCCGGGGGCAGCCCGGCATCCTTAAAACTGCTGTTGTCAATCTTAAGGCCTGGGGTTTCTGTTTGGATACTGGCCCCGGACGTTGCTTTTTCGCCCTTTGTGGCTGCATCACTGCCACTGCCGGCAACCGCTTTGCCGCCTCCCTCGGCTATATCGTCGCCGGTGCTGGCAGGTGCTTTACCCGCTCCTTTTGCAATGTCATCACCGCCGGTGACTACCTTTTTAGCTCCCTTAGCAATATCGTCTGTTGCCCCGGCGGCTGCCTTGCCGGCTCCTTTTGCGGTCTTTTCCATCGCCTCTTCAGCTGCTTCACCGCCTATATCTGCCAGCCGTTTATTAATCTGAACGATGGTTTCCTCGGCCGATTCCTTGCTGACCAGCCCCAAAGCTTTGCTGATTAGTTGATCGCCCTGCATCACTTTCAGCGCGCCTTTCTCAATCAAGTCAGCTAGTTTATTGGTGAAGACCGGGAATTTCTCCAGCATTTCTCCGATTAACTTGCCGCCGGCCTTGCCGGCCAACCAGCCGGCTTCTTCGCCTAAAACAACCAGGCCGATGGCCTTGGAAACCGCTCTAAAGTCTGATTCTCCCTTGTCTATCGAGTCCTTGATGCGGTACATGGCTTCCGCTACCGTCAGGACTCCGTCCACAGCACCTTGTCTGGTGATCTCTCCCGCAGCTGTTGCCAGGCTTGCGCCACCGCCGGTAGCTGCCGTAATCATGATGCGGGCAGCCATCCCCTTCCACGATATGCTGCCGTCGGCTTTTTCCCCGGTTATCACTTCTTTGGCGGTTGCCGCATTGGCTTCAAGTGCCCAGCCCAGGTTTTTGAACCAATCCTCTTCCCAGCGTTCCCCGGTGTCGGCAATGGTTTTACCCAAAATCCTATTATCGATTACCCGTCTGATTTTATCCATTTTCTCCTGGTCCAGTTCTTTGCCGGCCAGCATATCCTTTTTCAAATCTTCGATAGCCTTGTCGACGTCTCCGGGACCGCCAGGTTCACCGATATTATACTTGTCGGCCACCTTCTGCATTTGTTCCAACTTTCTCCAATCATCCAGGTTCTGATCAATGGCCCTGCTGTTGGCATCCTCACGTTTGGCCATTTTCTCCATATCTATGGCCGCCCGGCGCCGGTCTTCGGCCAGGTCATTCTGCCAGCGGTCAAAATCGTCAGGGTTAAATTCATTACCGGATTCGGTATTAATCCACTTGCCTTTAACCGCATCAAATCCCAATTCATAGGTTTGCCCGTCGCTTTTGCCGACCAGTACTTGCCTGTCACCATGCCTGGGGCCGGTATAACCTTTTTCATATTCATAAGTGGAGGTTTCACCGGTATCCGGATCGGTATAGGTAAAGGTGTCTGAAGTCCCGGTCTCGGCTTGCTGCTCCGGGATGGTCTGCCCTGGCTCTGTTCCCGGGATGTCTTCTTCCGGCACGGGCAGTCCCGTTCCATCCTGACCCTCCGGCGCTGCCGGGGCGTTTTGACCAGGCTCATGATTTTTTAACGTATTCATGGGGTCTTCCGGACCAATTACTCCGGTGTCTTCCGCCGGAGGAACCGCAGGTTTTTCCGGTCCCGGCTGCGGTATCTCATCGGTCCAGGGCTTGGGGCCGTATTCTTCGACCGTTTTCGGGTAAGGTTCCCCTAAAGGCGGTTTGGTCGGCTTCCACTCGATGCCGGTATTAACCTGGTTGCCGTAATTGTCCTCGGTTATGATTACCGGACCGCCATCAAAGGGACTGCGCACCTTCCCCCAGTGCTCGGTGTCCACATTGAACGGACTGTCCCCCTCATAGGGGTTTTCGGTCCAGTGCATGCCCGCCCGGTTATAGCCGTCGGCATTGTAACCGCTCCAGTGGTAGCCGTCCTTGCCATAACCCTGCCGGTTATAGCCCCAGGGGTCATACCCGCTGCGATTGTAGCCTTCGTAATCAAAGCCCCGGCGGTCAAAGCCGTCCCGGTCGTAGCCGTCCCGGTTAAAGCCATTCTTGTCGTAACCATCCTGGTCATAGCCTTCGCGCTGCCTGCCTTGCCGGTCAAAGCCATCGCGGTCGCAGCCCTCCCGGTTGAAGCCCTCTTGGTCGTAGCCGTCCCGGTCATAGCCTTCCTTGTTGAAGCCGTTGCGATTGTAACCGTCCCGGTCCCATCCTTCCTTATTGAAGCCTGCCTTATCATAACCCTGCCGGTCATAGCCCTTGGCGTCATACCCGCTGCGGTTATAGCCTTTTTTGTCATAACCGTTGACATCGTAACCTTCCCGGTTGTAGCCCTCCCGGTCAAAGCCGTTTTTACCGTAACCCTCCCGGTCAAAACCGTCCTTGTTAAAACCTTCCCGGTTAAACCCTTTGCTATCAAAACCATCCCGGTTGAAACCTTCCTTGTCAAACCCTTTTTGATCAAAACCTTCTTGATCAAAGCCCTCTTTGTTAAAGCCATCTTGATTGTAGCCTTCTTTGTTAAACCCTTGTTTATCGAAGCCATCTTTATTAAAGCCGTCTTGATCAAAACCCTCTTTGTCGAAACCGGCTTTATTAAAGCCCTCCCGGTCGAAGCCCTCTTGGTCAAAACCGTTTTTGTCGAAGCCCTCCCGGTCGAAGCCGGCTCGATTAAAGCCTTCTTGATCGAAGCCTTGCTTGTTGAAACCTTTTCGATCAAACCCGTTTTGGTCAAAACCCTCTTTATTATAGCCCTCTTTGTCGAAGCCTTCTTTATTGAAACCAATCTTATCGAAACCGTTTTTGTCGAAGCCGTTACGATCCAAGCCTTCTTGATCGAAGCCCTCCCGGTCAAAGCCTTTTTTGTCAAAACCTTCCCGGTTGAACCCTTCTTGATTAAAGCCCCCTTTGTCGAAACCGTCTTTATCTAATCCGTTCCGGTCAAAGCCCTCTTTATCAAACCCTTCTTCATCAAAGCCCTCTTTATCAAACCCGTTTTTGTCGTAGCCTTCTTTGTCAAAGCCGGCCCGGTCAAACCCTTCTTGATCGAAGCCTTCCCGGTTAAAACCCTCCCGGTCAATGCCTTCTTTGTTGAAACCCTCCTGATCAAACCCATTTTTATCAAAACCGTCGCGGTCATATCCTGCCGCATCGAACCCGCTTTCATCATACCGGGCCGTTTCGGCCTCCTGCAAGGGTACGCCGTCTTGCTGTAGAACGGGCTCATCAAACGCGCTGGTGTCGAGTAAAACCATGTCTTCAGCACTGTCTTCCAGAGTGGTATCCATTTGAAGTATTTGTTTATCCTGCATTAGAACAGCCCCTTCGGCGGCAGGATCGATGAATGCCCCCCCATCCGGTTGAATAAGGTTAGCGCCTTCCTCTGCTGTTTCAATAAAAATACCTTTATCTGACGGCTTGCCTTGCGCCCTTGTCGTAAGGCCGCCTGTGCCGTCAAGCATATCAACCGTATCGATGAATATTTCAGGTCCGCCTGTGGTCCCTTGCTGAGTTCGCGTCCCTTTGTTTGTCATGGTCAAATGATCAGCTTCGGGCGCCGGGCGCGCCGGTCCGGTTGGCGCAGCAGCCGGTTGAGAGCCGCGCCGTCTTCTCCCCAGTTGATCAACTTCCTGGGGGGAAACATTACTCTGGGTGCCCGTGCCGGGATAAGAACCTCCCGTTCCCGGCGCCGGTCCCCCCGCAGCCGGTGATACCGGAGTTATTGTGGGAGGTGCAATGCCACCACCCCCGCCGCCTAACCCGGCCATTGCGCCCAACAGGGTGGCAAGCAAACCGGGCACCGCCACGCCGACTAAGGCCTCGGTTGTATTGGAGGGACCCGGTATGTTGCCTACCGAACCCACGCCGGCAGGGCTTTCTACCCAACCGCCGGAGCCGGGCAGGCTCCCGGGTCCATTTTTAGTTGAGCCCTTTGCCGGAACGCCGTCAACTTCGAAATGCGGGGTGGCTTTAACTACCCCCATCCCCCTGCCGCCTGATTCTTTATTCTGAGCCCAGGTGGATGGTTCCGAATCAATCACCGTATAGGTACCGGCGGGAATTACAATATTGGGGAAGACCTCCCAATTGGCATTCGGCACTCCTCCCTGTCCCGGGGTACCACCGGCCTGCCAGGGGCCGTATATCTTGCCGTTCCGGTCCTTGAGCCCGATGGTCCCGGGGGTGGAGCCTTTGGCCTTATTCCAGTGATAATTCCTGATATAAGTCACCAGGTGCGGGCTATTGATCGTAAAGATAGTGGGAGCCGTGGGCCCGTTGTACACCCCGGCAATATTGTCGGTGTTTGCCACCTCGACCGGCTCAGCAAGCGGTTTAGCGGTCACCGGAGCCGCAGCGGCCGGAGCCTTTTCGCCTTCAATCGGCGGCTTTTCCTGTTCAACTGAAGCAGGTTTTTCCACAGGCGCTTTTTGTTGCAATCCCACCATAACCTGCCCGGCAAGGTTTTTGGCAGTTTGCAAATCAACCGCAATGTCATTGCCGGTGTCATATATTTCAACTTGAATTAAGTAATCAGCCAAAACAAACCATACACCGGCCATATCCAAGGCGGTATACTCATACAGCTCATAGCCCGGCATGGAAGTGACGCCGATAACGTTGTAGTCTACTTCATACTTGACGTTCTCTCGATCATTCCAATCCAGTACAGCCTGCATGGTGGCGCCGTCGACAGGTTCATCCACAGATATAGCAACCCAGCCGCTGCTCATATCTCCAATAAAACTGTAGAATTTAAACCTACCCCCGGGTACGGGTTCTGCGCCGGAGCTAGACCAATCCTCCGTATACAAATTGTCTCCGGCAACTTTATTGATCACTTCTCCGGGGTCAGCGGCCGTAGCCGGCCCCGGCATAATGGTTGACAGCAGCATAAACGCCATAAAAAGAAATATTATGCTTATGTATTTTTGCAAAAACGGCAAGCTGTTCACCCCCTATTTATGGTAACAACCCAATCAAAAGCATCCAGCCGGTCGAGAGCAAAAAGGCTACAACCGACGGAATTATCACATTCTTGATCCCCTGGGCGCCCTTTTTCATCACTTCAGTGCCGGCGGTAGCCGCCGAAGTCATAATCGCTGCGGAAGCAAAGGGCATCACCGCATTCCAGCTCAGCACAAACTGTGCCAGAACAGCCAGCACGGTAAACGGAATCATGAATAACATGCCGGCGCTTACCGCATCATGGGCAAACTGACCGTTATCCAGCCGCAGGTTTGGATTGGCCATATTAAGCAGCACAAGCAGCAGCTTTACCGCCAGCAGGCCCACTGCCAGGGAGAGCAAAAGCGAATATACAAAGGTCATTGCTTGAAAATCGGGTCTAGTGAAAGGAATCATTAGGCCAAACACAAGAAAGCACAAATAAACAGGCCACAATAAAACTGCCTTCCGGCCGGAGTCCGCAGCATGGCCAAGCTTCATCTCCATATCTCTATTAGCCTCCTTTGGAAATACTCGAAAAGCGGTTTTATCCACCAAAGCGGCCGAGCAAAGCCCATCCGATCAGAATTAAGGCGCCGCAGAGAGTAGTCAGAAAAATACTGAAGGTAACCCGGTCGCCGGACATTTGCCGGATCGTAAATAAATTAGGTCGCAGTGCCCACAAAACACCGGTTACCCCAAAGGCCACCGCGGTATTCCAGCCGAAAACCAGTGAAAAGATCAGACCAACCAGGGCGTAAACCAGCGTGGCGGAATAGCCTAGCGCAAATGAAGATATGGCCCAGTCAATAGTGTAGGCGCGGCTTGCCGCCTGAGACAGGGCCCAGGCTAAAAGCGCAATCAACACCACTCCGATCGTGCCGTAGAAAAGCCCGATTAAGGTAATCAGCACAACGGTTGACATTTGAATTTGACCTGAGCGCAACATATCAAGTCCAGTTTGCAGGAAAAACAGGGTGAATGATAATCCGGAGATCGCTAGGGAATAAGGCCAGGGAATCTTAGACATTTGACTTTTGACTACTTCTCCCGGATTTGAAATCATTCTCAGCGCTGTTTTCCAGCCAGGCGTTTGAACTGGGGCTAGAGCGTTCAAGGTTAAAAATCCCTCCTGTCATAGAGGTTATGTGCACGTGTAATACGGCTGGCATATTAACATAACCAACTAATTAAAATTACTTGTTGAATTTAATAGTTATATTGAGAG
>JAQVGZ010000045.1 GCA_028696455.1 Desulfotomaculaceae bacterium | reverse complement strand
CCGCCAGGCCCTTAAGCTTCTCATTGCGGCCAAACACCACTAAAATACCTCCGGCCTCTATTACCTGCCTGGCTCCAGAAGAAGGAATCACTTTCGAACCACGCCTGATGGCCAGCACGTTTACCCCGTCTGTACCTCGTACATCTGCCTTTTCCAGGGTTTTACCGGCAAATTCGTCCGGCGCCGTCAACTCAACGATGCTATATTCCGGGGAAAGGTTAATCTGGTCAACGATATTCTTGGAGACCAGGGCGTGGGCCACCCGGGCGCCCATGTCCCGCTCCGGGAAAACTACCTGGTCGGCGCCTACCCGCACCAGGACCCTGCCGTGCAGTTCCGTAACTGCTTTGGCCACCACCCGCTTTACACCCATATCCTTCAGCATTACCGTGACCAGTATGTTTGCCTGGATATCCTGCCCGATGGCTACGATTACTACATCAAAATTCCG
Organism: Desulfotomaculaceae bacterium; assembly: GCA_028696455.1. Classification (GTDB taxonomy): domain Bacteria; phylum Bacillota; class Desulfotomaculia; order Desulfotomaculales; family Pelotomaculaceae; genus MVQL01. The sequence goes on along the minus strand of JAQVGZ010000045.1, from coordinate 17,747 downwards.
TATGCCCAATGACTTCAGGGCTTGTTCGTCCATGGCATCCACCTGGACGGCGTGGGTTACGCTGTCCATGACATCGCTTACCTTTTCTTCACTTGTATCAATGGCCAGGACATTGTAACCCATTTTGGTAAGGGTCAGCGCAACACTTTTTCCGAAACGCCCAAGCCCAATAACTGCAAATTGCTTCATTAGTCCTTCCTGCCAGTCGTAAATAGTATATTTATGACCAAAAAATTAAGCATGATTCTACTACCATGCTTAATTTTACTGGTTTAATTATATTTTATGCAAAACCATGCCTGTTACCTTCTCATTACAGAACTTCCAAGCAATCTATTAGAGGCTGGCCCTGGCCAACTCTACCAGCTGGCCAAAGGACTTGGCGTCATTAACTGCCATATCCGCCAGCAATTTCCGATTTATATTTATACCAGCTATTCTCAGACCGTTCATAAGCCGGCTGTAGGAAATACCGTTCATCCTGGCTGCGGCGTTGATTCTGGCTATCCAGAGTTTCCTGAATTCGCGTTTTCTCACCCTCCGGTCGCGATAGGCATAAACCAGAGATTTCATTACCTGCTCGTTGGCCACCCGGTAAAGCTTGCTCTTGCCGCCCCGGTAGCCTTTGGCCAATTTCAGGATCTTTTTATGCCTTTTATGTGAAACCACACTGCTTTTCGCCCGTGGCATATAACATTCCTCCTTTTAGTAACCGATCACACCAGGTAAATAATTAAGGTAATAGCTTCCTCAACCTGTTGGCGTCAACATGGCTGACAATAGTCGCCTTGCGCAGATTGCGCTTCCTCTTGGGGCTCTTTTTACCGAGAATATGGCTGTGAAAAGCGTGAGAGCCTTTAAATTCCCCTGTAGCTGTCTTTTTAAAGCGCTTTGCTGCCCCGCGATGGGTTTTGATCTTAGGCAAATGGCACGACTCCTTCCTAGCTTTCCTGTTTTGGAGCCAAAATCATAATCATATTTTTACCTTCCAATTTTGGCTGTCTTTCTACCATGCTTACATCATTTAAGAGTTCTGCTAACCGGTTAAGCAACTTCATACCCAGTTGAGTATGAACAATTTCACGACCGCGAAAGGTAATAGTTGCCTTAACCTTATCGCCTTCCTTAAGGAACCTGATAGCGTTTTTAGCCTTAACATTAAAGTCGTGGTCCTCGATGTTAGGCCGAAGCTTTACTTCTTTAATATTAATAACCTTCTGCTTCTTTCTGGCCTCTTTTTCACGCTTGCTCTGCTCGAATTTATACTTTCCAATATCCATAATCCGGCAAACAGGCGGCTTTGCAGTAGGAGCTATTTCCACCAGGTCAAGCTGCTTCTCATCTGCAAGACGCAGAGCATCTTTCACAGACATAATGCCAAGCTGTGCGCCCTGACTGTCAACAACTCTGACTTCTCTGGCCCTGATCTCCTCATTAACACGGAAATCCTTTGTAATAGTAGCTTCACCCCCGTAAAAAAATTACAATTGCTTAAAATAAATAAAAATAGCGAGCTAAACCACCCGCCATAATAGTAAACGTATTATAGAAGAAACCTTATGGACTGCGACTTTTCGCGTCGTAAGGTGAGAAGCGGATGGCCTCTACTTTGTTATTTAATAGAAAAATTATAGCACCTGGCAAAGATAAAGTCAAGAAATAGAGCGCGAAATAAATAATATGAGCATATTTAGCTAATCCATACCCTCGATTGAGCCGACCCCATGGGTGAAAAAGTGTTCCCGCAAATGACTGACCAGCTTTTCGGAAACGTCAAACTCCCCGGCTATCTCTGCAGCAGTCTTATCTTCTTTAAGGGCGTCAATAAAGCGGTCAAAGTCAATGCCAACTTCACGGGTCATTTCCTTGAGACTGGGTTCGCGGCTCCAGGGAACATGGCTGAACTGAAAGTCATCGTGTTGCTCCAAGCTGATTCCTCCGTTTTTTATAATAGCTTGCCCAGTCTGGACCGGTTTAACTCATCATCTTGCTGGCAATAGTTGATATCGTCCCAATGTTTTCTGTGCGTAGATAATCGCGGTCATTTAAATGAGCACAGTCATTAAAAAGCTTAAGGATGCCTTTCTCCCATCGCCGGAACTCTAATAGGCTCATGCTTGTGTTGTCCAAATAGAGACGCCAGTTTTCGTTTAGGTTCATCCCCAGCACACTGGCAATAATGCAGCGAATAACCCCGCCATGGGCTACTACCAGGACTGTTTCATCATTATGACTGGCGATAATTCTTTTAGTAGCGTTGGTAGTGCGCTCTACTACCTCGGCCTGCATTTCCCCGCCAGGGATGCGGGTGTTCAGAGGGCTGGCCCACCATTTTTTAAGTTCAGCAGGGTATTTTTCTTTTACTTCTTCAATGGTCAGGCCTTCCCAATAACCAAAATTAAGCTCCCTGAAGCTGGGGTCCTTATTGACCTTCAGATCATGGGTCCTGGCTATGATTTCAGCCGTCTCGCTGGCCCGGGACAAATCACTGCTATAAAGGCAGTCAATTTTCATGTTCGCCAGGCGCTGCGCCAGTAATTCTGCCTGTTTGCGTCCCCGGTCCGATAAAGGAACATCACTATGCCCCTGTAGTTTCAACTGGACATTCCAGGTTGTTTCTCCATGCTGTACAAAAAAAATGCGACAGCTCATATCTCTCCCCCTAATAAATATTTATAAATACAAAACCCCGTGCCCTATTGTGGAACGGGGATGGCAGATATAAATACCTCCCTAACCGGCGCCAACATTTTCAAATTAATTATAGCATAATCATGCCTATAACCGGCTAATTATTTTCTAGATCTCGCCTGAAGAGGTTGGGTTCCCCAACTTTTCCTCTAATTCAATAATCTGCCGATTTTTGCTCAGCAGGCGGCGGGCATACCGGTAATTATCCTGATGGAGCCGCTGGTTTTCCCTTTCTAACTTGTTTAAATAAAATGTTCTTTCCTTTTCAATTTTTTCAATCAGGTACATTAGGACTCTCCTGCTTAGCCGGAGCTGCTCGACCCTTTCCTCCAATTCCTGGATTCTTTTCTGCAAGTTGTAGATTTCGTTTCTATCGTTCACGCAATACCACCTCACCCGACAACTCAAATTATTATATGCCCGGGTTGCGGTTAGTAGACATTATTTAGTAACCTTACTGGATCAGCGCTTGCATTTATTCTTATTTCCTGGATTCTGGTATAAGGTACGGTTCTCATCCCCAGTCTAACCCCTTCTTTATGCCCCTCCCCGTGATAGTCCGAGCCACCGGTGACAAATAGCCCGTGTTCTTGCGCCAGCCGGCAGTAATATTCAGATAATTCTCTGGAGTGCGCTGGATGATAGGCCTCTAAGCCAGCTAACCCCGCCTGTTTCAGGCAAGGGATCAATTTGCTGGAGTTGCTCAGGGCAGGATGGGCCAGAACCGGCGCCCCTCCTGCAGTGCGGATCAATTGCAGTGCCTCAATCGCCGGCAGCTTATAGCGCGGCACATAGGCCGGCCCACCGGTGCCGATGTACTTATCAAACGCCTCAGCAATGCTGGTCACGGCGCCTGCAGCCACCATTGCCATAGCCAGATGCGGGCGTCCGATGGAGCCTGTGCCAAAGCCGGGGCTTACTTGTTCCATCTCCAGGGGAAGACCGAGTGCCTGTAATTTCTTTACCATTTTTTCCATACGGCCAACCCGGAAGCTGCGGAATAAGTTAATCTGTTCCAGGAATCTCTGACAGTGAATATCTATAAAATAACCTAGAATATGTAGTTCCTCATCATCGCAGACAGCGCTTAACTCGATTCCCGGAATAACCTCTATTTCATGCAAGCAGGCAGCCTCTATAGCCGGCTTAATGCCTTCGACTGTATCATGGTCTGTAATCGCCACAGCTTCTAGGCCAAGCCTCTTTGCCCGGGCAACAACAAGCTCAGGGGTGTCTTCGCCATCTGAGGCTGTTGTGTGTACGTGCATATCTACAGGCACCAGAATTCACCTCTTTTTTACTGGCTATTTAATAACCTGCCCGATTACTCTCATAAAGTTTCCTCCCAGTACTTTCTTTATAGCGTTTTCGGAATAACCCCGTTCTAACAGCCCGCTGGTAATTGCCGGCAGGCGGGAGCAATCCTCCAGTCCCGTGGGGAGACTTCCTGTGCCGTCAAAATCCGAACCAATCCCCACACAGTCCGGCCCCCCAACCGCTATGGCATGGTCAATATGCGCAAGAACCTGCGCTATAGAAGGGTTATCACCAAGAAAGTCCGGGACAAAAGTAATTCCCATTACCCCCCCCTGATTGGCCAGGGCTTTAATCTGCTGGTCATTTAGATTGCGGGGATGATTGCATAGAGCCCTGCAGTTTGAGTGGGAGGCAATTACCGGCTGCCGTGAAACACTAAGCACATCCCAGAAGCCGTTTTCCGAAAGGTGCGATACGTCCACCAGCATGCCCAGCCTGTTCATCTCCACTACAGCCTCTTCACCCAGGCGGGTCAACCCCCCTCCTGTTTTTTCCTCACCCACTCCGTCACCCAACTCGTTGCGCCCGTTCCAGGTCAAAGTGATGCTGCGAACCCCCAGCCGATACATTAGACGTAGGATACCGAGGCTCCCTTCCAGTGCCTCGCCCCCCTCAATTGAAAGAAATGCGGCAATTTTATCTGAAGACAGCGCTTCCTCAATGTCCAACATGCTTTTGGCGTGGAGCACAACATTATTATTTCCCTCTATTTCCCGGTAAAATAAGTCAATCAGCTCCAACGCGCGATGGAGGGCGGTCAACTTATAATCCGGGTCAATAAAGGCAGAAAAAAACTGGACATTTACTCCCCCTTTTTTAAGGCGGGACAAATCCAACTGACCTTTGGCAGAAGGGCCTGCCAGACACCTGCCCTCATCCGGCATGGCAGTTAAAGTATCACAGTGGGAGTCGACTACGATACTGTCATAATGCAAAGTTTCAGCCATTACGGCGCCTTTAAAAGTCAAAGAACTCCCTCCAATAAAAAAATCCTGTTTATCCATGTAATAAACAGGTTCAATTAGCTAAATAATATATGTGCAAAAGTTATTTAGGCTGTACTATTAGCTTAATTCCTGTCCTTTCTTCACCATCAATGATTAAATCAGTAAAGGCCGGAATACAAACCAGATCGACTCCACTGGGTGCAACAAACCCTCTAGCGATTATTACTGCTTTTACGGCCTGATTTAGCGCGCCAGCACCAATTGCCTGTAATTCGGCACTTCCCCGTTCCCGGAGCACACCGGCCAGGGCGCCGGCTACAGAATTTGGAATAGATTTTGCTGAAACTTTTAATACATCCATAAAAAGCTACCTCCTTTATTACTGTCTACGTTTGTTACCCTGAACTCCCTGTACAAAATTATATTCGCCAGGGTCTAAAAAATACCTTTTACTTTTTAAAAAATCTGATCTAATGGCAATTATTACTACTCGTAATTTTGAATTCTTCTGATTGCGGTAGCTTCTCCAGTTTCCTCATCAATATCAATGATTACTCCGTTAAATTGAAACAACCCGTTAGCTGCTTCATAGCGTAAGGGGAGTTGCGTAATAAATCGTTCCATGGCAATTTCTTTTTTAGCCCCGATCACTGAATCACAGGGGCCGGTCATACCCAGGTCGGTGATGAAGGCGGTGCCGCCTGGTAAGATACGCTCATCGGCTGTTTGTACATGAGTATGGGTGCCGCACACTGCTGCTACCCGCCCGGCAAGATACCAGCCCATAGCCATCTTTTCCGAGGTCGCCTCCGCGTGAAAATCCACTATGATTACCTTTGCCTGCTCCCTTACCTGTTCGATTAACTCATCCGCTTTTCGAAAAGGACAGTCGAGCGCCTGCATAAAGACCCGACCGGCCAGGTTAAGCACGGCAACCTTTATATTTTGTTTGGTTTTATAAATAATGGCGCCGGCGCCGGGTGTACCGGGCGGGTAGTTGCCCGGCCTGACAATACGTGTTTCACGGGCAAGGTAATCCACAGCTTCTTTTTTATTCCAAACATGATTGCCCATGGTGAGAATATCCACTCCCGTATCGAATAACTCCTGGGCAACCTCTCTGGTAATACCACTACCGCCGGCAGCGTTTTCACCGTTAGCTATGATGAGCTGCAAATTAAATTCCCGTATCAACCCCCTCAGGTTAACTTTAACAGCACGCCTGCCTGGACGTCCGACAACATCACCGATCATCAGCAACCGCAAGTATTTTTTACCCCCTATTTATCGAATACCAACACTTTTCCCTCTTGACGAAAGGCGAACAGGTATTTATCTTGACTCGTGTTCTTCATTTTCGCCAGCATATGAACAATGACTTCTTCCTGAGCAACCAGGTCTTCTTCAAAATAATGCTCGTCTTCTTCAGTGACAAGGTTATTATTTAAGTAGAGGTGGAACAGCTCTACAATCAGCGTGATCTCCTCCTGCACTAAGGTATCTACATCACGCTGGACCTCGATAACGGTAAGGTTGTCGTAAACCTGGCTCTGTAAAGAAACCATACTGGTTTCTTTACGTTTAAGCAAGCTGTATACTTCAATGCTCTCTATTAGTTTTTCTTTTAAATTGTCCAATTCTTTTATTTCCAGTACCCCTGAATAGATAAATGTGAACTTGAGCAAATGCTTTTCCGGGTCGAAGTTTATGGTTGCTACTTCCGGGTAGCGGACTAATATCGAAGTTAACAGGCCAACACTGCCGGTCACATCATTCCTGTCCCCAGTTTCTTTGTAGTGAACTATCAATACAGTCACCTTCCCCAATAAACATGCGTTTTTAAGAATTCTGTCTATTAAGCATTATTCCTGCCTGTTTTGTGAGTTAAAGCTTAAATATTTTTTTCCATATTAAAAAGCAGCCCGTAGGCTGCTTTATTTTGCATATTCAACTACTCTGGTTTCCCGGATGCTCACTACCTTAATCTGACCGGGGTAATCCAGTTCATTTTCAATTCTTTTGGCTATATCGCGCACCAGTCGGATTGCGCCAATGTCATCAATTTTATCAGGCTTGACCATTATTCTTATTTCGCGGCCAGCCTGGATAGCATAAGACTTGTCCACGCCCTCAAACGAATTAGCGATCTCTTCCAGCTTAGTTAGCCGCTTGATATATGATTCCAGCGTCTCCCGGCGGGCGCCCGGGCGGGCGGCAGATATAGCGTCAGCAGCCTGCACCAGCACCGCAATAATTGTTTTTGGATCCTCGTCACCATGGTGGGCAGCGATTGCATGAATAACTTCAGACGATTCCTTGTATTTTCTTGCCAGGTCAACCCCGATGGTGACATGGGGTCCTTCGACTTCATGATCAACCGACTTGCCGATATCGTGTAATAAGCCGGCTCTTTTGGTTATTTGGACATCAATACCCAATTCTGCTGCCATCAGGCCAGACAGATGGGCAACTTCAATGGAATGTTTTAAAACGTTTTGGCCGTAGCTGGTACGATATTTTAGACGCCCCAGGAGTAAGACCAATTCGGGATGCAGGCCATGTACCCCTGTGTCAAAAGTGGCCTGTTCACCGGCTTCCCTGAGCTGGTTATTTACTTCCTTCCTGGCCTTTTCTACCATTTCTTCAATGCGGGCCGGGTGAATTCTGCCATCAACGATTAGTTTTTCTAAAGCAACCCGCGCCACTTCCCTGCGGATAGGGTCAAAACCGGATAAGATCACCGCCTCCGGTGTGTCATCAATGATCAGGTCAATCCCTGTTAGAGTTTCAAAAGCACGAATGTTCCTGCCTTCACGCCCGATGATGCGGCCTTTCATTTCATCATTGGGCAATGGTATTACCGCCACTGTAACTTCAGCAACATGATCGGCAGCACACCTTTGAATGGCCAGAGAGATAATCTCCCGCGCACGCTTTTCCCCTTCTTCTTTGGCTTTATTTTCCATGTCTTTGATCATTATGGCTACTTCATGCTGTATTTCATTCTCTACATCAGCAAGCAGGATTTGTTTGGCTTCTTCTGACGTTAAGCCAGATATGCGCTCCAACTCGCTTAATTGCTTGTTGTATACCTCTGTAAGCTGAGCTTTAACTGCGTCAATTTCCGATTCTTTCTTATCTAGAATCTCCTCTTTTTTTTCTATAGCATCGGCTTTGCGGTCCATATTCTCTTCTTTCTGGACCAGCCTGCGCTCTTGTCTCTGAAGTTCCAGCCTGCGCTCCCGGCTATCTTTTTCAAACTCATTACGGAGTTTTAAAACTTCTTCTTTAGATTCTAAAATTGCTTCCCGCTTTTTAGCTTCAGCATCCTTCTGCGCCTCTTCCAGAATCTTTTTAGCCTCATTTTCAGCAGAAACAATTTTAGCCTCGGCCAGAGATTTTCTAAAGAAATATCCTACCGCAAAGGCCGCCAGTGCAACCCCAATAATAACTAAAATTGTAATTATATCCAACTTACTATCTCACCCCCTTTTTACATTAATTATGATTTAGATTAAGCATAAAAAAAACCGAGCAGAACTCGGTAGAAAAAGAACTGATACTACTTTTTATTCTTGTCCAGATCAGGGAAAGAAAACAACCTCCAAGCTTACCTTCCTAAAAACCTGGCCACAAAAACTGCAGCCAGACTCCGACCTTATCTCAAAAATTATGGGATTTATCTATATATAAAACCCGTAGGTAGTATCTAATTCTATTTTCTCCCAGTGTCTATTGTATAGGCATTATTTATGATTGTCAAGTTGAACATTTATCAGACCGTCCCGGGCTGCCCGACAGACCTGGTTAATCACTTCACTCGAATAGCCCCGGCGGCTGAGCGCGCCCGCCAGACGCGTGCAGGAAAAAACCCTGTCACCCCGCTGCAAGGTCTTTTTAGCCAGTTCTAAGGCAGCATTATATTCCGCGTCACTGCCCAGTTCAGCCAATACCTCACTAATTGTCTTAGCGCTGATACCCCTTTCCAGCAACTCGTGCTTTAATCCCTTGAGGCCTCTTTTTCCCAGACGCTGCTCCACCCAATTACAGGCAAACACTCTATCATCAATATAACCATATTCTGCGAGCAAATCAAGAACCTGCCCGGTCAGCTCAGGGGCAAAACCTTTTTGCCTCAGGCGCAGTCCTAATTCCTTTCTGGTACGCTGGCGAAATGCCAGCAGCCGGTAGGCATACGACCTGGCTTTTTCAAATTCGGTGTCCATTTATTTAGCTCCGGGGCTGCTTTCTGTTTTCCCCATGGCAGTTGGCCCGGCTTTAGCAGCTGAATCCTTTATACTCCCTATGTTCAAAGCCTGCCATACTTTTTGCTCAATTTCTTTAGTAATATCGGTATGTTCTTTGAGGTACTCTTTGACGTTTTCCCGGCCCTGGCCAAGCCTTTCTTCATTGTAAGAGTACCAGGCGCCACTTTTGTTAACAATGTTTAATTCAGTGGCAATGTCAAGAATGCTGCCCTCTTTGGATATCCCTGCACCGTACATAATATCGAATTCAGCCGTCTTAAAGGGTGGCGCCATTTTGTTCTTAACTACTTTTACCTTGGTGCGGCTTCCGATAACATCGGTACCCTGCTTGATATTCTCATGCTTACGTACATCTAGCCGGATGGTGGCATAAAATTTTAAGGCCCGCCCCCCGGTGGTAGTTTCCGGTGAGCCATACATAACCCCGACCTTTTCACGGATCTGGTTGATAAAAATTACTGTGGTCCGTGACTTGCTGATAGCTCCGGTAAGCTTGCGCAGGGCTTGTGACATTAGTCTTGCCTGCAAGCCGACATGAGAATCGCCCATTTCCCCGTCGATCTCGGCCCGTGGTACCAGGGCAGCGACGGAATCAATCACAATGATATCAATCGCCCCGCTGCGGACCAGGGCCTCTGAGATTTCCAAAGCCTGCTCACCGGTATCCGGCTGGGATAGCAGCAGATTTTCAATATCAACTCCCAGGGCCTTCGCATAAGCGGGGTCAAGGGCATGCTCGGCATCAATAAAGGCGGCTATTCCTCCCATCTTTTGGGACTCAGCAATAATATGCAGGGCCACGGTAGTTTTTCCGGATGACTCCGGTCCGAATATTTCGACCACTCTTCCTCGCGGCACTCCTCCAATACCCAGGGCAATATCCAGCGCCAGAGCGCCGGTCGGAATTACCTCTACATTTAATACAGCGGAGCTTTCGCCAAGCTTCATAATCGATCCCTTACCGAATTGCCGCTCTATTTGCGTAAACGCCATTTCTAAAGCTTTTTGTTTATCCGCCGAAAAAGCCCCGTCTGCTTTCAGTTTATCTGACAAAAGAACCCCTCCGTTATCGCAAATTAATAAGTTATTATATCAGCTAGCTCATCCTGGCTGGATTTACCTTTTAGTGGCCAAACGCAGCTAAATTTTCCCGTCCTGCAAGTAGTGCCTGACCATGTTCAGAGCAGCGCTGACCGTGCCCCTCCTTACCGCAAAACGTTCACCGGGAAACTGAAACTCCTGGCAGAAAGTACCCTCACCAGTGGCAAGCGCTATATAAACCAGTCCTCTTGGCTTGGCGGGTGTTCCACCGTCCGGCCCGGCTATTCCGGTTACAGACAGACCCAGGCTGCTGGCGGTGAGCTTCCTGATCCCTTCAGCCATAGCCACAGCGGTCGGTTTGCTTACTGCCCCGTATTGGTCGAGCAACTCCGGCGCAACGCCAAGAATTGATTTTTTCAGCTCGTTGCTATAGGCAATCACACCACCCTTAAAGTACGCTGAGCTGCCGGGGATGTCGGTCAGTCTGGCACCGATTAAGCCTCCGGTGCAGGACTCTGCTACGCTAAGAAACATACCTTTTTGCAATAACAGCTTGCCGACAGCGTGCTCCACTGCCTCCCCGTTATAACCATAAATGTGATCTTTGAGCAAGCTTTGCACCTTTTCCGAAAGTTCCGCCACCATTTTTTCCGCCAGCTCCACACTTGCCGCGTGTGCAGTTACCCGCACCTGCACTTCACCTGGCCTGGCCAGATAGGTGATGCTGGGGTTGATTCGCCCATCCAGGTTTTTTAGCAGATCCTGTACAGCCGACTCGGAAATCCCGGTTAAATTGAATACCTTATGCCTGAGCACCGGCCTATTCCCGCACCGCTCAATCAACAAGGGAAGGAGCGCATCTTCGAACATAGCCGACAATTCGGCAGGTGGGCCAGGAAGCAAAGCAATTAGTTTATTACCTTTTTCAATCAGGGCGCCGGGCGCTGTTCCCCGGGTATTTGGCAAAATGGTAGCGCCTGCCGGGAAAAAAGCCTGTCTGGCATTACTTTCAGGCATGAACATACCACGTTTTTTAAAGAGCTCCTTAATGTCGGCCAGAGACTTTTCATGAAGTACCATTGGCAGACCAAGCACTTCGGCAACCGCTTCCTTGGTCAGGTCGTCCGTAGTCGGGCCAAGGCCGCCGGTAATCAGGACCAGGTCCGCGCGATCCACAGCCTGCTGCACAACTTGCTTGAGGTTTGCCAGGTTGTCTCCTACGGTTGCATGCCATTCAACCTGAATATCGCTTTGTAATAAGCGCCTCCCCAAATACTGGGCGTGGCTGTTGAGCACACGTCCCTGCAGTAATTCCGAGCCGGTAAAAATTAGCTCTGCCTTCATTTCAGCTTCACTTCCTAACAGCATTTTCTTCCTTAACTAAAGCATTTATGTCCTGTGGCGCTGCATCCGCAGTTTGGTTTATGAGTTAAATTATAGCATGAACCAGTAGCAAAGCATACCGCCGTTTTTTATGAAAAAACCAGGTATGATCCGGCAGGGAATTCATAAATAATCCCTGCCGGGCCGTACCTGGCTAAAAATGGCGAAGCGGAAAACGCAACTCAATTATGAGCCAGGGTGAATTTTAGCTCACTGCATTTTCCTTGAGGATCAGGCGTAACTGTTCACCAGTAATCTTTTCTTTTTCCAATAATATTTGCATCACAGTGTCAAATATTTGTTTTGAACCGGCGATATGGCTTTTCACCCGCTCTTCCTGCACCCGCACAATGCCGGTGAGGGTTTGGTGTTTCAAATCCCCGGGCAGGCTGTCCAAACACACCACCCCTAAATCTGACATTCCGGCCCGCAACATCTCCTCGGCTGTGCGCATCGCCTGGGCAAAGTCATTTGACGCCCCGGTGCTGTAATTACCTAAAATAGTTTCCTCAGCGGCCGCCCCTGCCAGCATTACGGCAATTTGATTTTCCAGGTAGTCCTTGGTATATAGATAAGTATCGTCTTCCGGGGTCTGGCGCATATAACCCAGGGCTTCACCACGGGGGGTGATGGTGAGGGTGGAAACTGAGCCGGCCCGGACTAATTCGCTGATCAAGGCATGTCCGATTTCATGAATGGCAATCCTTTTCATTTCTTCTGCGGATGGACTTCGATCAAGCTTGCCACCCATCATTACTTTATCAATTGACTCGTTAAAATGCTTTTGGCTAATTTCCTGGGCTTTTTCCCGCATAGCCAGGATTGCCGCTTCATTGGCCAGACTTTCTAAATGGGCGCCGGAAAAACCAAAGGTTTCCCTGGCAATTACCTCCAAATTCACATCCCTGGCCAGGGGTTTATTCTTGGTATGTATTTTTAAGATTTCCATTCTTCCTTCCCGGTCAGGCAAGTCAACCTTAACGATGCGGTCAAAGCGCCCCGGTCGGGTGAGCGCCGGATCAAGCATATCGGCCCGGTTCGTGGCCGCAACAAGCAGTACCCTGATATTGTCATCAACTTTAAGCCCGTCTATTTCCACGAGAAGTTGGTTCAAGGTCTGGTCATATTCCATGTGGCTAGTGGTTTGACCGCGTTTGCCGCCCAAAATTTCAATCTCATCGATAAAAATCAAGGCATAGTTTTTCTTTTGCTTGGGGGCATATTCCCTGGCTGTCTGAAAAAGCTTTCTCACCCGCTGGGCGCCTACCCCCGCATACATTTCAATAAACTCCGAGCCGGAAGCGGCGATAAAGGCAGCATCGGTATAATTTGCCGCGGCTTTAGCCATTAAGGTTTTACCGGTGCCGGGCGGTCCCGTAAGCAAGATGCCCTTTAAAGGGCGAATTCCCAGACTCTGGATACTCTGGTGGTTTTTTATAAAATCAAGAGCTTCGCGCAGTTCGTTAATGGCTGAGAACTGCCCCCCTATATCACTAAAAGTAATTTCAAAACGCCCGGCTCCGCCCGGGCTATCAAAATTTTTGGCGCCAACCATGCCCCGCATCCTGGCAACATAATAGAGGCCCGCGCCGGCCACTAAAAAAAATAACAGCGGTGTAATATCATAACCCATTATGAACATGGATATTACCGCAGCGATGCCCAACCCTATGCTAATTTCCTTGAGCACTAAATCCACCTCCGGCCAGGGACACCTGATTATTACTGTTGATCTGGCCGGCGTTTCTTACAATTACTTCGTCAAGTGTGCGGCCATCTTTCATCAGTCTGATATACACGTTTTTGGGGTCGATATAAATTTTGGCCTCGGCGCCCGCCAGCCCGGCTTCCCGGTTAATATCATAAGCCATGTTTTGATAACTGCCCTGGTCAATGGCCTGGTATACAGCAAATTGGCTTTGATACCATAATTGTTGCAAAGCATCATCACGGCTGTCCATAAGGTCTATGTTATACTGGCGCCTGCCCATAAGCAAAGACAAGTCCTTCTGCACAGCCTGATAGGACTGCATCAAGTCCGCATCGCTTTTTATGGCAATGGAAATATTAACCACTCCGTCTTGATTATTCACCTGAAAGGAATCAATAGCTTCATTAGCAGCTAAAACCGTGTTAATAGGATTCTGAAAGATGTATTTTTGGTAAACCCACTGTATTCCGAAAATAATAACCAGGCCAAGCAGCAGTGAAAAAATAATCACCGGTACCTTTAGCCCTTTCCATTGCATGGCGATCCCCTTTCTCACTGGAATTCCATACCGTCCATATATTATAGCATATGGGGCCATGCGGTTTCCCTAGTGAAAATTTGGTATTAACTACTGCCCAGGTAACATTGCTAAGTCCGGTGGTTTTAGTTAGTAACCGCCTTTTTTTAATATCTTCCATATATTTGAAAAGTAACTAGCGCCAGACCAAATAGTTAAAATGACAGCAACTGCTATAGCTATGCCGGCAAAGGGAAAATGAAAAAAATTACCGAGCGGATCCCTGATAAACAAAGCAACAATGGCCACAATCTGAGATATCGTCTTTATTTTACCTAATCTGCTTGCGGACAGCACTGTCCCTTCCGCTGCAGCCATCGCCCTGAGTCCGGTAACAGCAAACTCCCGGCTGATGATTACTACCGCAATTAGGCTGGATAGCCTGCCCATTTCCACCAGGGTAATTAAGGCAGCCGAAACTAGTATTTTATCAGCCAGCGGGTCTAAAAATTTCCCCAACAGGGTTACCTGATTATTTTTTCGGGCAAAGTAACCGTCCAGCCCATCAGTTGTGGCGCCTAATACAAAAACCGCCGCAGCTATATAATCAGCATAAGGATATTTAAGCCAGGCGATCAACATAAAAAGAGGTATTAACAGGATTCTGGTCAGGGTTAGGCGGTTGGGCAGATTCATTAAATCAATTCTCCTGTCAGATCGTACTCCGCAGCGCCGCTAACCAGGACTTGTACAAGATCACCAGGGTCTAACTCCAGATCTGACCGAACATATACTTTACCATCGATACCGGGGGCATCGCCTTCACTGCGACCAAGGTAAACACCGGGCTTTTTTGTATGACGCCCTTCAATCAAGACCGGGATCACGTCTCCGACTTTTTTCTTATTGAGCTCAAGGGATATCCCTTGCTGAAGAGCCATTAACCGATCGCGCCGCTCTACTTTTATTTCTTCAGGAACCTGGCCAGGCATATCAGCAGCGGCAGTGTTTTCTTCCCGCGAATAGGTAAATATGCCGACCCGGTCGAACTTGACTGCTTTGACGAAATCGGAGAGCTCCATAAAATCAGCTTCCGTTTCACCGGGAAAGCCAACTATAAAAGACGTGCGCAGGCTTATCCCGGGAATTGCCGAGCGAAGTTTTTCAACTAACTGTACTGTCTCTTGCCTGTTTCCACGCCTGTTCATCCGCTCCAGTATCTTGTTGCTGGCATGCTGCAGGGGCAGGTCAAGGTAACGGCATACTTTCTTTTCGGAAGCGATGACTCCAATTAGCTCGTCTGAGATTAGTGCCGGGTAGCTGTAGAGCAGTCTCAGCCAAATCAGCCCGTCAAGCGCCGCGATGCGTTTTAACAAAGCAGCAAGAACGGGTTTGCCATATAGATCGAACCCGTAACGAGTGGTATCCTGAGCCACCAGCACCAGCTCTTTTACTTTCCCCGCTGCCAGTTTTTTAGCTTCGTCTACAAGATCATCGGCCGGCCGGCTCCGGAAGGAACCCCTCACTGAAGGTATGACGCAATATGAACAGCGGTTATCGCACCCGTCCGCTATTTTCAAAAATGCGGTATAAGGTGGCGTAGACAGCAGGCGCGGCAAATCTGCATGATGCAGATAACCTGGCGCTCCAACAAGAGATAACTTTTCACCTGCCAGCGCGGCCTGTACTGCCCTGATCACTTCCGGTACCGCACCTGTCCCCAATAAGCAATCTATTTCCGGCATTTCGGACATCAATTCCTGAGGATAGCGCTGTGCCAGACAGCCGGCAACCAGAATAGCCCTGCAGGACCCCTCTTCCTTAAAGCGGGCTAATTCCAGAATTGTGTTGATCGACTCCTCTTTAGCAGCATTAATGAAAGAACAAGTATTGATAATAAGCACGTCAGCTTCCTGTTCCCGGTTAGTAATAGTAAAACCGGCATTTTTTAAAAGCCCGAGCATAATTTCAGAATCTACCAGGTTTTTAGGACAACCTAAGCTGACAAGACCTGCTTTTACAGACATGTTGTAATCCTTTCTTTAGACATATCCTAAGTATAAGCTATGGTCAGTTTGTTGTCAAAACATGGCGATAACTGGCAGGGTATAAGCTAACCTGCAGGCCAACCCAGAGAAAAGTAAAAGCCAGGGGTATGTGGACACCCCCAGCTCAAAGGCAGTTCGGTCATTTGTTCGTTACTCGTTAATCCTGCACAAGTAGATGATCACCTGGCAGCCGGTATACAGGTAACCCGGACTGACTAAGGGAAGAATAAGGCTGGCCCGGCTCCCGCATATTTTTAAAAGCTACGGAAAGCATCAGCTTAAGGCGGTTTAGCTGGTTAACTTCACTGGCGCCGGGATCATAATCCAGGGCTGTAATATTAGCCTCCGGATAGTTCCTTTTTAATTCCTTAATCATTCCTTTTCCCGTAACATGATTGGGCAGGCAGCCAAAGGGCTGCACACATACAATGTTGGAAACTCCGCGATTAATCAGGTCGATCATCTCCGCAGTTAACAGCCATCCTTCACCACAGTGGTGTCCCAGGGACATAATCCGGCTGGCCAGGCTGGCCTTATGGTAGATCGAACCAGGTGCATCAAACCGGTGACTCTGCTCTAAAAGGGAATTTACTAACTTGCGACTCTTTTCCAGGTAATATATAAAGTACTTCCCCAGCAATAACTGGTATGTCTTACCGGTAAGATATCTATATTTAGCAATTAAATCGTAAGCACAGTAAAGAAAGAAATCCAGCAGGTCGGGCATAATTACTTCTACGCCTTCGTCTTCTAAAACCTGCACGATATTGTTGTTGGCGGCAGGATGGTAATTGACCAGGATTTCCCCTACCACGCCCACCCGTGGTTTTCTTACAGGCGACATCTCCAGCTGGTCAAACTCTTGTACAATTCCCCGCAGGCTTTCTTCAAAATCCTGCTTTCTGCCGGTAATAAGCTGCGTCTTAAATCTTTCTACCCATCTCCGGTATAATAAGTCAGCCGAGCCCGGAATTTTTTCATAAGGCCTGACCCGGTGCAACACCCGCATTAGCAAATCACCGTAGACAACGGTTTTAATCGCTTTTTTAAGGAGCCTGCCGCTTATTTTAAAACCAGGATTTTTTTCTGCGCCGTAGAGGTTGGCTGACAATACGGGCACGTTTGTAAAGCCGGCATCTTTAAGCGCCTTTCTTAAAAGGCTGATGTAGTTGGTGGCCCGGCACCCGCCACCGGTTTGAGAGATTATTACCGATGTGTGGTTAAGGTCATATTTGCCCGATTGCAAGGCTTCCAACAGCTGTCCGATGACAATAATGGCGGGATAGCAGGCGTCATTGTTCACATATTTAACACCTATATCTATCGCCTGCTTACTTACCGTGGGCAGCAGCTCAATATTATAGCCTTCAGCTCTCAGGACTTCCTGCAGCAATTCAAAGTGTACCGGGGACATCTGCGGGACCAGGATAGTATGGTCTTGCTTCATTTCCTTGGTAAAAACTGTCCTTCCCCGGTAGGCAGGGGCCTTTTCCCTGCTTAATCCTCGTTCCTTTCGCTCAGCGATTACTGCCAGCAGGGAGCGGATCCTAATCTTTGCCGCACCGAGGTTAATGCCCTCATCAATTTTGAGGGCGGTATAAATTTTGCCCCCGGCACTTAATATTTCCTGCACCTGATCGGTGGTAATGGCATCTATGCCACAGCCAAAGGAATTAAGCTGGACCAGTTCTAAATTTGGCCGGGTGGCTACAAAGCTTGCTGCCGCATAAAGGCGTGAATGATACATCCACTGGGCGATTACCCTGACAGGTCTTTCGACTTTCCCCAGGTGGGCCACCGCATCTTCAGTAAGGACAGCCATAC
>JAQVGZ010000131.1 GCA_028696455.1 Desulfotomaculaceae bacterium | reverse complement strand
GGTTTTACAATGAGACAGCCACTTTCAAATCCAATGCCCAGTATTTTCGATAAGAGTCTACCATCATGAACATTTAATAAAACCAGTGCTTTACGCAAACCCAATGCTTCATTTACTAGTCTAAAAAGGGCAAGATGATTACTGTGTTCAACTAAACGGTTGAAGTCTATTAATATAGTAGAATAATTATTCAAGTCAATATCGTGTTGGTTGCCGGTAAATAAAAGCAGCCGGTGAAGAATTCTGTGCAGCTCAATTGCCAAAGGGTCTTGGGGAGTGTATTCCAATAATGAATCTCCCATAATATTACCTCCCGAACCAAAAATAACTATTTATAATATAGAATATGTTTTCAGCTGGTTGGTGGTACTATATAATGAGAGGTACCTCTTAAAATATATAAAGAAAGCAGGTGGATTTTGTGAAATCTAAGAAGTGGCGGTTAGGGGCCGTGCTGATCGCAGCGGTAATCATGACGGCGGCAGTGGCTGGAATATCCTTCGCTAGCGACAATCAGACAGGTGCTCCAGATATGAAGGCAATGTGTCAGAGCTTTATATCCAAGCTGGCTGCCAATCTAGGTGTAGATGAAGGCACTCTAACAACGGCGCTTGAAACGACGAGGCAAGAAATGATTGACGAGGCTGTACAGAACGGCACAATTACCCAGGAACAAGCGGACAGGATGGCTGAAAGGTCCACTGATGGTATTTGTGGCAGGTTCGGTTTCCCGCGCGGTAAGGGCGGCCCTGGCGGTCGTGGTCCCGGGCACAACCTCGATGAAATGGCCGGCATATTTGGGATGACAGCTGACGAGCTGAAGGCAGAGATGGATGCCGGCAAGAAGTTAGATGAGATAGCTGCCGCGCAGGGTCTGACGATGGAGCAGGTTTGGGAAAAAATGAAGGAAGCCGGAAAGGCTAAAATTCAGCAGAAAGTTGCGGACGGTACAATAACCCAGGCCCAGGCTGATGAAATGCTGCAAAGGCTGGAGCAAGGTCAGAAAGGCAAAAGCTTAGGCAGACATGGCGGGCGTTGCCCTGGTGGTCCAAATAACAGTTCAAGCAGCAATGCCACCCCTAGTGAGTAAAAATCTCCTCTCCACAGCCTCCCTTTTTGGGGAGGCAATTTTATGTACGCACCAGCATGTATCACAATCTATACAAGAAGGAATCATGTAAATGTATAAAATTCTTTCCTGGACAGCTGCAATTATCTGGCTGGCGCTTATTTTTAATCTGTCTTCCCAGGTAGCAGAACAGTCCAATGAGCTAAGTACAGGAATAACCGAGGTTATTATTAACACGGTAGAAAAATTTGCTCCTCAGGCGGAATTTGATATAAAAAGTTTCAATAACGTAATAAGGAAGAAGGCCCATTTCTTTGCTTATTTAGTGTTAGGTGTACTTGTTTTAAATGCTTTAAGGAGAAGTGGGGTACATGGTTACCGGAGCGTTATTATAGCTCTAGGGATTTGCGTTCTCTATGCCATATCAGATGAAGTCCATCAGTTATTTGTCACCGGCAGAGGTGGGCAGGTTAAAGATGTTATCATTGATAGTGCCGGGGCCGGTGTTGGGATTGGGGCATATCAGGTAGCTGGTAGGTTGGTTAAGAGATAAACGTTCAACAATAAAAACCAGGGGGACGGTTCTTGTGGTTTGCTATCGATAACTTACGACGACTCAACAAGGGTTAGTTTTCGACTGTCGCAGGAAAAGCAGGTACTGATCCCTTAAAACTTTGCATTTCAGCGTGTGATAGGCCGAAGGGCAAAGGTTTAAAACCATTGGCTGAGTGGTTTTAATCAAACCAGGAGAACCGTCCCCCTGGTTTTCATGGTTTTCAAAATAACATCTGAACTAGCGTTATTGTATCAGACTTGCCCGTTTTGCGGGAGCGGAATATGCAGAAGTCGCATAATCTCCTTCTGGGATTCCAATACTCGCGCCGCGATAAAGCCCATGAATAGCCGGTCATCTTTATGAGCCTTCTCTAAAAGCGCAATATACTCTTGGCGCAAGACCGGCGGAATAACGGCCGGTATATAACCATCCTGAATCAGAGCCGTGTTCATAAGCAAGCGGGATATGCGCCCATTGCCGTCGATAAACGGATGGATGAATACAAACCGCTTGTGTAGCTGTGCCGCAAACTCTACAGGATGATATTTGTCTCGCTCTTTAGTCGCCCATTGGAACAGCTGATTTATTTCATACTGAACCTGCTCCGGTTTACAAACTGCATATTTTGAGCCGGTGATGATGACCGGGCGGGTGCGGTACCGGCCTGCGGACCCGGCATCAACCTCCCGGTAGAACATTTGGTGCATGGTCTGGGCGTCAGTCTCGCTAATCCGGCGATTACACAGCAAGGTGAACATATAATCGTAGGCTATCGCGTGACCCAGGGCTTCAAAGGTGTACTTCAGGGGCTTACCGCCGACAGCCAGTCCATCTTCCAGCAGCACTTTTGTTTCACTCTCGGTAAGTGTGTTGCCTTCTAGGGCATTGCTCGACCATGTGAGGCCAATGCGGTAATAGGCTTTTAGCTCCTTCAGCAGTTCGCCCTCGAAGGGACGCAGCTTGTCGATGGAGGTCTTATAGAGGTCAATCTTTTTGTATAGATCCATTTTGTACCTTCCTCCTTCCGGTTAGTATATGACCTTTTCACCGTTAGGCATAATAAAGGTACTTTCATATTTGCAGCCTGACGCTTCAGCGATTTTTTTTAATTCGTCGACCGTGAAGCTCGCCGCTTCATCTTCTGGCTAAAAGCTTGCGGGCTTTTCCCGACCATCCGTCCGAGTTCGGAAACCCTTATCCTAAGCTTTACGCACAATATTTTTAGTTCTCAGAAACAGGCATTATCTACCAGTCCCATTAGTGTTTATATTATAAACTATAATATTGAAAATATCAATTTATGCTTCAGGCAAGGGTACAATAACTTAGCCACAATCTCCTTAATAGAATCCCTGGCTAAAGGGGCCAGTCCGGTGATACTCACCGTTAATAGTGAGCGTGCTGCTAAACTATGAGGAATACAGGCGGCTGCGCCAGGCTGAAAAAGAATGCAAGCGACTGGCGCTTAAGCTGGCACTTGGGAAGGCCAGGAGCCACGCCAGGGAGGCTGCCATCACGGAGGACGATATGCTGGTAGAGGTTCGGCGGCAGACGGTCTCCTGGTTAATTGATTTGTTAATATTTAATCCCTGAGGAAAATAATCTTGACTTTTACAGTTTACAATAATATACTATAATCATTCAAACGGCCGGCCGGTAGATTCACTCGCTTTAAAAGTGGTAAAATATTTTGAATAATAAGACTATTACTAGCTAACTAATTGTAAAAAAAATATAAAGGAGGAGATTTAAAAATGGCTTTCAAAGACATGCGTGAATTTGTGGGTTTCCTTGAGGAAAGAGGAGAATTAGTCAGGCCTTCCGTGGAATTAGAAAGTGGTTATGAAGTATCATCCATGATGTGTGAGTTAGCAGAACGCCAGGGTCCAGCGATGTTGTTCAAATTAAAAGGTTTCGACATCCCGGTACTTATGAATACTCATGGTACGTTAGAACGTAATTGCATGGGCTTAGGTTTAGAGCCCAAGGAAACCTTTAGAGAAAACTTTTTAGCTATCCGGAACCGTGTTGCAGAAATGCTTGAGGATAAAAGCCAGTGGCATAAACCCACAGTAGTTACAACTGCTCCCTGCCAGGAGGTTGTGATTAGCGGTGACGATGTAGATCTGTACAAGCTCCCTGTGTTTAAATGGAGTCCGTTGGATGGCGGTCCTTATATTACACTAACCAATGTTATTACTAAGGATCCAATTGCCAAAGGTTATAATCAAAATACTGGTATGTACCGGGTGATGATCCATAACAAAAATACTACCGGCGTTATGTGTTGTGCCACTCAGGATATTGGAATTCACGTTGCAAGGGCGCGTGCAAAAGGGTTGAAATCGATTCCATTAGCTATTGCTTTAGGAGTAGACCCGGTAATTAATATTTGTTCTACAACTAAGATGGGTTCATTCCTCGATGATGAATTTGAATTTGCAGGCGGCCTTAGAGGTGAACCTGTAGAAATGGTCAAAGGGAAAACTGTTGATTTGTTAGTGCCAGCTACTGCTGAAATGATCATAGAGGGGCAATTAGATATCGAACCTGAAAATGCAAGGATCGAAGGTACGTTTG
>JAQVGZ010000130.1 GCA_028696455.1 Desulfotomaculaceae bacterium | reverse complement strand
TGCTCATGGCTCATCTACCGAAACTTCAGCCTATCAAATTACTCATAATCCTTGGGATTTAGAACGTGTGCCAGGTGGTTCTTCTGGGGGTAGCGCTGCTGCTGTTGCTGCTGGCCTCGCTTTGTTTAACTTCTTAGTAGGACTGTGGCCGGAAGACAAGCCGATATTGGTGGATAAGCCTCAGTATAATGAGTTAGTGGTTAATGACTTGGATTATGAGGTGAAAAAAGCACTTGAAGAAAGTCCGACTGTCTGGCTGGCGCAAAAGAAAGTAGATCTAGCAAAGAGTGTCCTCAGTATTTATAATTACGCTGATCTGAGTATAGAGCCATATAAAGTAAAAGAAATAGATCTGGAAAAAGCCGAGGTGTCTGCGGAAGACGCAAATGAGCAATTTAGAAAACTGGTTCTTACGTTGTATTATAATATTAAACAATTGGAACAACAGTATCTGATTGCTCAAGGTAATGCACTGGTAGCAGAGGAATTGTTAAGAGTTATAAAAGTTAAGTATGAAGTTGGTATGGCTACGGCGCCGGAGGTTTTAGCGGCTGAAACTGCTTTTGAAAAGGCCAAAAAACAAGAATTTGATATATTGTGTCAGCATGAAATATTAACATATGCCTTTAAAAAACCATGGGCATATGCCGCCGGGGCGTAAAAATTTTAAGGTTTAATTTGTATTTCATAATCTCAGGATATCTTTTTCCGTAGTATTGCCACTATAATGAATATAATTAACGCAAACACCTTCAAGAATATCTATTTTGGAGGTGTTTTTTATGGGCAAATCATCAATTTATACTATAATTGTTTTGCAAAGCCAAAAAAGGTATATTCTATAGAATTATGCCTGTGACAGCCGGAAATAATACCAAATAAAATTCAAACGGGAGTTGATTCGTCATTCGGGGCAATTTAAACCGGAAAATTGCAGTAGTGGGAGTTGGCTCGGTGGGGGCTTCCGTAGCCTATGCCCTGGCTATTAGCGGCCTTGCCACAGAGCTGGTGCTGGCGGACGTGAATGCTGCCAAAGCCGAAGGGGAGGCTATGGACTTGGCCCATGCCGCAGCTTTTATCAAGCCCGTAAGGATTTACGCTGGGAGTTTTGAAGATTGCCGTGATACAGGCATAGTTGTATTTTGTGCCGGCGCGAGCCAAAAGCCGGGAGAAAACAGGATGGACTTGCTGCAAAAAAATTTTGCAGTTCTAAAGGAGAGCCTTCCAAAGTTGTTTCGCAAAAGTGACGAGCAAATTCTTCTAATAGTGAGTAACCCGGTCGATGTTTTAACCTATGCTGCACTAAAATTAACCGGGCTGCCGCCTGAGCGAGTTTTCGGCACCGGCACGGTCCTGGACAGCTCTCGCTTCCGACATAGTCTGAGCAGCCACTGTGGTGTTGCTCCCAGGAATATTCATGCCTATGTCGTGGGCGAGCACGGCGACAGTGAGGTGCTGCTCTGGAGCCTTGCCAGCATTGCTGGGATGCGGCTGGACAAATATTGTGAACTGGCCGGTATCCCGCCCGTCAACAAGTGGGAAGTAGACGGACAGGTGAGAAATGCGGGCTATGAGATCATTTCCAGAAAGGGAGCGACCTACTACGCCATCAGCCTGGCAGTAAAGCGGATTTGTGAAAGCATAATTCGTGACGAAAACACCATCCATACAGTGTCCGGATTAATTGACGGTGGCATCTACGGCATTAGCGACTGTTGTTTGAGCCTGCCTGCTGTAGTAAATTCGAGGGGGCGGAGCCGCCCTCTGAAACTACCGCTGACGGATGGTGAGGAGGAATCTTTGAGGCGCTCCGGGGAAGTTATTAAAGCCGCCCTTAAGCAGGTAAAACTTTAAATTAATGAAAATTTATTGGTTAGGGGCTAATATAACTTTCGTACATTTTGTTACTGCCTCATATTTGTTATTTTATCTTGCCAGTATAAGAAATTTATGGTAAGTTATTGGTTGAGAGAGGAGGTGAAATGATGAGCAAAAAAAAGTTGATTGTTTTAGCTTCAATTGTTTTCCTTGCGTTGGTGTTTTGTGTCAGTCCCGTTTGGGCTGCCACGAATGATTTGTGTTGTTCAGATGGTGGTTCGAAATATATGAACCGCTTGCAGGCATATGTCTATGATGTGGATACAGACAAGCCTATTAGAGGAGCAGAAGTCATATTTGCCGGTCCAGGTTCATATCAGGTGAAAGATTATACGAATAGCAAGGGCAAGACTAGTGAAATTAGGGGTGCCAACATAGCTGGCAATTATACAGCAACTGCCTCCATAGCGCCATACAAGTCAGAGTCCGTCTCTCTTTCGTTAGAATCAAAAAGCCCGTATGAATGCGCTCCGATCGTTATACGTATCGGGCTTAAAAAATCCTGCGAACCATCATTAAAAGTTTTTGTCTACGATAAAGATACAAATAACCCGATTGGCGGGGCATCCGTAAGCTTAAGTGGGCCAGGGTCATACTCAGCCGAAGATACGACCGTTGTAACTGGATGGACCGATAGGTTTGCCGGTTTGCAGCCGGGTAGTTATACAGCAAGTGTGATTGCAGACGGTTACGATTCTGGCATCGCTGAAAAAAACATTGGTGAGAATGATTGTGGACAATTGGAACTAAAAGTAGGGTTAAAAGCAAAGCCATGTGACCGCGTTATTAGTGTTTATGTCTATGATCAGGATACGAACAATCCTATCAGCGGAGCAATAGTGATCTTAGGTGGGCCTGAATTATATTCCTCCAGTGGTAAAACCGGCTCAGACGGGTGGACTGGTCTATTTGAAGGTGAACTGGAACCAGGCGAGTACTCGGCAAGCGCTACTGCTACAGGTTACCATACTGGCAGTGCGGTAACATTTGTTGGGGAAAATGATTGTGGACAGCTGGAAATTAAAATCGGTCTCAAAAAAGATCAATGTGAGGATAGCCGTTCGCTACAAATTTATGTGTATAACAGTACAACCAATACACCAATAGCGTCAGCTGCAGTGACAGTAACCGGACCGAACTATTACAGCGCTAACGGTGTTACTGACAGCAATGGCATATTGATATTGACCGGCCCTTTAAAAGATGGATTTTACACTGCAAATGTTATATCAGTAGCCGGTGCAACGGGATCAGGTTCAGTAACTTTTAACGGTAATATCTGTGGAAAGCTTGACATAAGAATAGGCTTAAAATTATGTTGCCCTAATTGTAACTCAAGCAATAGTTTTCAAGTAATCGTTTATGATGATGTCACGAACAAACCAATTCGCGGTGCAAAGGTTTTAATAACCGGGCCCGGAGGATACTCAGTATGTGACTATACAAACAGTAAGGGGAAAACAGGTGTTTTGAAAGGCGCCAACACTTATGGAACATATCATATTGAAGTATCTATGGACGGATATAGTAATAAAATCAGGTCGGTAACTGTTGGGCAAAGCAATTATGGGGAACACATCGTTACGATAAGACTTAATAGTATTTAACAGTAGTTATGCACTTGCAGTAAATTAGTACCAAAAAAAATTTAGAAGATGTCCAAAACCCCTTGACATTTTTAAAATCGCCCAATAATCGAAGTGAATGGTATTATTTGCCATTACATTGTCGATACGGGTGATACAAAAGATGAACTTGCAAAAACCGATCTTTGAAAACAAGCAACATGGTCCCGGTGGCGGTATTCCACTTCTGAAGAGTCTTTGGGAGAAATTTGACCTCTCACTGCTCTTTTTGCAGACGGGAATTGTCAAGCATTCCGGTGTTACCGGCTGGTTGATGGCTTTTGCCTATATCTGTGGCTTGATTGCTCAAAAGCCATCGGTAAACCAGAATGCAAATTTCACTTCGGATTCCCCAATTCTAAAGGTTTTGTTGAAAGGGGAATCCATCAGCCAGTCCGCTTTCAGCCGGTTTTTCTCGAAACCCTTTGAGTGGCTCCAGTTTGCGGTGGGCCGTATCCAAAGGCTTCAAGAACACCCGGAATCCCGGTTATCCGAAGGGGATGTAATTGCTTTGGATGACACCAAAGTGGCTCACCCGTTTGGGAAAAAACTTCCCTTCCTGTGCTGGCTGTTTGATAGCTCTACCCGGAATCATGTCTGGTGTATGAACTTGATTTCCACCTATGTGAAAAAGTCAAGAAAAGCGCACACCCTAAACATCGGTAGAATGTAGCAAATAGGCAACCGACCAGGCAGCCCTTTACATGGAGGGAGGCCTGTGTTAGCCTATTTGGGCGGGAGGCCAACGC
>JAQVGZ010000129.1 GCA_028696455.1 Desulfotomaculaceae bacterium | reverse complement strand
TATTGCGGTCTGGGGCGGGGAAAATGCCGTGGAGAGCATCCGATCCATAGCCCCTGCCGGAATCCCCGTGATTAGCTGGGGACACCGCATCAGCTTCGCCTACTTCACCAAAGAAGGAGTGGCCCAGACTGCTTTAGAGGGACTGGCGGCGGATGTCTGCGTGAATGAGCAGCAAGCCTGCTCCGCGCCGCAGGTTGTTTTTTATGATACCGATGATCAACAAGAACTTCGGTCTTTTGCCCAACAGGTTTATAATGCTTTGGCAAAGGTATCTCCCAGGTATCCCATGCACGAAGTTCCGCTGGCCTCCTGCGCGGAAATTACCACTGTGGTCGAGCTCGGCAAAATGGCGGAGATAATGGGGGATAGTACCGTTCTAGAGGCTAAAGATAAAAGTTTTCGCGTGCTTGTGGAATATGCAAGCGGTTTAACCTCTTCACCCCTTTTCAGAACCATCATCGTAAAGCCTCTTTTACAAAAGGATTTATTACCCACCCTCCGCCCTTTCAGAAGTTATTTGCAATCCGTGGGGCTGTCTTGCTCAACAAAGGAAATAAGCTCTTTGACACGTATGTTATATAAGGCGGGGATAACCCGTATTGCTGATTTGGGAAAAATGATGAGCGGATATGAGGGTGAGCCCCATGACGGAATTTACGCACTTAGCCGGTATGTAAGACGGGTCAGCCTTCAATCAAAAGCCCTGCCCGCACGGATGACGAGCTTTACGGAGATTGAGGGACAAACAGCGCCGCCCTACCCTGCCAATACACCCATTCTACATAAGGCTGATTTTCCCCAGGAAAGGCTGCCCAAGGGCGAAGGCTATTTGCTGTTGAAAAGTGGCGGCAGCAGCGGCAAAGCTGTCTATGCCCCGCATAGCTACGGCGATGCACAGACGACTTATGTCACCGGGGGGAAGGCCATCTTTATTGCAGGGCTCAATCCCCAAACCGATATCTGCATGAATCTTTTTTATAGCGGTCAGTTATATGGTGGATTTATCAGTATTTATGAAGCGTTAAAGCATATTGACGCCGTTCAGCTGCCCATGGCGGCGGCTATGGATTTTGAACTGGTGGCCAATGAAATAATAGCCAACCGGGTAAATGTGGTTTTGGGCATGCCAACCTATTTACTGCGCCTTTTTAACGAGCAGGAGGAAAAGCTGGCCGCGTACGGCGGGATCGCTAAGATTTTTTACGGCGGCGAACATTTTGATAATGCCCAGATAACCCGTCTGCAGGAAAGATTCGGTGTAGGGCTAATTAAATCCATGGCCTACGGCTGTAATGAAATAGGCTCCATAGGCTATTCCTGCGAGCATTGCCGGGGCAGTGAACATCATCTTATTTCGGCGACCAAGTACCTGGAAATATTAAAGCTCGATAGTGACGAGCCTGTGGCAAAGGGTGCCATAGGCCGCCTGGTGATTAGTTCCTCTGACCGGAACCTGGTTATATATCGCTATGAAATAGGTGATTTGGGCCGCTTTATTGTTGAGCCGTGCCCCTGCGGGAGAACTGATCCCAAATTCGAACTTCTTGGGCGGTTTGGTGACACGTTTAAATTTGCCACCAATTATTTAAATTATAAAAAGATAAGCAATATCCTGAATGAAAATTTCTCATACACGGACGGCCTGCAGCTAATTTTGGAGTATGACGGCATTAGCAAGATGACTATATGTGTTGAGAAAAGTATTGATAAAGATAAAATTGTCCCTGTTTTAAGGTAGCAGTATGCCGAGATTGAGGAATGTATAAGTGATCAAACAGGCAGCATTACAATAAAATACTGTGATAAAGGTGAATTTATTACCAGTGAGCTAGGCGGGAAAATACGCAGCGTGGTAGATTTAAGAAATCAAAAATGACCATGCTGGAGGGAGACGATATTTTGGATATTCAAATCAGGACAGCCGCCATGCAGGAGCTTGAGCAGATGGCCAGGTGCCAGACCCGTGCTTTTAACGAGCGTGAGCCCATGACCATGGCCCTGGGGTTTACACATGAAGAGTATTACCGGTATCTCTTGAAAATGCTGCCCCTGAGCATAGAGGACGGGCTGTCTTTTAACGCCGTTGACGTGGCTGCGGGTAAAATTGCGGGTACGTTGATATTGTTCGACGCCTTCATTGATGAAAGCAGGCTTCCGGAATTGACACAGGTAGAAATAAAGGGGGTTGTAAACACCAACCTTATATTTGAGGAACTGGAAAAGCCCTTGCTGGCTTGTGAATTCTTTAAGGACGGTCAATGTGTCAGGATGATGTTTATATCCGTGGAAGAGGGGTACTTAAGATTCGGGATGGCCAGCAAACTGCTAAGTTACGCCGAAGAAATGATCAGGCAGAAAGGATATAAAATAGCCATTGTTGACGCTACAAATTTTCGTTCAGCAGGTTTGTTGGAGAAGCATAAGTATAAAAAAATAAATGAAGTGACTTACAGCCGGATAAAGACAGAGGGTAGCAATCC
The DNA here is from genome assembly GCA_028696455.1 of Desulfotomaculaceae bacterium. Classification (GTDB taxonomy): domain Bacteria; phylum Bacillota; class Desulfotomaculia; order Desulfotomaculales; family Pelotomaculaceae; genus MVQL01. Next base: position 1,787 of record JAQVGZ010000129.1, on the reverse strand, counting down.
ATTCGCCCTGGTGGAAGACTCCTGCCGCCTGTATATAAAGCGTCTGTGAGGTGTGTCATGAGCAATATAGCAACCATTGAAATAGTAAATGATATGAGACTGCTGGGCAGCACACTGACCTTTATAGAAAGCCTGGCCCAGGAGCTTGGCTTTGCAAAAGGCAAGGCTGCCAGGCTGCGGCTGTCCTGCGAGGAAATACTGGCCAACAGGCTGCAAAACGCTTATACAAACACAGGCAAAATTGTTGTTGAGGTTCTTTTACAAAAGGATATCCTGGAGGTGTCCATAAAAGATATGGGCATTCCTTACTGGACTAACGAGTCAGCCTTTGACCCCCGGAATATAGTGTCAAACACCGAGGGACTGGAGTTCTTCCTGGCTGCAAGGTCGGTGGATCGCTATGGCCTGGAAAAGCTGGGCAAGAACGGTCAGCGTACCTATGTGCAAATGTTTCTTCCCCAGGAGATGGAGCTTAAAAAAGAAAAGGAAGTTGAGGCAGCCCCCCTGGATAGCAATTTCCGCTGCAAGAGGGTCGGTACTGATATTACAGATATTATAGCGGCTATAACATGCATTTACAACGCTTATGGCTATTTATACGGCTATGAGGCCCTTTATTATCCTGAAAAATTCAGGGAACTTATTGAGGCCGGAAAGTTTCATTCCATTTTAGCGGTGAATGAGCATAACGAAATAGGAGGGCACCTGGCACTGGCCTTCCACGAAGATTTTCCGTCTTTACCGGAGCTGGCTACCCTTGCGGTGAAAAGCAGCTTTCGCAAGTATGGCCTGGGGCGCATGCTTTTTGAATATGGCTTTAAGATAGCCAGGGGGCTGGATGTAAATGGTGTTCTGAGCCAGCCAACCGCTTTTCACAATATCTCGCAAAGGATTTGCCATAGTAACGGCTTTACTGCTACTGGCTTTCTATTTCATTATGTTAACGAGGAAGCCAGAGGACTTTACAACCAGGGTGAACGTCGGCTGGACCTGGCCATCTGCGTAAAGCTTTTTAACCTGGCATGCAGAACAATTTACCCACCGCCGGAGCACTGTGACTTTATTGCCGAGCTGTATGCCAAGCTTGGCTGCGCATATGAGGTGGGAGTGGGCATTATTCCATCGGCAGACGGTCTTTTTCAGTGGAGCATCAATACACCCATGCGGATTTGTAAAATAATAGTAAATAATGTGGGTGCAGAAATTGCAAGCTCACTTGATAACGTGCTTAATTACTGTGCCAAAAACAAAATGGAAATGGTGGAAATGTACCTCAATATGTGCGAGCCCGGCTGCGTTTTCGGTTATGCAAAGGCTCAAGAAAAGGGTTTCATTTTTACAGGGATTATGCCGGGAAGCAGCAGGGGAGATTACCTGATCATGCAGCATTTGCTTGACTATCCAGTTAATTTTGATGCCGTGGTGGCCGATTTGGATTACGCCGATGTGTTTAAATACATAAGCAGTGTCAGCAGGAAAGGATGTGCGGTATGAAAATATACTCACTGGAGTATATCATTGACTATGCCAGAAAGCATTCGCCATATTACGCCAGGCTGTACAAAAAAATGGGTGAAAACCCGGCACTGACGGATTTACCCCTTATTGATCAAAACCGTTTTTGGGAAAATGCTTCCATGAAAGGCGGCAGTGTCCTAACTGCCAGGCAGTTGGACGGGCAGGTGCTGAAAAGCGGAGGCACCACCGGAGCCCCCAAATACGCTCCATATACCTCAGAGGAATGGGATACTATGTGCCGGATAAATGGCTTTTACCTGTCTAAGAGT
>JAQVGZ010000128.1 GCA_028696455.1 Desulfotomaculaceae bacterium | reverse complement strand
GCGGCGGCAATCGGCTCATGCCGGGTGCCGCACAGGCTGACCGGAATAGCGCCGGCTGCCAGCGCCAGCTCCTGGGGCGCAAAGGCACAGTACATCCCGACAACTTTCCGGTTATCCCGCTTGGCGTGCTCGAGGGCTAAAATATTTTGCTCCCTCATGTCCTGCACAACATTCATGGTAAAAGGGCGCATCTGATACATCCTTTCTGTTACAAATTAACACTATATATTATAAGGGTATAACTTTATTAAATGGTACTTATAAAATAATTTTATCTATTGTTGGATATACATAATAGTTGTTTATTTTAAACATAATGTTACGTTGTTGAGGAAGTTTATTAATGATTTGGACAGAGCTGCATCCTATGACTGTCAGCTGGAGATAAAAAAGAAAAGAACCCAGGAGGCTCTTTTCTTTTAATTAAAACTTAATGTTTTACGAAAACAACATTGATAGCTTTTACCAAAGCATCTACTTTGTCACCTTTTTTAAACCCTGCGTCTTCCAGACTGTCCCTCGTCATCACGGACGTGAGCCGGATATTATTATCCTGTCACCCGCCTACTCACATGGTTACCTGGGCCATAACATTGTCTGCTTTAACCTCTTCAATCTCACCGTGGATATGATTACGTACACCAGCTTCCACGAAGCCACCTCCAATGCAAAATAATTACGTATATTATTATTTGCGAAAACAATGCCTATATACTTAGGGCAATAATATTTTAGGGCAATAATATTCTCACGCATTTTAGTGTGGTCTCTGGTTCGGTAGTTGGCCAGCCACAAGGTCCAGCTGTTTTTGCTCCGAGTAATCTTCATAGAGCTTTAAGAATTCGGCAACCGGTGAAATAGGATAAAAAATATTTATAATTAAAATTAATTTTATAAATATTTTTTTTTTGCCATTAATAGTGTTTAAATGTACAATGTATTTACTAATTGCTCGATTAGTTAAACGGAAAAGAACTAATGCTTAAACCCTAAGTAAAAAGTGTTATTGCAGTTTAAAATTTCGAAAAGAGCTGAACCGGCAATTGGTTCAGTCTTTTTTTCAAATACCGCCGGCGTATTCTAAGACGACACTTGCTTGTTGATGAGCTAGAAAAAATGGGAGGAAGGCTAGTTAGATGGGTGTAATCTATTTTGATCATAGTGCCACTACTCCGGTCAACCCTGAGGTGGCTGCTGAAATGTACAACTTCTTGACCGGCGACAAATTTGGCAATCCCTCTGCTATTTATCGCTTCGGGCGCATGGCACGTGAGGCAATAGAAGCGGCGCGGGAAAAAATAGCCCGGGCCATCGGCGCCAATCCTGACCATCCCGGTGAAATTGTTTTTACCAGCGGCGGCACGGAATCGGACAACATGGCTATCCACGGGTCGGCTTATGCCAACAACAGCCGGGGAAACCATATCATCACCAGCGCGGTGGAACATCATGCGGTGCTGAACACCGTGAAGGCCCTGGGTCAGCAGGGTTTTAACATCACGATCCTGCCGGTGGACCAGCACGGCCTGGTGAACTTAAAGGATCTGGCGGAAGCGATCACAGACCAAACGATTCTGATTACCATTATGCATGCCAATAACGAAGTTGGCACGATCATGCCCATTGCAGAAATCGGAAAGCTGGCCAAAAAGCGCGGCATAGTTTTTCATGTAGATGCGGTTCAGAGCTTTGGCAAGGTGCCAATTAACGTGGATGAGCTGGGCGTAGATCTATTAACCATATCCGGGCACAAAATATACGGGCCCAAAGGCACAGGCGCACTGTATATCCGCACCGGGGCCGGCTGGAGGCAAAGCCTGATGCACGGCGGTGCCCAGGAGCGGCTGCGCCGGGCCGGCACGGAAAATGTCCCCGGGATCGTCGGGCTGGGAAAAGCAGTTGAGCTGGCTGTGGATAATATGGATGAAGAGAATAAGCGGTTAAGCAGATTACGGGATAAACTGATCAGAGAGCTTACCACCAATTTCGAAAACGTCAGATTAACCGGGCACCCGGCCAATCGCCTGCCCAATCATGCCAGTTTTTTATTTGAGGATATCGAGGGCGAAGAATTGCTGCTTCGGCTGGACGCACATGATATTGCGGCCTCCACCGGCTCAGCCTGCACTGCAGGATCCATGGAGCCCTCACATGTGCTCTTGGCTATGGGGGTGCCGCCTGCAGAGGCCTATGGCTCCCTGCGTTTGACTTTGGGGGCAGGTAATACGGAAGAAGATGTGGACCGGTTTCTTGCTGTTATGGGACCAATAGTCGAAAATTTAAGGAATTGTATCTAAAAAGGATTTGCATATTGTGTTGGAGGTAGATAATGTGCCCGAAATCGAGATAAACGGTGTAACAGTGGAAATTGATGCGGAAGGCTTTATTTTGGATCCGGATGCCTGGAATGAAGATGTTGCCAGATATTTTGCGGCAGCTGAAGGGATATTTGAGCTAAACGAAGAGCACTGGCGGGTGATCACCTACCTGCGTGATTATTACAAGCTGAACGAGGTGGCCCCGATGTTAAATAAACTTTGCAAAGAGACCGGCTGCACCTTGAAGCGGATATACCAGCTTTTCCCTGCAGGTCCTGCCAAAGGAGCCTGCAGGCTGGCCGGTCTGCCGAAACCGAAAGGTTGCATCTGAACACTGACAAGCTGTAAGACAGCTTTATTTGGCTCACTCTCAGTCCGGCCGATGCCCGAAAGGTGCTAATCGGAATGAAGTGCAAGCAAGTGCGGAATTTACGCACTTGCCCCCATGACCTCCGGAGTTCCTCGCGGTCTATCTCTTCAGTAGGAAAGGCAAGCGCCGTTGCGCCTGCCCCGCAAGATTTGCCCCCGGCTCTGAGCAATTCTATTCTTATTGAGAAGCCAGCTCCAATAAAACCACCTGCTGTCTCTGGTCCGGCAGTTTGCCGGCCGGAAGGTCCAGCTGTTTTTGCTTTGAGTAATTTGCATAGAGCTGCAAGAATTCGGTAACCGGTGAAATAGGCAATCTAATATATTCGGTTTTGTAATGCATCGGTACAACTACGTATGGGTTTATCTGGGCCGCAACCTCTTTGGCTTCTCCGGCATCAATAGTGTAATAACCACCCACGGGTAACAGCAGTACGTCAACCTCCCCGATTTCTTTTAACGTTGGCTGATCCAAAAGGTGGCCTAAGTCTCCCAGGTGACAGATCCTGATCCCCTTGGCCTGAATCACAAAAATAATGTTCTCGCCCCGCTGGGAGCCTTTTGTCTGATCATGGAAGGATTTAATACCGGTTATGCTTATGCCGTCAAAGGTATGAACACCGGTTGATTGCACGACCTGCGGCTGTCCCGGCACAGTTGCAACAGCATTGTGATCCCCATGCTGGTGGCTGACCGTAACAATATCGCTAGCTATGTTAGGCATGGGGTAGCCCATTTGATTATAAAACGGGTCGGTAATTATTTTTTTACCCGGCGTTTCAATTAAAAAACATGATTGGCCATACCAAAAAAGCTTGATCCCACTGCCGTTTGCCGCAGTTTGGTTTGCCGGCAAGCTACCGCCGGATTCTGCCGGCGGGTCTATTTTGCGCATAGCTAACACCTCCTGTTTGTTAGTAAGATTATATACTTTTTTACCAGTTATGTTAAAACTTTTAGCCACAGGTGAAAACCTATACGCTTAATCGTAAGCTATTGTAGCGGGTTTCTACTATGTTTGGTGTGTCGAATATTAAATTATCTTATCAATTATGGCTGGTCCCATAAAAATAATAAATTGGCCAGATAAAGGTATTTTATGCCCGGCGTCAAATCTTATAAGCCAGTGTAAGTTTTGGGGCCCTCTTATATGGCATTAATCGAATTTAATTTAAGGAGGCAAGCTACTAATGGCTGATTACCGTAAGATGTGGGAGTCCCTTGGGCTGGACCTGGAGTCACACGACCAGTTAATGAACGTATTGCCGCCTACCTACGGCAGTGTCTACATGAGCCAGGAAAACAGGCCGGAGGGTATGGAGTATTTTGATTTTGTGGTCAGCGAGGTGCACGGCCAGCGCATTCAGGAGCTACAGGACCACAAGGCTGCGGGCGGCAAGGTCATCGGCACTTTTTGTGTTTACGTCCCCGAAGAAATTGTGCGCGCAGCCGGCGGGATCCAGGTCGGCCTGTGTTCAGGGGTGGAGATCGGCACCGCCCAGGCGGAAAAGGTGCTGCCCAGAAATATCTGCCCGCTGATTAAATCCTTCGTGGGGTTCAAGCTGGGAAAGGTCTGCCCGTATTTTGAGTCCTGCGATATGGTCGTGGGGGAAACGACTTGCGATGGTAAAAAGAAAGCTTTTGAAATACTAAACGACTTTGTGCAGGTGCATGTGA
>JAQVGZ010000044.1 GCA_028696455.1 Desulfotomaculaceae bacterium | reverse complement strand
AGTTACATGATACTCCTCAGGCAAAAAAACTCCCTCCTTAAAATCTTGCCGGCAAAAGCCACTCACCCAGGAGCGACTTTGCCGGCTAGGCGGCTACTTGATGGCCAGGATAAACGCCCCCGCGGCTACCGCGGTACCGATAACTCCGGCCACATTAGGACCCATAGCATGCATGAGCAGGTAGTTTTGCGGATTTTCTTGCATGCCCATATTATGCACAACCCGGGCGGCCATGGGCACGGCTGAAACCCCGGCGGCGCCAATTAAAGGATTAACCTTACTCTTGCAAAAAATGTTCATCAACTTGGCGATAAGTACCCCCCCGGCAGTAGCACAAGCAAAGGCCACTACACCCAGGACAAAGATAAATAGAGTTTTTTGATTGAGGAAATTTGCAGCGGACATGGTCGACCCCACGCCAACACCCAGGATGATAGTAATTATATTCATCAGGGCTTCACGGGAAACAGTAGTCAGCCTCTCTACCACACCAGACTCCATAAACAAATTACCCAGCATGAACATGGCAATCAGGGGAGCAGATGTGGGAACAAGCAGGATGATAATTATAGAGGCCAGTAGAGGGAAGATAATTCTTTCATTTTTACTTACCGGGCGCATCTGGGTCATCATCATTTCCCGCTCCTTCTTGGTAGTGAACAGCCTGGCAATTGGCGGAATAATGATGGGCACTAGGGCCATATAAGAGTATGCCGCCACGGATACCGCCCCCATCAGGTGCGGAGCCAGATTTGCGGACAAATAAATCGAGGTTGGCCCGTCAGCGCCGCCGATAATACCAATGGTGGCTGCCTCGGCGATGCTAAAGCCTAAGATCAGCGCGGTAAAAAAGGCCGCATAGACACCTAACTGCGCTGCTGCACCCAAAAGCAGCGTTTTGGGATTTGCTATAACCGGGCCGAAATCGGTCATTGCCCCCAATCCCAGAAAGATAAGCGGCGGGATTAGCTCATTGGCTATACCGTAATGGTAAAAAATATAAAAGAGTCCCCCTTCATTAGTAAGCCCGGTCATGGGAAAGTTGGCTGCAAACACTCCGAAACTAATGGGTATCAACAAAAGAGGCTCGACCCCTTTTTTGATGGCCAGGTACATCAGCACAAAGGCAATAGCCCACATTACCAGGTTTCCCCAACTCAATGTCCAGATGCCCAGCCCTTCTAAGCTTTGAGCGATCAATTCCATAAAAAAAATTTACCCCCAATCAACTAAATTGACAAAAAACATGAACGTGTTCTGACGACAAACACTTACCAGAGATCATCCCCCTGCTTTTTCCATTTGCCTTTTTTCAGACTGTCTAAAGAAATAACCTGAGACCCCAACTGCAATATTGAGAATACCTAACCCAAGAAAAACCGATACAAGGCCAGTACAAGCTACAAGTACAGCTTTACCCCAGTCTACCTCCATTTTTTATTTACACCTGCCTCTCTCATAAATGCATTTTTAAAATAAAAACTGATAACACATGACCTTTTAATACTATAGCTTGCTCATCAAATAACCAGCAGGAAATTCTAGGCAAGCTCATTAGCAATTAAAAGTCTTTAGTTATTCCGTTATATATTAAAATTCTACATGAAACAGGATTCATTCGTTCATTTGATTCATTAATCAGCTGACCAACAATTGCTTTTTTAATAATGCTAACGGCCGTCTTGCAGGCATCATCAAGGAAGGGGTACCTACGGAGACGGCCGACCAGCATTATATTTTCCTAATCCAAAGCTGGAACAGTTGGATATTACTCTAAAGTCATAATAACATTAGTCGGATCGACATTTGTATTGGCCTCAGCATTAATCGAAGTGACAGTCCCATCGGCCGGGGCAAACACTTTAATCATCATTTTCATGGCCTCCAGGGTAGCTACCGGATCATTCTTCTTCACCTTGTCGCCAACCTTAACGTCAATAGAAACCAATTTCCCCGCCATTGGAGCATTAACAGCTACACTCATGAAACAATACCTCCTTTCTAGCGATTTTTCAATAAAAAAAGACATGGAACACCTTTATTATTATTGTTCCAGGGCCCCCCCCTCCTTATCACAAAAAATACTTGTCCATATAATTATCCCTGCAACAAGCATACCAGAATATTTTTGCCAAATAATCCGCCCTCAACCAATAAACCCGCGAATTATTAACTGCATTTCTACCTAGATAAATGCATTTCTGCAAGAATTTGCGCTACATTTACTTTAGTCCTATCCAGCCTGTCCACTATTTATGCCTTACTAATCAGCAATTCCGTTATAGTACCTTCACAAGACACTTCAGTAATACAGATATTATATAAAGAAAATTTACCGCATTAGCGGGACTACACCGCCAACAATGTTATTATATCATGCAAGCAGCGACTTGGGTAGTATTTGTTACATCCGAGGAACAAACTCTTTACATAAAATTTTAAATACGTTAAATGTTTTCCATATTATTAATTAATATCTTGTTATTAATACTTATAAAGAAAGATTGACAGGAGCAAATATTTTAAATATAATTAAAGTGTTAAAGGGGAGTAGAAAGCAAATATAGTGCTGGTAAAGTCAACAGCCGGTTTTAAACCTGGCTTTACCGTTGGCAGAGAGCCAATTTACGAGACTTTTAACATGACTATTTTATTATAGTTATGTTAAAAGTCTTTTTTTATAGCCACTATAAAAAGAGAAACAAATAAGGAGTGACCTCATTTGTCAGGTTCAGAGGTTATCATTAGCGTACTGAGCATCATCATCATTGATATCATTTTGGGGGGTGATAACGCTATAATTATTGCTATGGCCAGCAAAGCTCTTCCTGCGGAGCAGAGAAAAAAAGCAATAATTATCGGCACCATTGGCGCTGTCACCATAAGGATAGCATTGACCGCCTTTGCCCTTTATTTATTAACAATCCCTTTACTACAGTTTGCAGGAGGCGTTTTACTGGTCTGGATTGCCTTTAAACTTTTATTGGAAGAAAAAGAGGTCAAATGTGAAGCCGGAAAAAGTTTGGCCAATTCAATTAAAATTATTATTATGGCAGATGCCGTGATGGGCATTGATAATGTCATTGCTATCGCCGGCGCCGCTCGCGGGAGTTTGGCTCAGGTCATTTTTGGCCTGCTTTTTAGCGTACCGATTATCATATGGGGAAGCACATTTATATTAAAATGGCTGGAGCGGTACCCGGTAATAGTCTACATCGGGACTGGGGTCCTGGCCTGGACAGCAGGAAAAATGATTTCTGCAGACATTTTCGTTTATCGTATTATTGGGCAGTACATTCCCTACTTTGATTTCATATTACCGTCAGTTGTGTTAATTTTCGTACTGGTAATTGGGTTCTACGTAAACAGATTTGTTTGGTGCAAGATAAATAGCAAAAATAATATTTAAACTCAATTCCTGTAAGAATACAATCTCGTGTAAAAAAGCAGGAGGTCCAACTGGCTTCCTGCTTTTCTTAATTTGATAAACTATTGAGACATTAAAAAACCTTATTTATTTTTTGACATTTCTTATTAAAAATTTTACTGGATATCGGTTTAAGAATTAAGGCAAGAACCAATCCGATAGCCAGGGTAATCAACATGGCGGTTTGCGTATGAAAGAAATACCAGAAAAGAAGGTATGCCGTAGAAATAACTATGGACATAATCATCAGTGGAAAAGCGATTTTCATATAACCAATAAAGCTGATGTGGCACCCTCTTTTCTCGGCCATACCGATAACCACCACATTGGCAGAGGCACCGATCATTGTTCCATTACCACCCAGGCACGCACCTAGAGACAACGACCACCAGATAAAGTTCAAATCAACAATGCCGCCCAGGCGCCCCATATCCTGGATTAAAGGGATCATTGTTGCGACAAATGGTATATTGTCCACAAAGGCGGAAGCAATAGCGGAAAGCCACAGGATCAGCATAGCGGTAGATACAATATTACCACCAGTGACATCCAGGGCCCATTTAGCCACAGCCTCTATGACCCCTACCTCTTCTAAAGCACCTACTATCACAAAAAGGCCAACAAAGAAAAAGATCACCGGCCATTCTACTGCCTGCAGGGCATGCTCAGGGTCGTCTCCAGTAATCAGCAGCAGCAAGCTGGCGCCCGACAGAGCGATAATGGATGACTCCAGGTGGAGATACTGGTGTAGCATAAAGCCAAGGACGGTCAACGCAATAACCACCAAACACTTACGTAAAAGAGCCGCGTCTTTAATCTCCTCCCGCTCGTTTAATTCCATGATCTTAGCCTGCAATTCCGGCCGCGCATATAGTTGCTTGTGGTAGATTAGCTGAATACAGAAAATAGTCAAAACATAGACTACCACTATGACCGGCGTCAGGTTCATAACAAAATCCATGAAGCCGAGCCCGGTCGCGCTACCAATCATGATATTGGGTGGATCACCGATTAAAGTGGCCGTGCCGCCGATATTGGAGGCAATGATCTCAGGAATCAGAAAGGGCACCGGACTAAGCTCTAGCTGTCGGGCAATGGCAAAGGTAACTGGTACGATTAAGAGTACGGTAGTCACATTGTCCAGAAAAGCAGATAATACGGCCGTGACCAGACTGAGAGCAGCAATTATTTTCAGCGGCTCCCCCTTAGAACCCTTGGCCGCTTTCACGGCAAGGTATTCAAAAACACCAGTCTGCCTGGTAATACCCACGATAATCATCATCCCGGTCAGCAGGCCTATAGTATTGAAGTCGATAGCATGAACCGCGTCTTCCATATGGATGATGCCCAAGACCACTACAAGGCATGCCCCTACCAGGGCAATGATGGTCCGGTGTATTTTTTCAGAGACAATGATAGCATATGTGATTAAAAAAACTGCGATGGCAGTAGTTACATGAAACTCCTCAGGCAAAGAAATCCCTCCCTACGTTTTCTTTATTTAATGAGAACCGCTCCTGACGGAGCGGTTCTCATTGGGCCAGGCGACTACTTAATGGATAAAATAAACGCCCCTGCAGCTACCGCGGTCCCGATAACTCCGGCCACATTGGGACCCATGGCATGCATGAGCAGGTAGTTTTGCGGATTCGCTTGCATGCCCATATTATGCACAACCCGGGCAGCCATGGGAACGGCTGACACCCCGGCAGCTCCAATCAAAGGATTAACCTTGCTCCTGCAAAAGAGGTTCATTAACTTGGCAATTAGCACCCCGCCGGCAGTAGCACAGGCAAAAGCCACCACACCCAAGACAAAGATAAATAAAGTTTTCTGATTAAGGAAATTTTCGGCTGACATGGTCGACCCCACGCCAACACCAAGAATTATCGTAATTATATTCATCAGGGCATCACGGGACACATTAGTCAGCCTTTCCACCATGCCGGACTCCATAAACAAGTTGCCCAACATAAACATAGCCATCAGCGGAGCAGAGGGGGGAACCAGCAGAATAATAATAATAGAGGCGAGCAGGGGAAAGATGATTCTTTCATTTTTGCTCACCGGACGCATCTGGGTCATTACCATTTCCCGCTCTTTCTTGGTGGTGAACAGCCTTGCGATGGGTGGGATAATTATGGGCACCAGGGCCATATAAGAGTATGCCGCCACGGATACAGCCCCCATAAGGTGCGGAGCCAGATTAGCGGATAGATAGATCGAGGTAGGCCCGTCGGCACCGCCGATAATGCCGATGGTGGCTGCCTCGGCGATGCTAAAGCCCAAGACCAGCGCGGTAAAGAAGGCAGCATAGACCCCTAGCTGCGCAGCTGCACCAAGAAGCAATGTTTTGGGATTTGCTATAACCGGCCCAAAATCAGTCATTGCCCCCAACCCCAGGAAGATCAAAGGCGGAATCAGCTCGTTGGCTATACCGTAATGGTAAAAAATATAAAATAGTCCCCCTTCATAGGTGAGTCCGGTCATGGGAAAGTTGGCAGCAAAAACTCCAAAACTAATGGGGATCAGCAAGAGGGGCTCCACCCCTTTTTTGATGGCTAGATACATCAGGACAAAGGCAATAACCCACATTATCATATTCCTCCAACTCAATGTCCAGATACCCAACCCCTCTAAGCTTTGAGCGACAAGTTCCATATAAATAATCTACCTCCCAAACAAGCCTATATCGCTAATATACAATTTCGATAAATGCATATTAAGAATTAGCTTTTTCCTTTTTCCTTTTTTCAGACTGCCCGAAGATATAACCTGAGATAGTAACCGCAATATCAAGAATGCCTAAACCAAGAAAAACCGAAACAATGCCTGTAAGAGCTACAAGTAAAGCCCTGCCCCAATCTACCTCCACCGTTAACTACACCTGCCTTTCTTAAGGTGCCCAAAGAATTTAACTTACAGCACAACATTACCGCAACAAGGCCAAATATTAATTCGTTATTGCACAGGGCATCCCCCTTCCTGTCTATAAAATAATACAGCTAAATACAATATATATGAAAGGCAAAATTCATGCCAGCTAATAAATAATTACAAATTCAAGCTAAAGACGCTCCGAACTAAGAAATCGTGACTGCATTATTGCAAGAACAATGCAGTCTTGCGTGAAATTCTTCTGTGCCGGTTAGCTGATAAACGGCACGGCTTGTTCCTTGCCAGGCAGTACGCGTTATTCAGCTAGCTTCAGTAAAAGTATCGTCAAGCTGTTAACAGTAAAAAAGAAAAGCCCCAGGAATTTACAATCCCTGGAGGCAAAAAATAACATATCCCTTTATTTAGTTCTTTCATTGACTGTTAGCAACCGCTTTTTAGTTATTTTATTAGATAGTATCATAAAGATTACATCGCAATTATACTTTTTCATTAATGCATTACTGCACCAGCTTTCAAACAAGAAAGAAATACTAAATATCAAAAGTTCACTATTACGTTGGTGTTATATAAATTTCAGTGAACAAATCACGAAATACTTACATTTTTCCTGTCATTTTCACTATAACATAGAATATAAATTGTTCTATAAATTGTTCTACCAGGGCTATTACCATTTATTTGAACAGGGGGATTCCATGGAAATAAATGCCGACTTTGCGTTTATTCTTTCAATTTTGCAGATTATCTTGATTGATCTGGTTTTGAGTGGAGATAATGCGGTGGTTATCGGTATGGCCACCAGAAACCTGGACGTACGCAACAGAACAAAAGCAATTATTTTAGGCGCACTGGCAGCCATAATGCTGCGCGTATTTTTCACCTGCATTGCTGCCTTAAGTCTGGTGCAAGTACCGATGTTGCAGTTCTTCGGAGGGGTGGCCCTGATCTGGATAGCAGTGAAGCTTCTGCTAGAAAATAATGTAGACTGCACAGTCGTATCACCCCAGGGAAGTTTATTAAGGGCTGTTAAAACAATCATTCTGGCTGACCTGATTATGTCCCTGGATAATATTCTTGCTGTTGGCGGAGCATCACATGGAAACTTGTTCCTTTTGATTTTCGGCATGCTTTTTAGCATACCTCTTTTAATGATCGGCAGCCAGTTATTGGCATCACTAATGTCCAGGTTTAACTGGATTACCTGCATGGGTGGCATTGTTATTGCCTGGGTTGCTGGAGAAATGATCTACGCGGAAAAACTGATGGATTTACCGGCATATTTCTCTGTATTCATCCCGGCTATCTGCGTGGTACTTGTTTTGACCCTGGCCAGGGTGATGCATTCAAGATAAATTGCCGGCTCCCTAAAAGTCCCGAAGAATGCTCCCAAATTTATGTTAGGGCATTTTGCGCCTGGACTAAGCTTTCTCCGACCTGCCCATTCAGTTGCAAAAGTTTGGAATATTGTTGGGATAATTCAGGGTGATCAGACCCTACAGACGCTATTTGCTGAAGAAGCTTCCCCATTTCTACCGTTCCTTTCTGGGCATCGCGAACATAAAAAGAAGCCTGTTCGCGCGCCAGCAAGTCACTCCCCCTGTGCTCAAAAAGGCTGGAAATCAAGTTATCAACCTCCATCTCAATCTATAACTCATATAATAAGTATGCGTCTTTAGAACAATTTTTATGTTTGACTTACCTTCTTCCTTTTGATCACATAAAGGACTAGCGCTGCTGCAATCAAGAACAAGCTGACCAACTGGGCTACCCGCACCGGCCCTAACATCAGACTGTCCGTGCGCAAACCTTCAATAAAAAAACGACCGAAAGAATATAAAGTTAAGTATTGTAAAAAGATTTGCCCCTGGAACTGTACCCGCTTACGGCTAACCATTAATACAATAAAAACAAGCAAATTCCATAAAGATTCATACAAAAAAGTAGGGTGGTGGTATTGCCCCCCAATAAACATCTGTTTCTGGATGAAGCCAGGGAAACTGCTGATAAATTCTCTGGAAACCGGGCCACCGAATGCTTCCCGGTTGATAAAATTGCCCCAGCGGCCGATAGCCTGCCCAAGGATAATACATGGAGCAAAAATGTCAGCCATTTCCCAAAAATCAAGATGATGTTTCCTGACATAATAGAAACCGGCTAAAAAGCCCCCTAACAGGCCACCGTGAATGGCCAATCCACCTTGCCTGATGGCTAATACCTCCATAGGGTTGTGGCTGTAATTCTCCCAGCTAAAAAAGACGTAATACAGCCTGGCTCCGATTATCGCTGCAGGAATGATCAAGATTAATAAATTAAGAATATGCTCCGGGTCAATATCGCTTTTCAAGGCAAAGCGATAAGCCAGCGCCGTAGCAAGAATGAAAGCAACGGTCATTATTATTCCATACCAGTATATAGGTAAGGTGCCAAACTTGATGGCAATTGGGTCAATCATGAAGCTTAATTCTCCCCCGGAAATAATTTTAGATAAGCATATTTTAACATAATAACGCCAAAAAATAAAAAGCGGGTACAGCCCGCTTCCTCTTAACAACTAGTGCCTAATATAAGCCGGTAGGGCGTCACATATGATTAACACCTATCGTAATATTCCATCAAACACCTGTGCACCCATGCGACGTAATAGCAGCTAAAGCCGGGCTACCTGTTAACAACTTTACCGCGGAAAAACAATTCTCTACTAGTATTTTAATTTCTTCCGGTGCAGCCTGATCCACATGGATGCCAGCCGCCACTACTACGGGCTTACCGCAGGCGACAGCTATCTTTTCGGCTACAGGTTTGGCCACTTCGTCGTCTTTGTGGCCCAACAGCGGAATAACGGTTGTATTACAACTAATTTTAGCTGGATCGTTAAGGCCTGGCCTGGGCAAACTTATCGCCACAGCGCCGATATGAGGTTTTTCACCGCCGAAAACCTGTACAACCAGGCCATCCCCGGTAACCGAAACTAACAGGTCGATCCGGAACTTCCCTTGGCCAGCAGTAAAAAACATTTGTTCAACCATAACTAAACCTCCAATTTAAAACAACATTTTCATAATAATTTGAAATATATAGTTACAATACCTTTGATTAAAGATTTTTACACAAAAAAACGGTTATAAAAACCTTATTAATAAACAACATAATAGTTAGTTTCAAAAAATTTTGCAAAGGGGGACTTGAAATGGCAAGAGGCTGGAATGATTTCCAAAAAGGTGTTGAAGTGAAAAGCAGCCCTTACGGCAATGAAGTTACTGTTTGTTATAATGGTCTGCTAGCAAAATCCGGTGCTGACCAGGTATACTTGCACTATGGCCATGGTGATCGCTGGCTGGATACGAATACTCAGAAAATGGAGAAATCGTTCAGGGGATGGGAAAAGACCATAAGAATGAAAAACGATAAGACCATCTTTTGTTTTAAGGACTCCGCCAACAACTGGGATAATAACAGCGGCAGCAACTGGGTCATTCGCTAGTGGTAGACTGCGGGGGCAGCGGCCTTTCTGCTCCCGCCCTATAACCCGGTTCATGGCTATCGCATTTTCGAAAAATTAATTAGTATATCCCTGGTCAAATCTTTTCTGATGTCTACCTTGCCGATACAGCCGGGCAAGACAAAAGTCAGGTTTCCACCAATAACTTTCTTGTCATGGTAAAACCTTTCCATAATATCTTCAACTAAAAGGTTTTCCGGCAATTCATACGGCAGGCCGGCGCGGCGGACCAGTGCTTCGATGCGGGAAAGGTCAGCAAAACCTAACAACTTCAGTGACCACGCCAGTCGGGCGGCGGCCACCATCCCAATACCCACTGCCTCACCGTGGGTGTATTTCTTATATCGGGTCAAGGCTTCAACGGCATGGCCGACGGTGTGTCCATAGTTCAATATAGCCCTCAGGCCACCTTCAGTTTCGTCCGCCTCCACAACTTCGGCTTTAATCCGGCAGGACTCCTGCACTACGTGAACAAGCGAGCCGGCGTCACCTGCCAGCAGCGCCCCGATATTTTCCTCCAGCCAGGAAAAGAATTCTTCACTCCAAATTATCCCGTATTTAATTATTTCAGCCAGCCCGGATCTTATTTCACGCATCGGTAAGGTCTTCAACACGTCGATATCGGCCAGTACCAAACAGGGCTGGTAAAATGCCCCTATAATATTTTTCCCCCGGGGATGGTTTACTGCTACTTTGCCGCCAACACTGCTGTCCACCTGAGCTAACAAGGTTGTAGGTACTTGAATCAGAGGAACTCCACGCAGGTATGTGGCAGCTACAAATCCGGCCGTATCGCCGACAACACCGCCACCAAGGGCAACCACCGGACTTAGTCGGTCGCACCCGCTCTGATAGGCCAGGTCGTAAAGGCGCTCGGCAGTGGCCAGTGTTTTATATTCTTCACCGTCACCGATTTCTCCAACTAATACACGATAACCTGCATCTGACAAGCTCTCTTTTACAATTTTACCGTAAAGTCGCCACACATTAGAATTTGTAACTAACAGGACCCTTTTTCCTACCTGCAGTTCCTTCAAATATCTGCCCAGGTCCGGCAGGATTCCAGATCCGATAGAAATATTGTAACTCCTGGCCCCCAGGTCAACTTTAATTAGTTCCAAATTGTTACAACTCCTGTGAATGCCTAACATGGATTTATTGTGGAATATATGAGTTTGCTAACTTATTTCTGGAATAACTGCTTTTCTTTGATGTATCGGGCAATTATTTCAACGGCCTCCTCCTGGGAAACACTTCCGGTGTCCACGGAAAACTCAGCCACATCGTAAGCTCCCTCGCGCTCTTTCAGCAGAGCCTCGATCTGCTCCTTCATGTTTCCCTTCATTAGCAAAGGCCGGTCTTTCTTTTTTTTAAGCCGGTTAAAGATTACTTGGGGTGTTGCAAAAAGTTCGATTAAAGTGCCTTTTTCCTTTAAGAGACGTACGTTTTCCGGGAACAACACTATCCCGCCACCAGTTGAAATGACCAGACCTTCCTGCTGGGAAAGTTTTTTTACCAGCAGCGCTTCTTCGGAACGAAAACGAATCAATCCATCGCGCGCAATAATTCGGGCAACCGTCTTACCGGTAATATTTTCTATTTCTGAATCAGTATCTACAAATTTCATCTTGAGGCGCAAGGCCAGGCGGCGACCAATAGATGTCTTACCAGTTCCCATAAACCCGATTAAAACAATATTTTTTTTCAAATAATTACACCTGCCTAAGATACAACAGGTACTTTTGCCAATTATCTTTTAACTCAGCCAGGGTATCACCTCCACACTTTTCCCGGCATGCACGGGCTATTTCCCATGCTACAACCGCCTCACCAATCACACAGGCCGCAGGAACGGCGCAAACGTCGGAGCGCTCTATAGACGCTGATAAAGGTTCTTTGGTAACCAGGTCTACACTTTGCAGTGGACGGTAAAGTGTTGGTATCGGTTTCATTGCAGCGTTCAATATGATTACCTCTCCATTGGTTACGCCACCCTCAAGCCCTCCAGCGTGGTTGGATCCACGAAAAAAACCACGTCCTTGCTCGTAAAATATTTCATCTTGAACTAAGGACCCGGCCAGGCCAGCCGCATTGAACCCTAACCCTATTTCTACCCCCTTTATAGCCTGAATGCTCATTAAAGCCGCAGCCAGACGTCCATCCAGTCTCCGGTCCCACTGCACGTAGCTGCCCAGCCCAGCCGGAACACCAAATACTTTTATCTTGAAGACACCTCCGAGTGTATCACCTGCTTCCCTTGCCTGGTCAATGGCTACGATCATCCGCCGCTCCGCTGCTGGATCGCTACACAGGAGCTGCGATGCAGCCAAAGCATCTGTCAAATTCTCCTCACAGCCGCTATTGTCAACCTCGGCCTCAACGCTGCCAATTTTCACTACCTGGCCAATCACCTTAATTCCCAGTTCATCAAGAAGCCTTCTGGCTACACTGCCCACAGCCACTCTGGCGGCAGTCTCCCTGGCACTGGAACGTTCAAGCACATTACGTATATCCCGGTGCCCGTACTTGATCGCCCCCGCAAGGTCGGCGTGTCCCGGCCTGGGCCGGGTGACAACCCGTTCGTCCAGCCGCGCACCTGATTCCGGCGCCATTACCTGTGACCAGTTCTCCCAGTCTTTATTAGCTATCTGGAGCGTAATTGGGCTCCCGAGGGTCAGCCCGCCGCGCACCCCGGAGAGGAAACGCACTTCATCACTTTCAATTCTCATCCTGGCGCCGCGACCGTAACCCATCTGCCGGCGAGCTAACTGCTTGTTAACATAATCGCCGGTCAAAGTAATCCCTGCCGGCATACCTTCTATGATCGCGGTCAGCGCCGGGCCGTGGGATTCCCCCGCCGTAAGGTATCTTAGCAATTTCGCTTCCCCCAGTATCAGGTTATTTCAAAAAAGGTTAACTGTTGTTTAGCCACGGGAAAATTGTCAGCAAACACTATCTGTCAGCGCTTTCCTCATCACCGCAACTGGCGCAGACATACCCGTCCATAGCTCAAAGGCCAGGACTCCCTGGTATAACAGCATTCCCAGCCCATTTACTGTTGTCGCGCCAGCATGGCGGGCGTTCTTTAGAAAAAGCGTTTCTCCAGGATTATATACCAGGTCGCAGACAACTTGCCCCGGCCGAAATATGTTATCAGGCAACGGTACAGTTAATACTTCCTCAGGATACATTCCTAATGGAGTAGACTGGACCACCAATTCGGCGCCCCGCAGCATCTCTCTCAAGCACTGTTTATTCTTGCCGTCAGGCCAGGGAACGACTTCCACCTTCGCCGTTGTTTTACCGGCAATTTGAGCAGCCAAAATCTCTGCCCGCTCCCGGGAACGATTGATCAAAAATACTTTTTTTACTCCAGCCAGCGCTAATTGAATCGCTACAGCCCGAGCAGCCCCGCCTGCGCCTAGCATTAATACAGTCTTGTCGGCTGGGGCAAAACCGGTAGTTTCTTCAAGAGAACGCAGAAATCCAGCTCCATCAGTATTATCACCAAGCAGGCGTCCTGATCGATTAACAATAGTATTGACAGCGCCAATCAGCTTAGCTGCCTCAGTGACTTCATCCAAGAGTGGGAGCGCTGCCTGTTTGTGTGGAATGGTTATATTTACCCCGGCCAGGCCTAATGTCTTCACCGCTTCAACCGCCGCTGGAAGATTGCCCGGCTCAACCAGAAAAGGTACATAAACAAAATCCAGGCCGAGAGCAGAAAAGGCGGCGTTGTGCATTGCCGGGGAAAAAGAATGCCCGATGGGGTAGCCGAAAATCCCGCACACTCTGGTGTGGCCGCTAATCCCGTTTTTCATGAAGTACCTCCGTGTATTTGCTCAACCTGGCCAACACCAGCCTTTCCAGAGGTCGGCTGATCAGGCGCGAGCCTAAAAAATCCTTTCCTTTCATGGGAACCACAAGGATCGTGTGCAGACCGGCCAAATTTCCTCCCAATATATCAGTAAATATCTGGTCGCCAACCAGGGCAGTTTCACTGGCAGAGGTTCCCAGCATTTTCATGGCACGGCGAAACGGTCTCGCCCAGGGTTTAATTGCGCGGGGCACCGCGGGGATCTCCAGCAGGCCAGCAATGGAGGTCACCCGCCTGCGCCCGTTATTAGAAATTATTCCCAACTTAAAACCCTGAGCGCGCAGCATATTTAAGTAGTACAAAATATGTTGCGGGAACTGGTTTGAGTCTCTACTGACAATAGTATTATCCAGGTCAAAGAGGATTCCTTTTATCCCTAGCTTCCTGAGCATTTCCACTTGAATATCCGTTACCGAGGCCACAAATATTCTAGGATAAAATATTTTCAACAAAATCAATATTACCTTTCTTAGATACATATGATTTTTTTAGTTGCTTATTCACTTAATGTTTTTACTCGTTTTTTGGGCCATCTCCCTGGCCTTAGTTAAATCTACCGGTGTGTTAACATTAAAAAAAACAGTTTGAATATCCGCCAATAAACTAATTTTTTCCTCACTAACATAATTCACCTTTACCATAGGAAAAAGAGCAGATACTTTTATTCCTCCTGTATCTAAATATCTTTCAAGGGCTGGTAGACAGCTCTTGCTGTATACAGCAAACAACGGCTGGAGATAAATCCCATGACAGGGTACAGCAACATCATACCCTTCTACCTGTTGGAGCATAAAGCTAGCCAGATCAGCATTAATAAAAGGCATATCACAGGCTACTACAAGGCAACTTTCATATGCCGCAGCATGAAGAGAAGCATGAATACCACTAAGCGGACCCCGGCCAGGGATTAAGTCGGCGATAAATTTCAGGCCCAGCCGTCTACCAATATTTACATCACCGCCTGAGATTAAAACTTCGGTACAAACTTTTTCTAGCTCACTTGCCACACTCTCGATCATGCCCTTTTGGCCAATATTGATCAAAGCCTTATCGGCGCCCATACGAGAGCTTTTCCCTCCAGCCAGGATCACCCCAGTAGCTTTCATCATTTGCACCTTCCTCCGAAATTAAAACCGCTCTTATGTTTCCATTATAAACATTTTACCCCGGTCTGGACCACCGAAACAAGTAATTCTGTCAAAGCTCAGCATAAAAACTTGTTACACAGTAAGATGGACGTGCACCTTACATCAACTTCGTTCATATTATTAACTTATCCGCAGCATATCCAGTAAATTATTTGGGGAGAGGGGATAAACGCAGATGATATCTGGTATATGGGCTTTGACTGTGGTGTCGCTGGTCAATGGCCTCCTGCTGCTCGTCTCGTATATTGCCAATAATTCTTTTCCACAGCCGCTATCCGAGGAAGAAGAATTAAAGTACCTTCGCCAATTAGCCAGCGGAGACAAGGAAGCTCGCAACGTCCTCACCGAAAGAAATTTACGCCTGGTTGCACATGTGGTGAAAAAATTCGACAATACCGGGGAAGACTCAGAGGACCTGATCTCTATCGGCACCATCGGTCTAATCAAAGCGATCAGCACCTTCAATTCCGGAAAAGGGACTCGTCTGGCAACCTATGCTGCCCGTTGTATCGAAAATGAAGTTTTAATGCATCTGCGTTATATAAAGAAAGTGAAATCTGAGGTATCACTATATGATCCTATCGGTGTAGATAAAGAAGGCAATGAGATCACTTTAGTTGATATATTGGGCACCCACCCTGAGGTGGTGTCAGAAATGGTGGAAAGCAACTTTGAACGAAAACATCTCAGGGAAAAAGTACGCCAGCTTACACGACGGGAAAAGAAAGTTTTGGAACTGAGATTTGGCTTAGATAACATGGCGCGGCAAACTCAGCGTGAAATAGCAACTAGCCTCGGCATATCCCGCTCATATGTTTCTCGCATCGAAAAAAAAGCTTTGGGCAAGCTGTCTAAGGAATTCGCTATGGAAAGAACGGAATAATATACCCTACATTATTCCACTATTAGAGACCTTTTCTACGCTGAGGCCGGCAAATTTAAAGCCGGCCTTAAGCTATCCGCACCCAGTTTTAAATTTATTACTCCCAAGCGGCAAGACAAACATAGCCCCGTTACAGCCATTAATAATATTGATAATAATGAGAGCTAAGCCTGGTTTACCGCTTCGCTCAGCACCTTAACTACATAATCCATTTGCTGTTCCGTAAAATTATTAAAGAACGGTATGGCCAGGCTTGAGGAAGCTGCCGCCTCAGTATTTGGATAGTCTCCTTCACGGTACCCGAAAGTTTCCCTGTAAAATGGCTGTAGGTGAATGGGCTGAAAATACGGCCGGGAGTCAACTCCATTTTCACGAAGATATTTCATTACATAGTTGCGGTCAGTACCGGGATCCAGGTGAATGACGTATACAAACCAGCTGATTTTATTATCCTTTTCACTAGCAGGTATTGTTATCCCCTTCAACCCACCCAATCTGGCATGATAAGCACAGGCCAAGGCCTCCCGCCTGGCCAGTATTTCATCAATACGCTCCATCTGTGCTACCCCCAGGGCCGCGCTAAGCTCACTCATTCGATAATTGTATCCAAGGCGGCAGTGATTGAGCCAGATATTATCATTACTCCTGCCCTGGTTGCGCATACTCCGGCACAATTCGGCCAATTTGCTGCTATTGGATGCAATCACTCCTCCTTCTCCGGTTGTAATTTGTTTGTTGGGATAAAAGGCAAACACCGCCACATCGCTAGCACTGCCCACCATTTTTCCATGATATTGGGCGCCTATAGCCTCACAGGCATCTTCTATGACAGCCAGCCGGAACTTCCCGGCAATCTCATTGATCCTGTCCATATCTGCCGGCCTGCCAAAAACGTGTACTGGAAGGATAGCCTTAGTGTTCGGTGTTATTTTTTCTTCTATTTTCGACGGATCCAGATTCAATGTAAGGGGATCAATGTCAACAAATACCGGCCGGGCGCGCTCAAACAGAAGGCAGTTACTGGAGGCGATAAAACTAAAAGGTGAAGTTATCACCTCGTCGCCCTTACCAATCCCCAGCGCCCGTACTGCCAGGTGAAGACCACTGGTCCCACTGTTTACCGCCACTGCTTCCTTAACCCCTAAATATTCGGCCACCATTCGCTCGAACAACTCAATTTTGGGACCAATGCTTAAGATATTGCTGTCGAGTACTTCATTAATCAATTCCCGTTCTCTTGTACCAAGATCGGGTGACGAAAGAGGCACAATCATATTAAAAACCTTCCTTTTCACCATGTTAATTAAACTCTGGCCGGCGCCGCAGTTCCTAATATAATATGAACGACAACTCTAGTATGGTGATAAACAGTAGCAAGGACATATAATAGCCTTTATCGAAAACAGGCCGTCTTCAAGGGCCAATCGGTATCCCAGAGTAACTGATATAATAAGGCCGGTCTCCAGTGTAAGACAGAGACCGGCAAATCATTTTATAATTAACGAGATATTCAGATTTCTAATATTTAACCCTTATTTATTTTGTCATCCCGCACGCGCATTTTGTGTGAAATAATAGTTTTCACCAATGTTCTTGGAGGAACATCGATGGTTAGGACACTACCTGAAGCAACGATACTTTCATCGCCAATATGCACGCCCGGCTCAATAAAAATCCCAGTACCAAATTTTACCTTATCCCCGATATTGACCCGGCCCGACGTTAACACTCCCGGACCAAAAGTGCAATGACTGCCAAGGCTGTTATGATGCTCAATATTTACATAAGCGCTCAGGAAATTATTGTTTCCGATAATACTGCAGGATCCGATCCGGCTAAAGGGCATGATTACATTACCCTCACCGATGGTAACATTGGTATGAATAGAAACACCGGGATCGATAATGTTAGCAAAAGGGATACCATGTTTAGTAAATTTTTCATAGGTTTGTGCCCTGCGTTCCAAATCATTGGAGAAGGATATAACCAGAGCATCAAACAGCTTATTTTCCCACAACTTAAGGGCTTGCTCAATCGGTCCCAAAATTTTATAGCCCAAAATATATTTACCAACTAACGACTGATCATCGTCCAAAATCCCCATTATTTTAAAGCCGGGCTTTCTTAGAATGACATCAATAACTTGAACGGCACCCCGTCCCCCCCCAAGAATTAGCATTTTTTGAGAAAGATTTCCCGGGTAGGCGTCTTCAACAAGGTCTTCGAAGTTCTCTTTGTTTCTTTTTTCAATAATAGCCATTACATCTTCTTCACGGATAAGTCCGTCTGATACAATTCCATTCAGATCAACCTGATACTTATTAGCCAGGATTTCCGCTTTTTTTGTCCACTTTTTTTCTTTCAGCTGCTGATTATTGGAAACCGTTTCAGCTTGTTCACTTTCGTTTCTAACCATCGCCAGGAGTTCGCTATAATCTTCATCCCTGGTATCTTTAATAACTGCTAAAGCCTTGCCAATTTTACTGTTCTCACCGGCCTCAACCAATGGAACCAGGTAACCACTACTTTCCGCTTCTATATCAAAAACAGCTTTACTTGTCTCAATAACAGCGATAATGTCCCCTTTTTGGACGTAATCATCCAGGCTTTTTACCCATTCAATCAAGCAAACGTGATTATCATTTGGATTAACCATCGGAACTCTTTGCAGAATGGCCATCAGTTGAGCACCTCCCAGATGGTCTTTTCGATGTGTTCGATCGATGGGAGCACGGTTGCTTCCAGTTGCCTTGCGGCTGGAATAACAGTAGGTTTGGACATAATTCGAGTCAAACGCGGGCACTTACTCCCCAAATGTTCGTTAAACATGGCAGCTATTTCTGCGCTCCAACCAAACCTGCCCGCTCCTTCCTCAATAACAATCACTTCATCGCAGGTTTCTATTGCCTGTGCAATCACCTTAGCGGGAGGCTCAGAAAGCAGACTGGGAAGAACCGAGACTACCCATACTTCTTCCTGATACATAGTTTTCATGATCTCTTCAATGGCCGGACTCATACCACCATAAGTAATTAAAGCAACATCCGGTTTGTGCTGCTTATGATCAAAATTCTTTACGATGACCGTCGGATACCCGGAACCAGCGGCCGCAATAGAAAGGTGCAATGGGTAGTTGTTATCTAAAATAAGTTCTTTGGGATACAACCCTTTGTGCTCAATAAATAATACCGGATTACTGTCATTTAAAACTGCCTCCTGCAGAATAACTCCCGGGTCGTGAAAATGAGAGGGAGCTACTACTTTGAGACCGGGTATGCCGAGAAAAATTTTCTCCAGGCTTTGGCTGTGTGTGGGACCATACCCTCTTCCTCCCCCCATGGGGGTCCTGATCACCAATGGCACATCTACCTTACCGGAATACATGTCATGAAATTTAGCCGCGTGATTAATTATTTGATCTGCGGCAAGGGTGATAAAATCACCAAACATGATTTCAACAACGGGACGCAAACCTCGCATGGCCATTCCCGTTGCCAGGCCAACGATGGCAGCTTCACTTATCGGAGTCGGCAAAACCCGTTCCGGGAAAGACAAAGATAACCCTTTTGTCACTTTAAAAGCGCCACCATAGGGATCCACTATGTCCTCACCAATGATAAACACATGCTCATCCTGCTCTAACAGCTTGCCCAAGGCCTGGTTTAAGCTTTGCAGATATGTTGTCACGTAAAATCACCCCTAATGAAACCATGAAATATTCCCAGTGGATGCCCGCATGGCCTCTTGAAAAGCCTCGTCCACTATTGCTTCTACTTCTTTTTCCATCTCAGAGACGAAGACCTGATCTAACTGGTTTTGTAACATTAATAATGGGTCTTTTCTACTATGCTCTGCAATTTC
>JAQVGZ010000043.1 GCA_028696455.1 Desulfotomaculaceae bacterium | reverse complement strand
AAACTGTTTCTCAACTGTATATTGTTCTGGTAAAATAGACTTCATAAAAGACATCCTTTCGTCTTGTTGGAATGGTTTTTAGTCAACTCTATTTTACCAAGACAAAGGTGTCTTTTTGTTGTTTTTTATCAAAATTGATTAAAAAAAGTCAATTATATCAAGGCTTGATGACATTTTTTCACGTGAGAAAGTTGAGTTATAAAATCATAACCCTTGTAGTTCAGTTTAAACATTATGTAACCTAGTTGACCCGGTATTTTTAGAGTGCTATAATGAGTTGAATAGCACAACAGGTATAGATCTTTTTAAGTTTAATTACATTTTTTGTGGGGATATAGCTCAGCTGGGAGAGCGCTAGAATCGCACTCTAGAGGTCAGGGGTTCGAGCCCCCTTATCTCCACCAATAAAATTCCCCATCGTAGGACGAGGGGTTATCCAGGGAAATACCCTTCTGCTTTTATCAGAAGGGTATTTTAAATTTATATTACGGGATTCCTATATTGGTCATAATAACTTAAAGAGAATGGTGTATATTTAAGACAAGTTGCTTAGTCAGCATTAAGTAAGTATTATATTGAGTTACTGAATTACTAAGAAAGAAGGAAAATTTGTGTTGTTCAATAAATACGATAATAACTCTGAGTGTAAAGTAGATTATAAGATAATTGTCGAGATGTTACGGGAAATGGGCTATAATGTAATTTATGGAATATTGCCCGAGGGGGATGCTATTTACCGAGTAGATGAAAAAACCTTTATTGTTAATATTAACCTGTTGGACTAGCTCACCGTAAAGGCATCCACAATATTAGGGATGCAAGCCAAGGCTCACTCTCCATGGCTGATAATACGTTTAGGACATGTTATAATCCCCGCACTAGGGAAAGGGATTAATATTAAGATTAAGCCCTCTGTCACAATCAGAGGGTTATTTTTCTGCATACGTGTTTTATCTTGTAAGTGGTATTTGTGATCTTATCGCTAAAAGGAGTCTCCTTTCTACTTCATACCAATTAACTAATTGCCACCAGGATTTCACATAATCAGCGCGCCTGTACTGGTAATCCAGATAATAAGCGTGTTCCCAGGCATCCAACACTAAGATTGGAATACCGCCCCACTGGGTTAGGTTTTGGTGCTTTTCAGCATTTAAGATCTCCAGGTGCTGCCAGGCAGGGTGCCAGACCAGTACAGACCATCCGGAGGCTTCCACATTTATTGCCGCGGCAGTGAATTGTCCCTGGAAAGCAGCGAAACTGCCAAAGTATTTGTTTATCTGATTTATCGTTTCCACTCCAGGCTGGCCGCCACTTCCTACAGGAGTCATCACGGTCCAGTAGATACTGTGCAGGATATGGCCGGAGCCGTGAAAAGCGAGTTCGCGCTCCAGGTGCTTGATCAGTGAAAAATCTCCCCTTTGGCGCGCTTCTAACAGTTCAATTTCGGCCTTATTTAAGCCCTCCACATAGGAAAGATGGTGAAGGTCATGGTGAATTTGTAGTGTTTGCGGGCTTATGACCGGTGCAAGAGCGTTATAGTTATAAGGTAATGGCGGCAACTGGTGACCACCGGGAGCGGTCATTAAATATGGCATAAAAAATCCCCCTTAAATAACACTAACGTAAGTATTTAATTAATATTTAGTATCCATTCAGTAGTCCTTCAGTTTTGTTCCTGATAATATTAATAATATAGCAACTCCCCAAGAGAAGTGTTAATTTTAGTTTATCTCAATTCTGCATAAACAAAGCCCTATTAAGCATAGGGCTTTGTTTATGTCTTATGAATTCGCTAGATGCAGCAGCAGCCCAGGCCGAAGATGAGCAAAACCAGGATTAGAAAGACAATAAACCCCCAATTTCCAAAACCAGTGCCACAGCCTTCAACTTGTGCCATGTAATTCCCTCCTTTGGTTTTATATATAATACGATTAAAAAATTAATGTGTGATTAATCGGCCAGGGACTTATCTCAGACAACCCCTCTACTGGAAAGAACGCCCGGGTTGGTATTATTGATAAGATCAGGTATGGTAAAATTATAATTTGTGCCGGTTGTGCGTTTGTGACAGCTTTTCTTTCCCGGGCATAAGATGTAAAAAAATATGCCTTTTCACAGTTTGAAAGGAAGGGGAAAATGTGGCGACGACATATACAGTACAGACCGGGGATACCCTTCATTTAATTGCTCGGCGCTTCGGAAGCACCGTGGAGATTTTGGCCAGAGCTAATAATATTAATGATCCCGGAGTAATATTTGTCGGCCAGGTGCTAACCATACCGGAGGGGGAGGCAGCTGAAGCAATTGATGGAACCTCAACAGGAAACCAGGTGATCGGAAACCAGGCAGGTGGAAACCTGGTAAGCCGCCGGGTCAGGGGGCTTTTATACACCCTGTCCACTAATAAGTCTGTATACCGTCAGGGGGAAAACGTGATCATCACCCTGGTTAAGACCAACGTATCAAGCAGGAATGTTAACCTTAGCTACCGTACCACCCAGCGATTTGATTTTGTGGCTAGAAGTAGAGCAAATCAGCGAGAAGTCTGGCGCTGGTCGCGAGGTCGGTCTTTTGCACAGGTCACCTCGAATATTAGATTAGATCCGGGCGAAAGGCAGACCTTCCGGGTGGTCTGGGACCAGGACGATAATCGTGGCGAGCAAGTTGCCCCCGGAAGCTATACCATCGAGGGCTTTAATGTTGCTAGAGAACTCCGGAACGAATCAATATCTGTTACTATCAGAATTGCTGAGGCTATTGTACCGACACCAACACCGAGTCCCGGCCCGGGAGGAAGGAATCTGCTGAATAACCCGGGCTTTGAAAACTGGCCGCGTAGGACTTCTCCCCCTTCCGGCTGGAATGGAAGAAACCTGTTTCGGTCCACTACTTCACGTACAGGTAATTATGCTGCTGAATTGGGAGCAATTCATAATGAAACGGCAGTGCTTTCACAGCGGGTGAATATTGAGCCGGGGAGAATATATGAATTGATCTGGTGGGCCAGAGAGAATATTCAACCTGGTGGTGTTGGAAGGTTTGTATTACTTGTGGAAATTTTTTATTACAATAGTGCCGGTAATTTTGTTGGTAGAACCGAACCGAGATACTCCCAGCAAGATATTCCGAATAATTCCTACCAGAGATACAGACTCTCCACCGGAAGGGTGCCTGCTGGAGCAAGAGTGGCTGATGTAAGGTTTACTTTTGAGCCCTCAGGTCAAAACAACAATACGGTCAAAATCGACGATGTCATTTTGCGTACTCTACTCTAAGTTATCGAAGCGAAAAATTAAAGCTGAAATATTAAAAAGGAGGCGGGCTTTCAAGCACGCCCCTTTTTATATATTTGCTATTAACCGCAGTCGCTGCAATTAGCAGAATTGCATGAAGCGCAACCTAAACCGTTACCATTGTTAGCGCCACCCGGGTTGCAAAAAGATGACATTATTCGTCTGGTACTAGTGGTACTGCAATCAGGACATTTTATGTTCTCTCCACTGTCACCTTGTTGACATAACTTTTCGAAGCGGTTGCCGCACCTGACACATCGGAACTCATAAATCGGCATAGCATCACCTTTTTATTTATTAAAGTCTATTTTCCCTAGAGTATGCCACGGAAATAGACTTGTCAAGCACCATTGGTGAAATTTATCTATCAAAAAGAGGGATTATGTCATTTGAGGAGGAATTATTTTTGTTAAAACAATATTATGATGTAAAGATCAAATATGAGCTGGAGGTTTGTCAATGAAATTGCATTTTTTGGGGGCGGCGGGCACTGTTACTGGTTCTTGCTATCTCTTGGAAACAGTTAACACCAGGGTAATGATTGACTGCGGAATGTTTCAGGGTCCAAGAGAGGTTAGGGAACGAAATTATGGTAGTTTCCTTGTCCCACCAGGCAGCGTTGATCATCTTTTGCTAACCCATGCCCATATCGATCATAGCGGCTTGATTCCCAGATTTATTAAGTATGGTTATAAAGGCCGTATATATGCCACTGTTCCTACAGTGGAGCTTTGTGAGGTATTACTCCCTGACAGTGGACATATTCAGGAAATGGAAGTGGAGCGGAAAAATCGTAAGAACCGTCGTGCCAATAGGCCGCTAATTGAACCTATATATAATGTCAAAGACGCTTATAAGAGCCTGTCTTTTTTTAACCCGGTTTCGTATGATGAAATAATTCAGCTCACACCAGAAATCAGGGCCCGCTTTGTGGATGCAGGCCATATCCTTGGTTCAGCTATGATCGAACTGTGGGTTAATGAGGGAGGAAGTGAAGTTAAATTAGTCTTTTCTGGAGACATTGGGAGAAAGGATCAGCCATTAATAAAAGATCCATCAACTATTAGCGAAGCTGATTATATAATCGTTGAGTCCACTTATGGTAACCGTATGCATGGGCAAAGAGTATCAGAAATGGATTTATTACATGAGGTAATTTGGGAAACCTATAATAAGGGTGGCAATTTGGTTATTCCTGCCTTCGCAGTTGAGCGCACTCAAGACCTGCTTTATCATCTCAATCTCCTTATGGAAGCAAAGAGGATGCCGCCGATGGAGGTTTATATTGACAGCCCGCTCAGCACGGCCGCAACTGCTGTTTTTCAACGTAGTTGGGGTTATTTTGACCAGGAAGCACTCGATATAATTAAGAGAGGCAGGGATCCAATCGCTATACCAGAGTTTAAGTTTACAAAAACTGCCCAGGAATCAATGGCGCTAAACAACATAAGTGGTGCGGTCATTATATCTGCTAGCGGCATGTGCGACGCCGGCCGAATCAGGCATCACTTGAAGTACAACCTCTGGCGCCCTGAGTGCACAGTGCTGTTTGTCGGCTATCAGGCGGAAGGCACTCTTGGGCGGTTGATCATGGACCGGGAAAAAACTGTACGGATCTTTGGTGATGATATAGCCGTGCGGGCAGAAATCAGGTCGATTGAAGGTTACTCGGCTCATGCCGATCAAACAGGGCTGATCGAATGGATTAAAAATTTTCAAAGCCCTCCGCAGAGAGTTTTTATTGTGCATGGTGAGCCGGAATCATCCAGCACACTGGCTGCAAAGATCAGTGAGCTAGGTTTAAATACCACAGTTCCGGTCTGGAAACAATGCGTAGAGCTTCTTACTGCTGCCCCTTCAGATCCACTTAAGGCAATTTACTCCTCTGTTTCAGCTAAATTAAGTGGTCTCCTGGAAGCAGGCCTGGAGCAGACCAGGAGGGAAGAGATCATACGCCGCCTGACTGAATTGGAAGCTTATTTAGATGAAGGAAAAGTTAGCTAACATGAGCAGTTTTATAGCTGTTGTAAGAAACCGGTTAAAAATATACATTTCCCCTGTCATTGAATCTACTGGCCTGGTGATACACGGTTTCACCACCCGTGGGGGTGGTACAAGCGCAGGACCATATTCGTCGCTAAACACTGCGTTCAACGTAGGTGATGAGCATGATTGCGTGCGGAAAAATAGGATCCTGATTTGTAGGGCACTAGGTCTTGAGGCGGATAAAATTGTTGCCGGCAAGCAGGTGCATGGTGACAGAGTTCAAGTGGTAGACAATCAAGATCAGGGGAGGGGGGCATGGGCGTTTGAGGATGCATTGCCCGATGTTGATGCGCTGGTTACTGATGTTCCAGGTTTGCCCCTCTCCAGTTATTATGCTGATTGTGTTCCAATTTTTCTTTTTGACCCGGCGCACAGGGTAGTGGCTTTGGCGCATGCCGGTTGGCGAGGTACAGTTGCCAGAATAGGCTTAAAGACATTGCAAAAGATGTCAGCGATTTTCCGAACTGACCCCAAAGACTGTCTGGCTGGAATCGGGCCTTCAATTGGGCCCTGTTGTTATGAGATTAACCAAGAGGTGCTTGATCAGATAAAATGTAGCTTTTCTTACTGGACAGATTTGGTTGTGCCTGTTTATCCAGGAAAGTGGCTACTGGATCTCTGGCAGGCCAACTACCGTACTCTTGTAGATGCCGGCCTGCTTGAAAACAAGATAGATAAAGCCAGTATCTGTACTTCCTGCCGGAATAATTTGTTTTTTTCCTATCGTGCGCAGGGGGGTACTACCGGTAGGATGGCATCGTTAATAATGTTAAAGTAATGGAGGGGTGGAAGGTGTATGCCCAGGATATTAGTGGTAGAAGATGAAAAGAATATCCTTGAACTGGTTCGCTATAATCTAGAACGGGAAGGCCATCAGGCAATAACCGCTTTAGATGGCATCAATGGCCTTGAACTGGCTCAGAGCCAAGATCCGGATCTAATCGTTCTCGATGTAATGATACCTAAAATGAACGGCCTCGAAGTATGTCAGAAATTGCGCCAAGGTGTGCAGACCAAGAATATTCCGATAGTAATGCTGAGTGCTAGGGCTGAGGAGTTGGATCAGGTGCGGGGCCTGGAAATGGGCGCCGATGATTATGTAACTAAGCCTTTTAGCCCGCGTGAGTTAGTTGCTAGAATAAATGCCATGCTAAGCAGTGAAGGACACAGGGCCGATAGAAAAGCTAAGGAAACTGGTCAGGCGCAACTCAAGATTGGCTGCATGACTATTGATGAGGAGCGATTAAACGTTTTTGTGGATGATATAAATCAGGGGCTTACAGTAAAAGAATTTGAACTATTGTGGTTTATGGCCACCCGGCCGGGCAAGGTTTTTTCAAGGGAGTATCTGTTTAACCAGATATGGGGGTTTGATCACACTGGGGATTCACGGACAGTTGATGTTCATGTTCGGCTGATTAGGCAGAAGCTCGCACACCTCCCTGGAGGTGAGCAAATGATTGAGACGGTGCGAGGGGTAGGATACCGCTTTAAGGAGGACTGGGGTTGTCAGTAAATATTAAATCTTTTATGAGGATCGGCTGGAGACCACTAAGTGGATATTTTCTTCTTTTCCTGGGAGTCATAGCCTTTGCTCAGATTTATGCACTGTATAAACTTGATTTGTGGGAGGCAATTGTTGTAGCATTTTTTTGTGCCGCTGCACTGGCCTGGATTACCTACAGACGATTAATCAATCCGATTGAGGAAATAGCCTGCATTGCTCAGGACATGGCCAAAGGGAATCTGGAGCAAGAGATCCGTATCTTTGCTCAGGACGAAATCGGTGATTTAGCCCGCTCGATCAATTATCTGGCAAGAGAGCTTAAAAAAAATATTGACGATGTTATTTTGGAAAAAGACAAAATGCAGGCAATTCTAGCCAGTATGTGTGACGGAGTGATCGCGATGGATAATTGGGAGCGGGTAATCCTGGTTAACCCGGTGGTGGAAAATCTATTTGGAACCACCCAGGAGGTGAGCAAAGGTAAAAATATTCGCAGAGTAATCCGAAATAACGATTTTGAAAAATTGTTGAATCAATTTCTTGAAACCGGCCAACCGGCACAAAAGGGGATCTGGTTTATAACTAATGAACCCCGCTCATTTTATGTACATGTTAAGCCGCTAAAAAACGCTTTTTCTGAGAACGTTGGTATAGTAGTCTTAATGAGGGATTTTGCCGGTAGAAAAAATTTACAAGATATGCGCAGTGAATTTGTTGCTAATGTATCTCATGAACTCCGAACTCCTTTAACCTCCATTCGTGGCTTTGCGGAAACACTTCTGGATGGAGCCCTAGAGGAACCTAATACAGCCAGGAACTTTTTGGAAATAATTAATAATGAAGCTGTACGGTTGACCAGGCTAATTGATGAGCTGCTTAATTTATCTAAAATCGAGGACCATAAGATAGCACCGAAGTGTCAGCCAGTAGTGATTAATGATCTGATAAAAAGCGCCGTAACAATTTTCCAAACCCGTGCCACTGAAAAAAACCTTAACATAACGACAAATTTGTATGAAGAGTTGCCGGTGATTCAAGGTGATCCAGACATGCTCAGCCAGGTATTGATCAATTTGATTGACAATGCTGTAAGTTATACCCAAACCGGTGGAGGAATCCAAATCAGATCCTCGATTAGTGAGAATAACGTTAAGGTAAGTGTGCAGGATAACGGTATTGGTATCCCCAGGGACAGCCTGCCTAGGGTATTTGAACGTTTTTACCGGGTAGATAAAGCTCGTTCGAGGGAGCAAGGAGGCACTGGCTTGGGCTTGTCCATTGTGAAGCACATTGTTGATGTCCACCATGGACATGTTCATGTGGAGAGCAGAGTAGGCGAGGGCAGCACATTTTCCTTTGTTTTGCCTTTTGACTCAGCGAGTCAAGGAGTTTAAGATGGGAAAAAGAATTATAAAGGGTGTCTATATTAAGTGGACCAAGGTGGCAGTTAATGCCGTAATCTGGTCCACTTAGTATTAAGAGCTATGAGATAATGAAATTGTAGACGATATTTTTTAAACTTAGGGAGAACATTTCGCGCATATGGACATAAACAGGTTGGTGCTTAAATATCGATCACCCCGGTCTGGCAGGATGGTCACAATGACGCCCGATTTCATGCTGTTAGCAACCTTGAGGGCGCCTGCCACAGCTGCGCCGCTGGACATACCTACAAAAATGCCTTCTCTAGTGGCAAGCATTCTGGCAGTTTCAAATGCCTCGCTGTCTTCGATGGTAATCTTTTCATCCAGTAGCTCTGGCCGGTAAATCTTCGGGACAATTGCTTCTTCCATGTTTTTTAATCCTTGAATGGTATGCCCCTTAACAGGTTCGACGCCGATAACCCTGACCTCAGGCTTTTTCTCCTTCAGATAGTAGCCTGTACCCATTAACGTACCTGTGGTACCCATTCCCGCGATGAATACGTCTAATTCTCCGTTAGTCTGTGCGAATATTTCCGGACCTGTAGTTTCGTAGTGTGCTAGAGAATTATTCTCGTTAATAAACTGATTGGGCATGAAGTACAAATGCGGCTCATCATTGATGATTTTATGGGCCATCCGTATTGATCCATCTGTTCCTTCCCACGCCGGGGTTAGGACAACTTCCGCGCCAAAGGCCTCAAGAATTTTGCTTCTTTCCATACTTACACACCCCGGCATTACAAGTTTGACCTGGTAGCCTTTAGCCACGCTGATCATTGCCAGGGCAATGCCTGTGTTGCCTGAGGTGGGCTCTAGAATAATCTTTCCGCTGGTAAGCTGGCCAGATTCCTCAGCTTTGTTTATCATGTAATAAGCCGGGCGATCCTTAACGGAACCGCCAGGGTTGCTGCCTTCCAGTTTTCCGTAAATTCTAACCTTTGGGTTAACGTTCAGGTTTTTTAATTCAACAAGTGGTGTGTTGCCGATAGCAGATAATATGTCCATTTGTGTTACCTCCAAAGTTTCGTCTGATTCAGCACTACCTTTTTATTCGCTACCCTAGACTTGATTTCCTCCTGGCTGCGGTCTGATTTAACTCGATGTTATTTATTGTGTCTAATCCTGAACGGAGATATGCGGTGGATAGCTTGCAACCAGCTGTGAAGAAAATATACCGGCAGGTAACGGCAAATTAGGAGCAGAAATGCCCTCCTGTCAATAACATAATAGCAGGAATTTTTGCTGATTGGCCTGTTATATTAAGCAAAATGCATTCAAGAACTGTGTGATGTCAAGTAGGCAAATGGAAAAACGCTGTTAATAAGGGGGTTTTTTTATGAATACCATTCCTAAAGCTCATAACCTAATCAGGATAGGCACCAATTTATTAACGAAAAAGCATATCTTACCAAATACCATGCCTGGCATTTGCATGGAGTTGGAAAGGGGCATTAATCCCCTCACCGGATTACCAGAAAAAATTCATTTACAGCAAGAATTAAACAAGCGTACGATGGAAAATCAAAAATTTAGCATAATTTATGTCAAATTGCACAAAGAAAAATATCAGGAAAAAAATGACAATGACAATGCCAATGGAAACCATATCATTTTATTTACCTCTAAAGTTTTGAGTAATGTATTGAATAAATATGGTGGGGAGAAAGACTTTATCGCTCATGTTAAGTGTGACGTATTTATAATTGTTACTGAAAAAGAGCGCGCTGTTAGTTTATGCGAACTTTCCATCAGGCATTTTGACAATTTGATTATACAGACCTGTAACCAGTTAGAACTTAGAACAAGGAGAAACAGGGCCGATTTGCCCAAGCAGAATCCTTTTATTTTCATGGCTATCATTGAACTTATTGGAGGTGAAAAACCATATATTCGTAATATAATCAGTAGGGCGGAAAGGTTGTATTATTTTAAAAAATCCACCCATGGTAGCATATTTATACATGAACCAAAAACTGCTATTAGGTGTAATTTTTACAAATAAAAACAAGGTGAGCAATACTTGCCACCTTGGCTTATCAGCACCCACCGCTTTGCAGGCGCTTAATAGAATAAAATTGGTACAAGGTAAACATCGGCCTGTTCCTGTTCCATACCAATAGGTTCAATCGGCTTATCATAAGAGATTTCCATTAGCACTCCCTCCGATATACAGGTGTTTTTTTATTTTGAATGTTATCAGAAAATTTTGAACAGGTCAATATGTATATTTTGGAATAACGAGTAAACAAAGTGATGATTGTATAATTTTAGTTTTTTTAATAATTAACTATGATATAATATATTTAATTTTATTCTTTTTTCCGTGGAAAATGTTATTGTTTTATTTTTTTATTATTAACGGAGGTTTTTTTATGGCCAACGAACTGAAGACAGGAATTGAGGGAAGAACATCAGTGACAGTAAGTAATAAAAACACCGCTATTGCTTACGGGAGTGGCTCAGTTAGTGTATTTGCAACACCGGCTCTGGTTGCTTTGATGGAGGAAGCAGCAGTATCAGCAGTAAACCATTTATTAGAGAAAGATTTTACCACCGTGGGGACTGAAATAAACGTAAAGCACCTGGCCGCTACCCCCGTAGGTATGAACGTTACCGCGACAGCACGGCTCATAGAAGTTGACGGTAAACGCCTTTTATTTAAGGTTGAGGCGCGGGATGATGTGGATCTTGTTGGTACGGGAGTGCATGAGCGTTATATTGTTCGCGAGGATAGTTTTATAAAACGGGTGGTGGGGAAATCGACAAAAGATTAGATGTTGCGGACAGATCTGATTTTTGAAAGAATATATTCCTCTGTTATCATGAGGAATTTTATTTTTATGAATAGTATATGAATCAGGACGAATAGGACGGTGATATACTTGTCCTTGCGGTTTATTATTGGCCGGGCTGGAACAGGCAAGACCCGTACCTGTATTAATGATATACAGCGCAAGCTTATTGACGAGCCGGTAGGTTCACAGTTAATTATGTTAGTGCCGGAGCAAGCCTCTTTTCAAACAGAATATGCACTAGCAACCTCTGGTTGTTTGCAGGGTTTTATTCGCGCTCAGGTGCTTAGTTTTCGCCGGATGGCTTTTCGGGTACTACAAGAAGTAGGCGGGGCTGCCAGGACGCATATAGATGAATTGGGCAAGCGGATGGTGCTGCGCAGGTTGCTGGAACAGAGGCGAGAAGATTTAAAAATTTTTGGGCGGACGGCTGGGCAGTCCGGTTTTACGGAAACCCTGGCCTGTATTCTGGATGAAATGAAAATATATTGTATTCTTCCGGCAGATCTAGCTGAAGTGATTGAATTCCTGCGGGATACGGGAAGCCATGGACTGCTAGCTGATAAACTTTCAGATGTCTATTTATTATATAGTGAACTGGAGAATTACTTAGTTGGTCGCTATACCGATCCTGATGACTACTTAAATCTGCTGGCTGTTCGTCTGGAAAAATCAACTGTACTAAATGATGCGGAGGTGTGGGTGGATGGTTTTACTGGATTTACAATACAGGAATTCGGGGTATTGTCTTCCCTTATGCGTATTGTCCGCCGGGTCAATGTTACTTTATGTGCAGACCCTGCCGCATTAAATGCGAGTCTTGAGCAAAATGATCTTTTTTTTACCTCAAGGGAAACTTATAATACACTGTGCGAGATAGCGGCACAGGGACAGGTTCAGGTTGAACGTCCGCTGGTAATGACTGTACCGGTACGTTTTAGTGATCCATCCATTATCAGCCTGGAGAAAAGCTTTTTCAACCACAGGGCAGCCCCTTGTTTAAACAGTAGAGATGGAGTTATACTTGCCGCTGCGGCTAGTCTACGTGCTGAAGTAGAAGGAGTAGCCCGGGAGATTACCTGCCTGTGCCGCGATTATGGCTACCATTATCGGGATATTATTATACTCACTAGAAATTTGGAAGTTTACGCCAGACTTATCGCCGCTGTGTTTGACGATCATGATATACCCGTTTTTATAGACGAAAAGAGGCCGGTGATGAGCCACCCCCTGGTTGAGCTGATTCGTTCAGCATTCGAGGTAGTAATAAAAGACTGGTCTTACAATCCGGTATTCCGCTTCCTTAAAACAGGACTTGTGCCGCTGGCCAGGGAAGAAGTTGATTTACTGGAAAACTACGTATTGGCGCACGGCATTAGGGGCAGTCGCTGGGTTGACTCCAGACCATGGGAGTTCAGGCGCAGCCTGACACTGGAGGAAAATCCGGAAATACCACCGGGAGAGGTCCGGGAATTAGTTGAAATTAACCGGATCCGCGAGCAGGCATCTGCCGCATTGGCTGGTTTCCAGCAAGCTGTCCAGCAAGCAGGCACTGTACGTGAAATAACTACTGCTTTATTTAGCCTGTTAACTGAACTGAAGGTTCCCACAATTCTAGATGAATGGAGCCGGCAGGCTGAGGCTGAAGGTCTTTTAGAAGTTGCCCGGGAGCAAAGTCAAATATGGGGCATGCTTGTACAATTACTCGATCAGATAGTGGAAGCAATGGGTGAGGAGCATTTTAATTTGGAGAACTATGCTGCAGTTTTGGACTCCGGACTGGAAAGTTTGAGACTAAGCTTGATTCCACCCGGACTAGACCAGGTTGTAGTAGGTTCCTTGGATCGCTCCCGCAGTCCGGAAGCCCGCGTTTCTTTTGTAATGGGGGTAAGTGAAGGTGTATTACCAGCCCGGTTCACCGGGAGTGGTATTCTATCCGATGCTGAGCGAGAAAGCCTACAGGCGATCGGCCTGAAACTTTCACCCGGTGCTCGCAGAAAAGTTTTTGAAGAACAATACCTCGTTTATATCGCCCTGACTCGCTCTGCAGAGCGGTTAATTCTCAGTTATCCCCTGGCAGACGAAGAAGGTGTAGCTATTATGCCCTCCCCGGTGGTAGCGCGGGTAAAAGAACTGTTGCCCCAGATTGAGGAAAAGTATTGGTCACTTGAGCCAGGCGCTGAAGGTACTGAAGATTTAGAATATGTTACTAACCCGGGCTGCTGCTTAACTTATCTGGCCGCGCAAATAAGGGAAGAAAAAAATGGGCGTTCTATGAATCCCCTATGGCGAGATGTTTACTCCTGGTTTATACGGAGTGATCGCCGGGAGGAATGTGCCCGGGCTCTCTCCGGACTTTTTTACAGCAACCGAGAGGACAAACTAGTTTTTGGTACCGGGAAATTGCTGTACGGGCGGAAGCTAATAACTAGTGTATCTAGTGTGGAGAAATTTCGGGCCTGCCCCTTTGCTCACTTTCTTTCTCATGGTCTGCGATTGCAGGACCGGGCCATCTTTAGGCTTGGCTCCGCTGACCTGGGCCGTTTTTTCCACGCAGCGTTAAAAACATTCGGAGACCGGGTAAAAGAATCTGGTCTTGATTGGGGTAAATTAAGCCGGCAAGAATGCTGTACTATAGCCGAAGAAGTGGTGGATTATCTCGCCCCCAGGCTTCAGAGTGAAATATTGCTTAATTCCGCGCGGCAGCGCTATCTTACCGGTAAAATTAAACGTATTGTCCAGCGGGCAACTCAGGTACTGTCAGAATATTCCCGTCGGGGGCGATTCAGCCCAGTAGGGCTTGAGTTGTCCTTTGGCCTGAGGGATGAACTGCCTGCTATTATCTATGTCCTTTCCGACGGTAGTGAGATGATCCTAACCGGCCGTATTGACCGTGTTGACGCTTTACCTACCGAAACCGGAGTGTATCTGAGAGTAATTGACTATAAATCCGGTCGTGTAACTGTTAACCTTTCAGATATCTTTCATGGTTTGAAACTACAACTGCTGACTTACCTGGAAGTGGCCATACAGCATGCGCAAAAGTTGGTTGGCAGGACGGGGCTACCCGGAGCAATCCTGTATTTTAGGCTTGATGATCCGCTTATTAATGCCGCCGGTGAGATCCCCTCAAAGGAAGAGTTGGAAAAAAGCATTCTCAGGGAAATGAAAATGAAAGGTTTATTACTGGCGGATCCGGATGTCGTGAGGATGATGGATAGCGGTATGAGTAATAAATCTGATTTATTCCAGGTGCAATTTAAGAAAGACGGTAGTTTTACCGCCAACTCCACTGTTCTCACAGAAGAGCAGTTTGATTTACTGCGAGCATATCTGCGTAAGCAGTTAATATCCGCAGGGGATGAAATCATTAGCGGGAAAGTCGATATAGCACCTTTTCGACAGGGAAATTTCCATGCTTGTCAGCATTGCCTTTTCCACCCGATCTGTAAATTTGACATAATGGTGGAGGGAAACAGCTACCGTCGGGTCTCCCCTTTGAAAAAAGACATCGTCTGGAAAAAAATAGCTGAATTAGTGGGAGGTGAATAGAGGAGGTGAGTAATAGTGGAAAGGTAAATAAGTCTGAGTATATGGAAAGAAAGTGGACACCGGAGCAACTCGAAGCTGTGAATGGCCGCGGCGGTAACTTGCTGGTGGCAGCGGCTGCTGGTGCGGGTAAAACAGCAGTGCTGGTAGAAAGAATTATCTGCCGGATTACCGACCCTTCAGATCCTGTCGATGTAGATCGCCTGCTGGTGTTGACTTTTACCAATGCTGCGGCATCAGAAATGAGAGAGCGCATCAACCGCGCCCTGGCAGAGAAACTTGCCGAAAATCCGGATTCAAAACACTTGAACCGGCAAATGTTTCTGTTGAATCGGGCCTGGATAAGCACTATACACTCCTTCTGCCTTGATATTTTACGCCAGCATTTTTACCGGATTGACCTAGATCCTGCCTTCCGGGTAGCTGAGGAAACTGAGGCCGCGCTAATCCAAGCTGATACTCTAGAGGAGCTTTTTGAGCAGCGTTATGCAATTGGTGACAATGCCCAATTCAATGCTTTGGTCGATTGTTATGGGGGAAACAGGGGAGATATCGCCTTACAAGACCTTGTCCTCTCTGTATACAGGTTTGCCCGCAGTACTCCGAGGCCGGCGGAGTGGCTAAAGAATTTGTCTACAGGCTTTTATATTCCGATTGGTACTGACTTTAATCATCTTCCCTGGAGCGTGTCCATAAAGAATGCGCTGAGATTAGAACTGCCCGGCATTGCGACTGTATTAGACCAGGCTGTTCAACTGGCAAGCAGGTCAGGCGCCCCACATGCTTACCTGAACACTTTGGAGGCCGAACGTGAACAAGTGCGCAACCTCATTCAGTTATGTGATATAAACACGGATTGGGCAGAACTTTACA
Organism: Desulfotomaculaceae bacterium; assembly: GCA_028696455.1. Classification (GTDB taxonomy): domain Bacteria; phylum Bacillota; class Desulfotomaculia; order Desulfotomaculales; family Pelotomaculaceae; genus MVQL01. The sequence continues at coordinate 4,211 of JAQVGZ010000043.1, read as the reverse complement.
CAGGCTTTAATAATGTCTCTTTTGGGAGGCTAAAAGCAGTAAAGAGAACTGAAGCAGATGAGAACTTAAAAGGTCAAGTAATCGCTCTGCGTGATAATGTGAAAAGGCGGATCATAAGTATAAGAAATAAATATTTTTCACGTCTACCGGAGGAATTATGTGAAGACTTGCGTAAGGTAGCCCCATTAATAACAGAACTAGCCGCACTGGTCCAGGATTTTGGTGAAGCTTATCGGAAAGCTAAAACAACCCGCCGATTGGTTGACTTCAATGACCTGGAACATTACTGCTTGCAGGTACTCACAGAAACCGGTCCGGAAGGGCTGTTGCCCTCCCAATTGGCACAGGAACTGCGCAGCCAAATTAAAGAAGTAATGGTAGACGAGTACCAGGACATTAATGCTGTGCAGGAGGAGATATTACGGCTGGTATCCCGGCAGGGGGAAGTCAGTCCTAATTTGTTTATGGTCGGGGATGTTAAGCAGAGTATTTATCGCTTCCGACTGGCTGAGCCTGGTCTTTTCCTGGATAAATATTTAAGCTATCCGTTGCTGCCGGGTGGTCCTGAGCGCAGGCTTGATTTAAACAAAAATTTTCGCAGCCGTCAAGGTGTAGTTAATGCAGTAAATTTTGTTTTTCGTCAACTTATGACACCCGGAATTGGGAAGTTATCTTATGACCAAAAAGCAGAACTGGTTTATGGAGCAAACTATCCTGCGGCTCCTGGAGAGCTACCGGATGAAGATGATTCGGTTGAATTTTATTTAATTGAACGTGTTGATTTTGATGATGCAATTGAGGGAGGTGATTTTAACCAGGAGCCGGACAGAGACAGTGATGAGGGTGAGCAGCCTGAAGAGGAGTTTGATGCTGTACAAATGGAAGCCCGCTTAATTGGCGGTCTGATTAAGGAAATTGTCAACGGTTCTGCAGCCGATGGGCGGGGAAAGCTGATCTACGATAATGAACTTAAAGCTTACCGATCGGTGAGTTACCGCGATATAGTGGTACTTATGCGTGCCACTACCGGCTACGCGAACAGTTTTATTGAAGAATTCCGGCAGGCAGGAGTACCTGCTTATGCTGATTCGGCCACCGGCTATTTTGAGGCAACGGAGGTAGAAACCATCCTTTCACTTCTGAAAGTAATCGATAACCCACGCCAGGATGTGCCTCTGGTCGGAGTCCTAAGGTCTCCCCTTGTGGGACTAAGTGGAAGTGAACTGGCCAGGATCAGGATCTGTTTGCAACATGGAGATTTCTATGATGCGGTGGTGGCCACGGCAACATTGCGGCAGGGAGGACTTTCGGAATGTCTGAATGATTTTTTGGGAAAGCTGGCACGCTGGCGTAAGGCTGCCAGGCAAGGCTCTCTGGCTGATCTGATTTGGATGCTCTACCGCGAGACCGGATATTATGATTTTGTGGGAGGACTACCCGGTGGTGAGCAGCGACAGGCTAACTTGCGGCTGCTGCACCACCGTGCTTTGCAATATGAGGCAACGTCCTTCAGGGGTCTGTTTCTCTTTTTGAGATTTATCGAGCGAATTCAGGAAAAAGGTCATGACCTGGGAGTGGCTAGGACCTTAAACGAAAAAGAAAACGTAGTACGGGTTATGAGCATTCACAAGAGTAAAGGCTTAGAATTTCCAGTGGTTATCATAGCCGGGCTGGGTAAAAAATTTAACTTGAAAGATTTAAATTCTACTATGCTGCTGCATAAGGACCTGGGCATCGGACCGCAGTTTATTGATGCAGAAAATAGAATCACCTATCCGTCTATTGCAAAGCTGGCCTTACAGCACGAATTGAAAATTGAGGCTTTGTCTGAGGAAATACGGATATTGTATGTGGCTATGACTAGGGCGCGGGAAAAGTTGATCATGGTTGGCTCTGCCCGCAACTTGCCAGAGTGTGCCCAAAGATGGTGCAATCTAGCCATGGTAAATGGGTGTGGTTTGTCAGAAGATGCGCTAGCCAGAGCAAAAACTTATCTGGACTGGATAGGACCGGTTCTAGCCCGCCATAAAGATGGTTTAAGAATTATACAACTGGCGCATTGCGAAGAAAACTTGCAGGCGTTGGTAGTGGACGATCCTTCGCGTTGGAAAATATTCATTAACGACAGACGCTTTATTTCAGAAGAGGAAAAAAAACCAGAGGATACTTTTTTTAACCTGGTGCAGCGAATGGAGCCGCTGGAGCCGTCTGGGCCGCTTGCTGATACTATAAAAAGCCGGTTAGAATGGCGCTACCCTGATACGGAACTGATAGGTTGTACGGCCAAGTTTTCCGTGACCGACTTGGTGCGCCAATCTGGACTCCAATTTTCAGAAGATGAAGCTCATAGCCGGGATTATCGCCCAGCATCCGCCGTCAGACCCATTTTTTTGCAAGAAGAGCTTGGCTTGACTGCTGCTGAGTTAGGGTCAGCCTTGCACTTGGTGATGCAGGTTATTGATTTGAAAAATGTTTCGAGTATAGCTGCAATCAGAGAGCAAGTTGCAGCGATGGCAGAGCGAGAATTATTGACTAGTGAGCAGGCAAGGGCTGTACCTGTTGAGCAAATTGCATCTTTTTTTGAGTCACATCTTGGCCGGCGAATGATAGCAGCTCGGAAGGTATGGAGAGAGCTTCCTTTTACTATGGCTTTACCCGTAAAAAATGTTTATCCCGCGATTTCTGAAAAGTCAGGCAAATTGGTGCTTGTGCAGGGAGTTATTGATTGTTTGGTTGATGAAGATGATGGCCTCTTGCTCCTGGACTATAAGACTGACCGAATATCTAAAGACCAACAGGAACAGCTTGACTTACAGTATTGCGATCAGTTGAATCTGTATTCCAATGCTGTAGAAAGTATTTTAAAACGCAGGGTGAAAGAAAAGTATCTATATTTTTTTAGCCTGGGTAAAGATGTAAAGTGCTTATAAGGTGTATTCACTAGTCAAAAGTGACTCTTTGTTCTAAACAAATACGAAAAATATTTTGAAGGATGGGATAATAAGATGGGTAGTATACAAATTGACAGGGAAAGGTTAGAAAAAGATGCCCTGGCGCAACTTATGGGGATTAAAATTAATGATATTCAGGCAGGATATGCTAGTGCAACAATGGAGGTAAGAAAAGAATTGCTTAATGCGTTGGGTTTTACCCATGGCGGAGCAATTTTTAGCCTGCTCGATGTGGTGTTTGCTGCCGCCAGCAATTCCCATGGTCCAGTAGCGGTGGCCTTAAATGTAAATATAAATTTTTTGAAAGCAACTAAAGAGGGGGTCCTTTTGACAGCCACAGCGCGTGAAGAAAACCTCACTAGAAAGACTGGGCTCTACCGGCTAGAAGTGAGAGACGAAAGCGGGGACATTGTCGCTTTGGCGGAAGGGCTGGTCTATCGCCCAAAGCCAGCCACAAATTAGCTTATTAATAACAGGTATTGAGCAAAGAAAGACCAGGTTACCGATCCATTTCAGGTTTTGAACTGTCTATATTTTACGAGGTGAGTTATAATTCACCTCCTTTTTTTAACCCATAAATCAAAAAGCTCCTTGACTATTCAAACACTAGTTTGGTATTCTTTACTAAGAACATATATTTGGAGGTGTTGTTAAATATGAACGTATATGCTCGTTTTCATGTAAACAATATGACAAAACAACATGGTCACAGTCGTGTATCTCTTACCTATTCTTTGTACAAGTCCAATTTACTCAAGCATATTTCGAAGTATGAATTTTTCTATGGATTAATATTTTGGATCATAATTGTTTTTACCTTAACAGAAGTTTACTTGTGGAGAGTTGGTCTATAATATTCATTGTAGATTCGACAATAATGGTTAATGAAGACTATTACATGAAACTTGAAATAGTTTTTACATGTAGCTAATGTTGATAATAATAAGCTAATATTTACCATTGATCTAAAGTAGAGTTAGGTGGTATAGTAAACAACGTTGCTGCAAAAATTCTAAATACCAAAGGCAGCAGGAACTTAAATAAATTTAGTTGACTTGAATAAATTGAAATGTTATACTACAAAAGCATCCTTTAAACAATCTATCTTTCGGTCTTTGAAAACTAAACAGTGGATGGATGGAAACACATGACTCTCGTCGAAGCGAAAGCTAAAGCGAGTAGTAATTCCGAATCAACAAATAACGAGCCAAAAAATCAAACTTTTATAATATTTTACGGAGAGTTTGATCCTGGCTCAGG
>JAQVGZ010000127.1 GCA_028696455.1 Desulfotomaculaceae bacterium | reverse complement strand
ATGGGTCGTCTGTAATGCTTGTGTCCAGCCAGCCGACCAGATCCCCCGTTCTCTTATAAGGATCGGGAATTTGAAAATCACGCGACTTCGTTATTTTTTTAGCTATTCGCTGTTCATGCTCGCTTTTTGCTTCCATATACTCATCACGTAACTCCGGCGGCATCGGCAATCCCTCCGGTCGATAGGTCTCTTGTACCAACCGGGGAATGTCGTCGGGCAGTGTTAATGGTGATTGAAGCAATGCCCGCGTGTTCATTAAAAGATATCTACCGTAGATAAGCTCAGCGCCGTGGTCAAAGCCGGAATCGCTCATGCCACTAATAAAGCACTGGGCATGAAGCAATTTGGGCGGACGGCGGCGCTTATGCCGGTGCAGACGACCAATACGCTGAATCAGTAAGTCCATAGGACAGATATCCGAGATTAATACGTCAAAATCCAGGTCGCAACTTTGTTCAAATATTTGTGTACCAACGACAATACAGCGCCGTGGGCGTTCGCCGCCAGCACCTAGCTTTGCGAAGAGTTCTTTTTCTCTTTGCGCCCGGTCCATGGCAAGAAAACGGGAATGCAGCAATTGGACGCAATCCTCGTCAAAGTGTTGGCTGAGGGTAGCGGCAATTTGCTGTGCGCGTCTTACGGTGTTAACAATAACACCGGCACAACCGCCCTCACCAAGCAAATCTTCTAAAACCAATGTGATTTGTTCATCGGTCGGCAAAATCTTCAGCGCAACTTCAAGTGAACGTTGTTCCCCACAGACCTTTTTCTGGTGCACGTCGCAGCCGTCGGTGAAAGTAATAATCGGATAATTGCGAGTGGTTACCCACGAGGACAATGACGGAATTTCTGGTTTTTCCTTATCAAACACGGGATCATACTCCGGTACGGGCGCGCTTTCTTTGTTTAGGTAGGCTTCAATCAGCTGCTGGCGTTTTTCTCCCGGCAGAGTTGCGGAAAGAACAATCACCGGTACGCCGTACGCACCCAACCAGCTCAAAACCTTATATAGATATTGGCTCATATAGGCATCGTAAGCATGGCATTCATCCAGAATCACTACTTTATTGGCGAGCCCCAGGTGACGTAACGCCAGATGTTTTTGTTTAAGGCCGCCCATAAGCACCTGGTCGATGGTCCCGATGACAAAGTCTGCTAAAATACCTTTTTTACGACCAGAAAACCATTCATGCACGATAATAGCATCGTCACCGGTTTCTTCACTTTCCTCACCGCCCACCCAAAACACGCCCAGTTCTTTTGTTGCTTCTTTTATTTCATTATATAGCTCATTGAGGTTCGCCTTGCCGTGTGCAAGCTGTACAGCGTGTTTGACACCGTCTTCCAACCTTTCGACCCAACTACAGAATCGTAAAAACAAGCCGTTGGCACTGGCTTGGGTCGGTAAGGCGAAAAATATGCCGCTTCGCTTCGTCGTATTTGCCATAAGCTCTGCTGCCGCAAGGGCGGCTTCTGTTTTCCCTTCGCCCATCGGCGCTTCAAGTATCACAATACCTGGGTGTAACGTTTCTTCGAGCAGGTGCAGCATAGCGGCCTGCACCGGTCGGGGTTCAATGTCAAAGCGTTTTGCATAGAACTCGGGCCTCATCCAGGCATTACCAGGGCTCCAGCATTCAGGCAGGCTGAGTTCCTCCCATGCGGCCTCAGCCCGCTCGGCGGGCGGCCTTATTCTACCGGATAGATCAATATGAGGAAAATAAGTTTCATTGCTAACAATCCAGTCCACCATAATGACCAACCCGTTGAGCAATACCTGTGCTGTGATGTCCGGTTGCCAAGTATGCGCTTCCTGCTCCGATATACCGGCAAGAGCCAGCGCATATGCTAATAATTCCTGCTGCACCTCACTCCAGGCCTCTTGCCCCTTATTCCAGCCCAAATCATTCCTATAAGCCGTACGAAGGTCATCCAATTGCGCATAGCTTGGCGGTTGCCCGTGGTGGCCGCCAAGAATCACCGCTAGTTTCCGGGAAAACCCATGCTCTTCTAAAATAAGCTGCGAGGCCCAATAGTGTCTCGCTACACGAGGATGCATATTATTTGAAAGTGGCAGCCCTGCGTCAATTATTTGCTTACGTAACTGCTCGTCAAATTCCGTACCGCTAAACTTACCTTGAAAGGCGGGGGTTGCCTTGCCAAAATCATGTCCTGCTGCAAGGAAAACAAAACACGGTAATGCGGCATCTTCAAAATCGGCATTGCCTTCTTGCGACTTGCAGATCCCCCGGGCAATCTTCCGCTTGGTGCAGAATGGAAGCCACTGATGCCATAATAATCTGGCAATTTCAGCGGCGTCTGATATGTGTACTACAAGGGGAAGCCAATTATTATCTCGGTTGTCTCTAGTTTTCTTGCCCCAAAGGGCTTTCGTACGCCAACTTAACATCCAACCCCTCCCTCTATTAACGAAATTTCCTGCGATATCTAATTTATTTAAAATCCACACGGTTAAACAACATACTTTTTTCGAGGAATCTTCAGTTCTATTGACTTCTTTTTGAGGTGTTTTGAGCATGAAATATCCAGACGGCAATCCACAATAAGTGCATATCTCCGCCTTATCCGATATTTTATTACTCAGGACAGTCTATTAACCGCCATATCAACCTCAGCACTTAATTTGCATCCGATCATTGTTCAATGATCCAAGCTTTATAGCCATACTCTGATACCAGTTTCGGTATAAGTATTAAAATTCACCATATTAAGACATTTCCCTTCAATTGATTATTATTATGCATAAGACATAGGGTTTCCTTGAAAATTTAAAAAATCAAAACAACACAGCAGGCGCTCATTAGCCTGTATGCAAAGCTTGCCGAGGACGAGGAGGAAAATAACAAACGGTGTGTCAGGGGAAGATTATTAGGTATCGCAGTCAGGCTACAGGCCACGGACTTTTGTGATACCTTTTTTTTATCGTGCTGGCGCCAAGCTGCTCAAGGAGCAGCTTTTTGTAGCTAAAATTGGTGTTGACAGATAGGAGAGTATAGCGAATACTGTATATACACGGTATATACAGTATTCATTGTAGCGACGCGGGGGTAGGAATGAGTGAACATAATTATATCCAACGGCTGCTCACGGTCTTCTTCGTCTGTTAGCACAATCAGTTCATTGCTATAAAACTTTTGGTTGCAAAAGCCGATGATTTTCGGGTGGCAGCGGTAATGCTCCTTCAGTAGGGTGCGGGGAATATCTTGATATAATTTTGTAATAGAGGACAGCATGCTGTTATCCGCATATCGGTAAGCTGGATCCAGGGAGAAGTTTTCAAAAATTAAATTGGTTTCCGCGGCTGTACTCTCGGGTACAACGTTGGGCAGCTGTTTTAAATCGCCGACAATAACGGCATTTTTGGCACAGGACAACGCCAGCGCGCCTGTTACGATGTCAACCTGTGACGCCTCATCCATAATCACATAGTCAAACAGATAGTTGGCGCCGGCACAACTCCTTAAAGAATGGGTCGTGCTCAGGATAACGGGATATTCTTTGATAAAAGTATTGAAGTCTTTCCATAACGATTCCCAGGTATACAACTGCCGCTCCTGGTGGCGCAGATATCTGTCAGCTAGTTTTGCCTTAAACAGTTTCATGGAATTTTCGGTATATTTGGTGATAGCATCATCGAAACGGAAGTTTGCCAGCCGTACATTTAAAGCATGGATTTGCTCCCTTAATTCCTCCATCTTGCGTTCGTAATAAAGCCTTTGCAACAGGTTTATTGTCCTTAACTCCCGATCGAGCAAGCCATTACCTGCGCCCTTGAACTCCGCCGCAGCCGGCCTCGAAGCGTTGGCAAGTGGTTTTATTGTATAGGGTAATGTTAACTTATTCTTTATCTTTATCTTTATCTTTATCATATACATTGCCGGAAGGTTTTATTGCAGGTTGTGCTATAAGGTTTGAACGGGAAGCCTTGGAAGCCATATTCCCTCTCTTTGCTTCCATACCCAAAAGGGCTAATAAAATGCCGCGTGCAATTGTACCTACTAGCCATAATAAAGTGAAGTCTACATACTTTGCCCATGGAGTTAAATAAGTAAAGATTCCAAAATTAGTCAATGCATAATTATAGAATCCAAAAATAATAAGCGCATCCCATACTGTTATCCAAAGTAAGTATGTTTTCCAGGAGGAAGTATATTGGTAAACAAGCATAGCATATAAAGGTATCAGGGTGAGGTGGCTGGCAAAATAGTTGGGCCTAATCGGAAGTATGTTTATTAGGTATGCCCACCAATCGAAATAGGTACCAACTGAATCATAAACAATAAGCGCAACAGCTACCAGCGAACCATAAAGTAGAATCTCTGTAATTCGTTTCTTATTCAAAAGATAGAAGACTAAAGCGTAAGAAAAAAGAATTAAGAATATCATTCCAAACCAAACAGGTGATAGAAATTGTTGGTTAAGCCACTGAGTGGTGACTAGGGCTTTCAGGTAATTCGACGTTTGTATAATTTC
>JAQVGZ010000126.1 GCA_028696455.1 Desulfotomaculaceae bacterium | reverse complement strand
TATTATCAACAATGTCTTGAAACCATCAATCCCACTATATCATTTATAGAACCGTTGCTTACCGGACAGTACATCAGTGCGGAAGTAATTCAAGAAACGGCAGGGCGGTTAGGATGTAAATTAGAGCAAGTCACCCGCCTTTTATTAGGGGAGGCCGGCGCCAGTAACGTTAACCTTTCTGAGATGCAGGTAGTCGTAGAATCGGTGGCAAATAGTTTTGGGCCAGGTATATTCACAGCCGTCCATAACGGTGCTATAGTGTTGCTCCTCGAAACCGGCATTGATGCAAAGTCTCTTGCTAAGGCAATCCAGGAACGCCTGCGCATGGCTTTAAATGAAACCATTACTATTTTGATCAGCAGGTTGCTGCGAGACCTGGACGATATTCGTCTGGGTTATGACGAACTCCGGCGCAGTTTAGTCATAATTCAGCGCTTAGGTAAAGCAGGCTCCGTAGTGGCTTTCGATGAATTAGGTGTTTACCGGGTTTTATTAAGTGTGGACCGTTCAATACTTGAGGAGTTAACCCAGCGGGCATTAGGACCGTTACTCAAAGACGAACATAAGGAGGAGCTTTTATCAACTCTGAATAGTTACCTCCGTTCCGGTGGACACCAGCAACAAACAGCGGAAGAGTGCTTTATTCATTTGAATACAGTAAAGTACAGGTTGAAAAAGGTAGCTCAATTATTAAACATTAACCTCAGTAATCCCGAGGAACGTTTTGAATTAAATTTTGTTTTGCATGCTCTTGATGTCTTAGAGTAAGGAAAGGCCAGATCAAGCTTTTCCTTATTTTTTTTGTATATAGAGAACAATATTATTTGTTTTTATTGTACATTGTTTCTCAAAATTTCGACAGATACAATATTTTTAAAAGGTAAACGGAGGTGAAATCAGATAACCGCACCATGGTAATAACTTGTTATAGGAGGACAAAAAATGGAAGCAATGATTAATGCGCATATGCCTGGGCTTGTGGCTAGGGTCGTGGTAAATGAAGGAGATCAGATTTCAGAGGGGCAGGAAGTTGCCGTCATAAACTGCATGAAGACGGAGTTATCGGTTACCTCAGAATATGCGGGTATCGTAAAAAAGATCCTCGTCAAAGAATGGGATGAAATGGATATTGGCAGTCCGATGATAATCCTGGAATCAATTGAGGTAGGATAAAACAATGTTTAAAAAAATATTAGTTGCCAACAGAGGCGAAATTGCCAGAAGAATCATGAATGCATGCCGTGATCTCGGTATAAAAACTGTAGCGATCTATTCTGATGCTGATAAAGACGCCTTTTATTTAAAGGGAGCCGACGAAACATATAATATAGGTCCGGCAAACCCTATGAGAAGCTACCTTAACATTGAAGCTATTATTAGTGCCATTAAAGAATCAGGGGCTGACGCGGTCCATCCGGGGTACGGTTTTTTGTCTGAAAATTATAATTTTGCTGAAGCAGTTGTTTCCAATGGTGCTGCCTGGATAGGACCGCCACCTGAAGTAATGAAAGCCATCGAGTCAAAATGCTACTGCCGTAAAATCGCTTCCGGTGTTGATGTTCCTATTACACCCGGCACAATAGAACCTTTGAAAAGCTTAGATGAACTTTATGAAGTGATCCAGAAAACCGGTTTGCCCGTACTCCTCAAATTAGATAAGGGGGGAGGGGGAAAAGGTATTGAGGTTATCCGGGACATTAGTCAAGCGAAGGATGTATGGGAAAGAGTTTTGCGGGTAGGCATGGTTGCTTTTAATTCAAGCGATTGTTACCTGGAGACACTGGTTGTGAACCCGAGACACATCGAGGTACAGTTTATTTCCAGCAAAACAGGCAAATGTATATGTCTGGGTGAAAGGGAATGCTCTACCCAGAGGAAACACCAGAAAATTATTGAGGAGTCTCCTTCACCAGTAGTGACGGAAAAAGATCGTCAAGCTCTTTACGAGTATACCCGGAAGTTGGTTGTCGCTATGGGTTATGAAGGAGCGGGAACAATTGAATTCCTGAGGTCGGAAACGGGAGAATATTACTTTATGGAAATAAATGCCCGTTTACAGGTTGAGCATCCGGTAACGGAATTTATCACAGGAATTGATATCGTTAAAAAACAGTTTGAAATTGCTGCGGGTGAGGACCTTCTTCTTAATCAGGATGACATTGCCCTGGAAGGCCATGCCATTGAAGCCAGGGTTTATGCAGAAGATCCAATTACTTTTGCTCCCGCCCCGGGAAAAATCGCAAAATTGTCTTTTCCGGAAATGGATAGCAGGTATCTTAGGATTGATCACGCCATTGAAGAAGGGTCTTCAGTTTTACCCTATTATGATTCTTTAATAGCAAAAGTCATTGTGTGGGACAAGACACGTCAGGAAGCTATTAGTCGTTTGGAAAGGGCTTTGACTAATTTTAAGGTAGAAGGTATCAAAACAACAACCCCACTGAATTTGCGGATCCTGGCAAGCAGGGAATACAGGGATGGTAACTTTGATACCTCACTGATTGAAATATTGTTAAAAAGTTAAAGAAATGATTTTGCTAAACAGAATTTTGAGAGCAAACAACATTGCAGAAACGCTATTGCGCTTCGCATGTGGACATCAATAAGAATGGCGCTGAAGAAGCCTATCCCACCGCCAAATGGTTAGTCACTTATTCAACGCCTGAATAGGATTTGCTTTAACACAAACCCTATCTTATTTTGTCACAATTAACAACCGGTTTTCAAGGTTTGTGAAAAAATATCTGCCTCCATTATGTGACTGTGGAATTAGTGCTAATTACCATGATTGCATAAGGCGTTAAAACAGGGCCTTGTACCTGGTGCAAATCTCATTTAATAGTTTGGTCTGTTTAAAATCCCGAAAGATCTACAAAAATTAGGGAGGTAATTAAATCATATGCCATATGCAAGACCACTATATGATTTCAACGAAATAATGGACCTTGACCCAAAGAATTATAAAGCCTGGATCTTGGGATCGTCGTGGTATCCGCCGCCGATGTGTCCTTTATTTGTTGATCTTCACTATTGTTATGGAAAATATGGAATGCAGTTTGGACCGGAAAGAATAAGTGATCCGTATACCAGGGGCTGGGACTGGCGTGTGTATAACGGAGCATTTATATTAACGGTCATCCAAACTACTGAGGAAGAAAGAAAGAAACGCGAACCAATCTATCGGGAAAAGATGCGTGAAATTCTTCAAGATCCGTGGAAAGAATGGCTTGATTATAAAGTTAACCTTAAGCCGCATTTCGAGGAATTTTTTGCCATAGACCTCACGAAACTTTCCGATATTGAATTGTGCAGCCACTTTATGGAGACATGGCATTACGATAAATATGTTCAGGAAGCCCATTTTGCTGCCATGTATTCGCTGGGAGCAGCGAATATCTCATTCAGGCGGTTTCTAAAAGAGGTTTTAAATATCAATGTTTATGACGTTGAATATTCCCAACTTCACTCCGGCTTTGAGAATGAATACACCAATGTGGTTAACTATTTAGCGGAGTTAGCGGCTTCCGCACTAGATCTTGGCCTCCAGGAAGTATTCAAAGATTCAAAGGTAGAAGAAATTATATCTAAACTGAAAGACAGCGAAAATGGTGCGAAATGGGTAAGTCAGTTTGAAGAAATAATTAAAAAGTATGGTTATATGAGAAGAAGGGGCCTGGAAGTCAATACGCCGACATGGTGGGAAGATAATACGATACCCCTTATCGACATCAAGAGATATGTTGAAGAAGGCAAAAGAGTTGCTATTACCAAAGATATGACAGCAGAGTTGGCAAAAAAGCGCAAAGAACTTGAAAAAGAGTTATCAGAAAAGGTGGATCCAAGCTATAGAGATGCATTTCTACAGCTTATGAATGCTAGCCAAGCATCACAAGTTTTCAGCGAGGAACACACGTTATATGTGGAAATGATGGGCCATACAGCAATTAGAATTGTTGCTCTGGAGTGTGGCCGGAGGTTTGCCTCCATGGGCATGATTGATTCCCACGAAGATGTACTTTATTTACATCATGATGAGATTATTCATGCCATGATCATTCAGCAAAGATGTGATTTAAGGAAGCTTGTTAATGAACGGAAAGAAGAATACAGCGAACTTAGAAAATATGAGGGAACAATACCGTTTGTAATTGGCGATCCGGAAGGACTTGTTGATTTATCTAATGCCGACGCGGTGTTTGCTGTCAGTGGAGCGCCACCGATTGCCAAACCTGAGGAGGTTGGAGCCTCTCTGGTCGGTTGTGCCGGATCACCCGGTGTAGTGGAAGGTATTGTGCGTGTTGTTAAAGGCGAGGAGGAATTAGATGACGTTGAACCGGGAGAAATCCTGGTGGCGCCCGCTACAGCGGCCAGCTGTACGATGGTGTTTAACTCGATAGTTGGGGTAATCACAGATGGCGGCGGTTATTTATCACATGCTTTAATTGTCGCCCGGGAATTCGGAATGCCAGCAGTTGTCGGCACCCAGGAAGCTACCAAAAAA
>JAQVGZ010000042.1 GCA_028696455.1 Desulfotomaculaceae bacterium | reverse complement strand
AAAGACAATTAGAATGTGCAGTTTTCACGATAATATTGTGCTGCAGCAAATAATTATGTGCTGTTTTAGCAGGTTTCATGGGAATTTTAATTTGCCGTTTGTGCCACTACGAAAGTGCCGTTCTACAGGCAGGCCGAAGCCTTCGTGGATATCCGGCATGCCGCACACCCTGTCCGCCACTCCGGGCAGGCAGGCCGCATTGGCCAGCTGCTGGAGGGACTTGTCGCCCATTACCAGCGGCAGGAGCTGGTGGTTGACATACACAATTCCCTCAACACGCATTTTGCCCTGACGTCTTAAGATATACCTGTTGCGGCCTTCCCGCACAAGTTCCATAGTCATCCTGTTCAAAACTCCCTAACCTAAAATAAATCAGACAAAAGTTGTTGACTCTCCCGTTAGGGGAGAATTTACAATAAAATTATAAATCAAATTTGCTAACTAGAGATTAACGACCGCTGTTGCTTCTAATTTTTACTGCCAGTAATATCATCCGAAATTTCTTTACCTTTGACTCAGTCAAGTCTCTTGCTATTTGCATTAGGATATCATCGCCCATAATTTCTTTGGCAGACTCATTTTCGGCGAGAGCATCGTAAAACGTCAGTTCATCTTCAGTAAAACCTGTATTTTCTGTCTACTTTGTTTTCTAAAACGCTACAGTCTGCTCTTTCATATAAAATGAAAACAGCCTTCATATCTATATTAGCTTCCTTACCCAATTAAATAAATGCTCCGACATTGTATCAAATTCTACCGTAGCACCATTTTTTTGAGCAATAAAGTCATTTAAAATCTCTTTCTCTTCATTGTTTACAGCTTTAAGCAAGTCTTTTTGGCGCCTAATATATTTGCCTGTATCCCTAAATACAATAGCCTGTATAACAAAAGATGCTGACTTATATAGTCCACGCACTATATCATCGCTTTTTTCATATAGCATATTGTGTACACATCCGTGGTAGATGTTGCATGTACCTATTTTAATAGCACGATCAACTGCTGTATTATCAATTCTTGTCAGCAACTCATCAAGCGTACCTACGATCGGTGTGGTATCATAATAAAACTGAAATAAATCTGAAGGTTCCCAATTTATAAGCTCATCTTTTCCTGAAAGAAATCCACAAATCAACTCTCGATGAGGAAGGGTATTAATCATATCGCTATATGTTTTTATATCATCTACTGTTAGCTTATCTAATATCACTACTACATCAATGTCACTTGCTTCAGTTGCTTCACCTCTTCCGTAACTTCCTTGTAGGCCCACAAAATAAATACGTTCACCAAATGTTTCTTTAAGCAATTCTGTAAAACGTTCCATCCATAATTTTATGTCAATCATAATAACCTCCGTATTTTTTCAATTCTTACCACTCAGCACGGCTGATTGGGAACATGTCAATGGCTTTTTGGCTGATTTTGAAAATCATCTGCTAACACAGGCCTCCCTCCATGTAAAGGGGTGCCTGGTTGGTCCTATTTGCCACACTCTACCGATGTTTTTGGTGTGCGCTTTTCTTGACTTTTTCAGAGGATGTCGCCGACGAGATTTACCACCTGCGGGAACAGAAGCAAAATCACTAATTGAAAATGCAGGCCGGGATGAACTGCGTAAACGGATTGCCGATATGAGCGCATTCCTCCAGCAGCAACCCACTGCCATTACCGATTATGACGAGCAACTTATCCGGCGGCTGATTGAAAAGGTCACCATCTACGAAGACAAATTCACCGTGGAATTCAAATCTGGTGTGAAGGTAGATGTAGAAGAATAAAATGTGTAGGCACTCTACGGAATTATAATGTAGGGTGCCTTGATTTATTATGCTTTAACCTCAAATATGGACCCTTCTCTGCGGTATCCGAGTTTTTCGTAGTAAGGATCTACATCACTCATAACATAGACGGGTTGGTTCGAATAGTCTTGGCACACACGTTCCATAAGGCTCTTGCCAATCTGCTTTCCCCGATATGCTTTTCTTACGAGTAAATCATAAATATAAACGCCGAAACCATCATCTTCCCGGCAGCGCACGTAACCGCACGCAAAGTTTTCATCGCAAGCTATATAGGTTATGCTCGATTCAAGGGCTTTTATGTACTTACCACGACCGGCTGTCCCATGATAATCTTTCCAATCATCTCCCGCATCGACGAGCATATCAAAAAGCAATGCTTCATACTCTTTACGATATCTCTTAATCTCCATAAGTTCCTCCGACTTAAAATAATCTAAGTCAATCTGTCTATCTGAAGGTAAATAGAGCCTTTAGGATATAATTTGAAACGGCCATCCCCCTGCCAGGTACTGAATACTAATTCAGCGCTTTATTTCAATATTGATTCTGTGGGCTCCATTCCTAATTCCAACAAGTACATTACGCTCTCTAAAGTCGACTTAAAGTACTATTCTTTATCCTTGTTTGTTTAAGCTCACAACAAAAACGAAGCTTACCGGTTACGGGCTACTTTGGTCTTTAACAGAATTATCCAGCTGCTGTGATTGTTTAGACTCAACATACTGATTGACTGAGTAAAACAGCATAAAAAGCATGCTGCTCAACAGTACGCCACCTAAAATATCTGTTAACCAGTGAACACCTGATAACATACGTCCGATAATCATTGTGACTGTAAAAACGCCAAAAAGGGTGTTTATAGCAATTCTTACCGTCTTATTTTGAATCAGACGATGAAACTGAATCATGGCGGTGGGCATAACGCACATCACAAGCATGGTTGTAGAAGACGGATACGACGCTTCCAGAACATTATTGATAAGAACCGGCCTATAGTTCACAATATTATACTCGAAAAACAAATAAGCAGCCATCACAAGCAGATAAAAGCCGCCCAGAATAAGGATACTGCTATCCACGCGAAAAAGACTCTTCCTTTTGATTAGTTGCACAAGTCCCAATACTGCAAATCCCAGTGCGACTAGAATTGCAACAAGGCCTAGCCAGTCTGTGATGTTGTAGAGAAACATATTAACGTCTAATAAATGCTTCACTGGCTCGTTTATGGCTGCAAACCCGACTGAAGAGCCCCTTGGGCCGATGGGCTTCACATCAATGTACATGAGTGCAATTGTGTAGAGGATAAAGAATATCAGTAGCCCACCGGTTGTAGCAAAATTGATTTGATTTCTTTTTTCCATGTTCGGGACTCCATTCTTTTTATATTGTGTTGGCTTTTGCCAAACAATACATTAACCTCGGAGTCCCAAAAACGGTAGAATCTCGTCGTCACGTCAGTGATACGATTCGTGTCATTGGCGTTTTATCAGCAAAATTCCTTTGATAATCAGAAACACAAACGTAAAAAAAGCAGCATAGGGTTGTAAGCTTGCCATGAATATGAGAACGCCAACCGTACTCAGCAGTACGGATATAATATTCTTTCTTTTCGTCCAAATTACACCTTGATTATTTTGTAAGGCCAGCGTAGCTATGCCCCAAAGAATGGTGAGTAGAACAATTGCGAGATAGGCAGCTTTAGTAAACCATTGCCCCTCTGTCAGCGAAAGCAACGAAATCTGGCTGATAACACTGCCATCCCGTTGCCCGAAGATTGGAAAAAACAGAAACATTGCAATTGCACAGTCGAGTAGCCCAAACACCAGATCGCGCATATGCTGCATTTTATGCAGGCTGTCTTTTTCGGCAACGCTTATCAATTCCTTTCCAGACAACAGTTCATCTATTGATACTGAAAAGAATTCAGAAATTGCCTTCAATGATTCTATGCTCGGATAACCGCGCCCTGATTCCCATTTAGAAATCGCTGTTCTTGATACAAACAGAATCTCTGCGAGTTCTTCCTGTGTTAGTTCTTTCTGCTTTCTTAGTTCCTGTAGTTTTTCATTAAACTCCATAAAATTGTCCATCACCCCGCTCTGTATTAATGTCACAAACAAAGATTATACAAATTAACCCTAATGCAAATTTCAGTTTTCAATTGCATATGCCACCTAATTTAAGCATACATCCAACCTGCTCTAACAACCTTGGAAAATCCTTAAAATCTCTAAACTGCTCTGTCGCGAGAGCCTAACATCTAACCTGCTCTGTCAGCAAGCATCAACATCTAATCCGTTCTGTCGCACTCAAAATCACTTGCTTTGACTTGTTTCCACGAACCGATATTTTTACGATTTTTATACCCCGATTTTTTGCATCCAAAACCACGAACCCCCGTATTTACTGGGCTTTCCAGGCCCCTAATCTTTCACCCTTGACATCAAGACTACGCACTCCACATGTGCAGTTTATGGAAAAATGCCTACCGGAGAGATTATTTATGATCTTATAGGTGCAACAACATATTTCATATCCTAATAAAAAATGGGACTGACCCAATTCTATCAGGCCAGCCCGTTTTTCTGGTACCCGGAGATGGGGCTTGAACCGGTACAATTGCCCACACGCCCCTCTGGTGGTGTTACTTCATTATTAAATATTGCTCTTAAACCTCTTCCTATACAAATATCTTAAAGATAGAACCGGGCTTTTCAAAAAAATTTTTGGGCCTGAAAATCGCATGACTTCTTTGATATTCTTTCTCATTTCCGGCTTATAGCAATGAACCTTACATTTTGAACAAACCGGCTTCCGGTCTCCATAATAGCATTTGTCAATACGTTGTTTGGCATATTTAAACAGATCTGAGCATTCGGCGCAAAGTTCATTTTTTTCGGTACCATGCATTTCATTGCAATAGAGCATGATCATTTTTTGAACGGTTTTTGTTTCCAAGCGTCTGGAAAAAGCCATATCGTCCTCCACCTTTACCGGTACGGATTGCTTAATCAATTCTCAATTGTTTCGGCGATTTCTAGTTGCGTTGGTCGGCAGCGGGGTTTATTTGATCCTGAAGTCTTTGAATTTCGTACATCTTGCAGCAGCGGGGTCAGACCGCTTTGCCCATCCGGATCACAGCCTTGAATAAATCCCCGTCTATTTCTATATGAAAGCTGCCGTTTTGAATTTCGACAAGGCTCTTGGCGATATATAAGCCCAGCCCGCTGCCCTGGCTTGTGCGCGATGCATCTCCCCTTTTGAACCGCTCCAACAGCTCGTCGGCAGAAATATTCAGCTCACAGGCGGAGATGTTTTTTATCGTCAGGGTGACCGCCTGGCCTGAATCGTTAATATCGATATACACCCTTGAGCCGGCCAGCGCGTACTTGAAGATATTCAGCAGCAGGTTTTCAATGGACCTCCACAGTAATTTCCCGTCAGCCTTGATCAGTACTTTGTCCGGGGCGCTGATTTTAAAATCCAGGCCACACGCCTGTATTTTATCGTCAAACTCCCCCAGGCCCTGGGTGATTAAAGACACCAGATCAATCTTTTCGAAATTTACCGGGATGTTGCCGCTGGAGGCCTTGGTTGCTTCAAACAAGTCGTCGGTGAGGACTTTCAGGCGCTGGGCTTTCTGTTCGATGACGTCAATGTATTCCGCGGCCTTCGCCTGGTCCGTTTCTTTTTTCAATAAGTCAACATAGGTAATGATGGAGGTCAGGGGGGTGCGGATATCATGGGACACATTGGTAATCAGCTCGCTCTTTAAGCGCTCGCTCTTGATCTCGCTTTCAACTGCTTTATTCAAGCCGTCGGTGATGCTGTTGATATCCGCCGCCAACCTGGCGAACTCACCATCCCCGGCAATATTAATGGTATAGTGAAGCTCACCTTCTTTAACCCGGTTTACCCCTTCCTTGATGGCATTAAATTCCTGTACCTTCTTAAAGGCCAGCCATGCTGCCGCACCAATGGTGACGGGAAACATGAAGAAGGTGCAAGCAATTAGAATGGGGTAGCCGATTACCAGCAAAACCACCTTTACCGCCGTGTTGCCGCTATTATAAACAGCTCTGACAAAATCAAAGATTTTACGGAAGATGATATAGGTGAGGCTGCTGCTGAGCAGGGTCCGGTTCTTAATATGTTTTGCCAGGGACAAAACCAGGACCAGACCAGGGGCGGCCAGCAGCAGTGTTACCGGAAATATCGATACCGGTTCATAAATCCCCATCGTAAGCATAATTACCAACCATATACCACACACAGCAAAACACAGTATAAGAATGATGTCACTTGGAAGCTTATCGAAGGAGTGTAAATGAACCCCCTGGTCCTCCGGCTTTCTGCCGGCAACAAATAACAGATAGATTAAGGCTATGAGCGCGGCCAGCGTCAGACCGGCCATTTGATATAGACTCCTGATTGCCAGCTGCTTATCCGCCTGCCATTCCGCTATTCTGGGATTTAAAAACTCCTCCGTAAAGGCAAAATAGATCACATCCTGCTGAGCTAATTGATAGATATCATTGGTAAGCCCATAGTAGCGGAAACTTTTACTTTTTTTGACTTCTTCCGGAAATATTTTTTGTTCGAACCCGTCAAAGACCATAAAGGCCGGAAAGGCTTTAAAATAATCTTTGGCCGGGCTGGGGCTGTTGGTAAATTCGCTGTCGCCGCTTTTGGCATAATAAACGAGACCCTGGTATCCGTTCAACCGGTGCAGAGCTGCCCGGTAATCACGCAGGTCATCTTGAATTAATTTATCCTTCTCCTTGACAATTTGATCAGCATAAGCTTCCCGGAAAACCTGATAATTCTCCGCATTAGTCAAATTGGGGTTATAGGACCGGGAATTATGCCTGAAATCCCTGTATAATCTATTTTCAATGTTTTCAACGTCTTGCGGCGTGATTGACCCGCCGCCGAGGATATTTTCCTCGCTCTTGTATTCTAATGTGATCGCCTTTAGGCTCTGGAACACCTCACTGCTGACAGCCATATAATCACTGCCCAGGTAATAGCTGTCCTCATTAGCGATGCCAAGATTATGATCATGGAACCTCACCACATTGATGAATATGGTCAAGCAACCGGCAAAGCACAGGACAGTGATGATAAAAGCGGCCACCTTGGCCGTCAGCGAATGGCTATATTTTCTCCACCTTGTATCCAATTCCCCACACCACCTTCAAATATTTCGGCTCTTTCGGGTTTATTTCAATCTTTTCCCTGATCCGCCTGATATGGACGGCCACCGTGTTTTCGGCGCTCACAGCTGTTTCTTTCCAGACCTTTTCGTAGATTTCATCTATCGAATAGACCCGGCCGGCGTTGGCCGTCAAAAGTTTCAATATTTTATACTGCACCGGGGTAAGCTTTACTTCCTCGCCGTCCACCGTTACCTGCTTGGACTCGTCATCCACCACCAGCCCGCCGCTTTTATAGACATTGCTGTGGGTGGCCATGCTGCCCAGGCTGGTGTAGCGCCTGAGCTGGGACTTGACCCTGGCGATCAATTCCAGCGGGTTAAAGGGCTTGGTGATATAATCGTCCGCACCCATATTTAATCCCATAATCTTGTCGGTGTCCTCAGACTTGGCCGACAGCATGATCACCGGGATATTCTTGTCCTCCCGGATTTTGATCGTGGCCTTCAGGCCGTCCATTTCCGGCATCATGATATCCATAATAATTAGTTGGAGATCGTTTTCTTTCACTGCCCGCAATGCTTCCAGCCCGTTGGCAGCCTTAATTACGTTATAACCTTCATTGGTTAAATAGATGGTTATCGCTTCTAATATTTCCCGGTCGTCATCGCAGACTAGAATATTTATGACGTATCACTCCCATTTATCAAGTCGCACAAATTATATCACACCCTTTATTTTTTTCTTAAGGGTATGATAGCAGCCAAATCTTACGATCATATGGGCTTAATTCTTAAGAATTTCTTAAGGTTCTATATCAAGCGCAGGTAATTTAATAATGGTTAACAATAGATGATGTATACTGTGGTAATGAGTATAAAAGGGGAAATCGGTTACGTGGGAGTGCTTAATGAGGGTAGTTGAAATGTGAGACATTGATATATAATGGAAAACGATAGCGTAACTTTGGGAAACTGCGGAGAGAAACGGAGGGCGCCCCATGATATCTTTATTTTTCGGCTGGCCAGCAATTCTTGGTTCATTACTCATTTCCACACTGGGAATTAGTAAACGTCGGCCTCATTGGTTGATTGCCGGCGCCATACTCAGCCTGGGCTTTGCCGTGTATCTAATAGGTTTACCGCCCATTATTTTTAAAATAGCCGGCTTCTTATTGCCAGCACTCCACATTGCTGCAATGTTTTTTGTTCGTGCAGGTGAGAGTAGAAAAGCAGGAATATTATTGCTTCCCCAGGCGGTGGTTGCAGTATATTTAGGCATAATCGTGTTTACTCAATAAAATTCATCTTTCACACATCAAGCGGTTTAATACTTAAACAGGGACTGGTTTGCATATTCTCTATATCTTTTATAATCAGCTTCCTTGCATTCCAGGGAGATCAATATCCCATCACTGTTATAGGCAGTTGAATTGATATAGGCATGATCTTTCAGATAAGATACAATATTTCCCTGGTTATAGGGAATTAGCAGCTCACAGTAAACATACGGGGTGAAAGCTTTTTTACGAATTGCCTGCGCTAACTGGTCTATTCCGGTTTTCTTCTTGGCCGAAATGTATACGCAATCTCTTTCAAGGTTTAAGATTTCACCGTCTACTAAATCTGTTTTATTATAGGCATAAACAATGGGAATATTGTCTGCGCCCAGCTCTTTGAGAGTCTTTTCGGTTACTGCAATCTGTTGTTTGTAATTAGGATTTGCATAATCGACAACGTGAATTAGCATATCAGCTTCGGCAACTTCTTCTAATGTTGAGCGAAACGCTTTGACCAGTTGGTGCGGTAATTTATTGATAAACCCAACCGTATCGGTTAACAAAAAGGATTTATTATCCGGGAATTTAATGCTGCGCACAGCGGTCTCCAAGGTGGCGAACAACATATCCTTTTCCAACACCTGTTTATCAGTTGATGAATGATACAAATCAACCATGGCATTCATAACCGTTGACTTGCCTGAATTGGTGTATCCGACTAAAGCAACTACAGGTATTTCAAATTTCTTACGCCTTTTTCGCTGGTTTTGACGTTGCGCTACCAATTTTTCTAGTTCCCTATGCAGTCTGCTGATTTTATTTTCAATTTTTCTACGGTCCAGCTCAAGTTTTGTTTCCCCAAAGCCTCTGTTTCTAAGCCCGGCTCCACCTCCCTGACGACTTAACGAGGCCCTGAGACCAACTAACCGCGGCAACATATACTGTAATTGTGCTATTTCTACCTGCAGCTTGGCTTCTCTAGTTTTAGCCCTTTGTGCAAAAATATCTAAAATCAAAACCGTCCGGTCGATGATCCGGCACTGTAAAACTGCCTCTAAATTACGAATTTGGGAAGGGGATAACTCATCATCAAAAATAACTACTTCCGCATCTTTCTGGTCAAGTAAGGTCAGGACTTCTTGAATCTTGCCCTTACCGATATAGTGTGCGGTGTCCTCACGATTTAGTTTTTGGGTGATTTGGCCAACTACCTCCAGGTCACATGCGTCAGCCAAATGAAACAATTCCTCCATTGAGTCTGAAAAGTACTGTTGATTGTTAAAATTAGCCCCTACAAGTATTGCCTTTGGTTTTTGTACCATTAATATTCCCCCATTTACAGGCTGGTGGCCCGCACTAACCATCTCTTCCCTGGCGGCTAAGTACAAGCAGGCCAGTGCTTATCTCAATAACGGTTAATAAGTTAAACATAACCACCATATATCTCTGCAAGTTGGATTTGGATATTTTGAGAGCTTCCGGGTCGATGCCGGTTTTTTAATCTGCCACTGTGTTAGCAACAACGCTTTATACCACAATTTTAATAATTACTAAAGCTTTATACAATGCTTTAATTCATCACTGTTTGACTGTCTTCTATAAGCTCTTATTCCGATTCCAACAGCTACGTATAGAATGGAGGTAATTACTCCATTGATTGGTGAAATAAGGATTTCTTTACCGGCTGCGATACTGATATAACCTGATATTACTAAAAGATTTATCAGCGAATCCTCTACTGTATGTAAAATAACACAGGGCCATACTGATTTGGTTACCCTAAAAAGCTCTGTAAACATTACCGTCCAAGATAAAAATGTTGTAAAAGCAACAACGACGTATACAGCACGGCTGACAGGCATGACTGCCCTGAGATCCGCCTCTGGTAAAAACACCAGATAATACGGGAGATGCCACAGGGTCCACACACAAGCAACAACTAGATACAGCTTCAGGTCACTAAGATTTAATTTGATTAGTTGGGAAGTTAAATAACCACGCCAAGCTGTCTCCTCAAAGATATCTATAATAAAATTAATTAACAATGTACTGCAAAAAGCTAAGATAAATGAATGGAGATTAAATGCGGACAGGTTTATCCAATTGGTTACAGCGCCGATTAGCAAAACGATTGCCGTAACAACAGGGAAAATCAGGGCAGAGGCCAAGTACCATTTCACATTGCCTTTGAAATTTGGCTTCATGCCAAGATCCTTCCGGCTTCCCTTGGAAAACAAGATGATTATAAATGCGGTCAGCAGGGGCAATACCAGCCATATTCCCATACCAAGTGAATCACCTTCAGGCTGGGCAATAAGAACAGAATCCACAAGAACTCCTATCCAGCCACTTATGATAACAAAGAAAATAAAAATCCCAATATTACGAATAGCTTTTTTAGTCATCGTAATCCCCTCCTTAGTTTAGCTGACATTATTACATCATCAGCAGTACTGGACAAAATATCCATCATATCTTGCTTATTGTATTCTTTGGGCAGTAAGCTGCTGGCAGCCATTATCGAAATTCCTAATTGAAATATCTTCATTTTTAATAAGATTGTTTTTAACTCATCAGTAGTGAATCCCTTCAGCTCAGGGTCCTTTTGCATCTCTTCAATTAATACCGGCATCATTTTTTCATCATAGCCCTGCATGTATTTGCCATTTTTTATAACCAAATCTCTGAAAATAACGCTATACTCAATGGCAAATCTAAGACTTGCGTTTCCCATATCGCGGAATGGGTTACCAGTATTTTCTTCCATTAAAAGCTGTCGACTAATACTTATAATCCTTTCTATTAAAGCTTTATTCAGTTCATCAACGTTTTTAAAATTTACGTAGATAGGGGCAACTGAACTGCCCATTTTTTCTGCTATTTTTCTCATAGTTATACTGTCGATTCCTTCTATCTGAGCTATTTCAAAAGCTGTATCGATAATTTGTTCCCTGGTGAATTTAACCTTAGGCCCCATGACATCGCCCTCCTTAAAACACATGTTATATAATATATATTATATAACATGTGTTTTTTTAAAATACAAGTGTTTTTTATAATTTTTTTTACAGGAAATACTGGTTTTCGATAAATTCCTGATGGACATTGACAACCGGCTGGAGGAACTGCAAACGGAGCTTTTGAAACTGGCCAGCTCCAAGGCTGACTACGGGGATGTCGCCGACGGGATTTACCGCTTGCGCGAACAGAAGCAAAAAGTACAGGTAGAAAAAGCAACTTATCCGACGGCTGATTGAAAAGGTCACCGTCTGCGAGGACAAATTTACCGTGGAATTTAAGTCCGGTGCGATCGTGGATGTTAATGAATAGGCTGATTTTCTAACAAGCAAATCATACACATAAACCGCGCTAACCATTTCTTCCCTATAACATTTAAAAAGTTGAAATGCAAATTGTTGTTGTTCTGTTCACTTGCCAATATATGTAACGACGTGGTCAAGTTGTCCACGTGCCCACTGCTGCACCAATTTATGGTTCAATATCGTACATTATTTTTCAAAATCAGGGGTCAGCACAATTCTTTGCGTCAAGCCCCCCCGATGGGCTTCTTCATAAGCTTCTTTGATCTGACTCATAGGCATGGTCTTTATAAAAGGCTCGATCCGGATTAGGCCGCTGAGTACCATGTTCAAAACATCGGGGTAGTATTTAGGCCGGCAGGCCCAGCTGCCAATTATATCGGCCTCCAGAGTCATCAACCGGGAAAAAGAGCACTCGTTCTGATGTGTTCCACAGCCACCGACCACCAGTTTGCCGATAAAAGGCAGCAACTCTAAAGCGATTTCCTGTCCAGCCGCCGTACCCGACCACTCAAAAATCTTCCAGCCACAGTAAGGCGGAAGACTCTTGCTCATACAATAAGAGTAAAACTCGGCGAGGATTTCTTTAGCGGTCTTATTCCGGCTGCTGATGACATGGGTGGCGCCGAACTTCATTGCCCGCTCTAGCTTTTCCTCATTGCGCGCGATGCCGATGACCTCTTTTGCGCCCATGGCAGCGCAGATCTGGGTAGCATATACGCCGGCGCCTCCGGTGGCGCCGACGATAATCACCATATCTCCCGGCTGCACATCAGCCCTTTTCGCTGCCTGGTAGGTTGAGGCAACGGCATCAGCGACCACGGCAAAGTGTGAAAGGGGTATTCCCTTCTTTTCTTTAATGTAGCACAGGTCTGCCAAAGGCACGACTATGTGACTGGAGTTGCCGCCATAAATGCCCATGCTGTAACCTGGTATTTTGGCCGCCAGGCAGCGGTTTTCCCGCCCGGCTTTGCAAATGACGCAGTTGTGGCATGGCATAACAGGTGGAATGATGACCTCTTTACCCAAAAGTGCGGCATCGCCATCGACAATAGTGCCGCTTATTTCATGGCCCAACGTCCGTGGTGTTACTGACCCCGTCGGCACTTCGCCATAGAAGACGGCATGATCGTTGCGACATATACCACAGCCGGCTATTTCGATCAGTACCTCACCTGCCTCAAGCCTGGGAACATCAATGGTAGCCCGCTTCATTTTACCGGGAGCCAACATCTGCCAAGTTTCAATTTTGCTTGGTACTTTTACCATTTACCTTACCCCTAAGACTAGATTTCAAATCAAGAGACAGAGTTGCAAACGAAGGAGATAATTGCTGATTCTGATTAGCAAAGGCTTTCTCTGAAGCAATCTATATTAATGTGTCTTTCTTAGCACAAAATAACATTCGTTATCTACATATTCCATCCCGCAGTTTGATCTTCTCATATTTTTTAATGGCATAGTATAAGCCTTTAATGTTTTAAGCAACATTTCTTCTGTCTTTTCTTCAATCTGATATCTTCTACCCTTTTTGCGTATCAGAGCTTCCAAGGTTACAGAGGAATCCTCAATCGCTTCTTGAGCATCGTTGTGATGGTTGTTCGATACAATAATTCCTCCGCGCTTTATATATTTCTTACAGGATTTTGTTATACATCCGGCATAGATTGAGAGCAGCAAATCATAGTTATTTTCTCTCACCGGAAGTTCCTTGGTATAATCATAATGAATAAATTGAATATAAGCTGACTGCTTATATTTTTTATTGCTGTTTACAATACTCAATATATTTTGATTATCCTTGAAAAACTCCTTCGCTGTTTCACTAATATCGACATAAACAACATGCTGAAAATAGAAGGAAGGCGTTATATGAATAGAGCATCCGGGATATAATACTGTGCCGCAGCCATATTTATCTTTTATTAATTCGAATAGCCCTGCTCTGTCGAAATTCAAAGCAGGATAAAACCTATTGTACGAACCGGTAATTCCAACGTGTTTCATGTTAATCACCTACATAAATATCGTTGCACACTTTCCTTTGTAAAATTAATTTAACCTCTTTTGCTTATTTCCTCTATTATCAATGATTTTGGAATATACATTGCTTTTATAATGTTCTTGAAGCGGGTGTGCTGAGAGGTGCCCTCCTCAAATTTATGCTGTGCTTTTTCATTAGTTGGGTAAATGCCTCCAACATTTAATTTTTATAGATATTCTTAGTTATAGTAGTATTTTCCTCTATATTATAAAAAAAGTTGTTAAACTGGTATTGCGAGCTGGGAACATGGCCTATACAAAGGTGCAGGTCACAACCAGATGTCCATGGTAACAATTACCTCCCAAGACCATAGTATAATCAAAAAGGAGTTCTGCCCTGATGACCTCACAGAATCATGATTACCAGAACTATCACGTCCATGACCACACCGGCTTAACCACCTGTAATGACGGCCACTGTCACATGCACCCCGGGGTTACCAGCATACCAATACCTTACGGCTCGTCCCATTACCACGAAATAACCGGGGCAACAACTTATGATGACGGTCACTTTCACGCTTATTGTGCTACTACCGGGGTAGCTGTCCCGCTGCCGGAAGGATTCCATACTCATTACATCTGCTTTAATACAAGCGTCGCGGATGGACATACCCACGTCATCATGGAATATGTTAAGGCTGTAAAGACAGAAGGGGAAGTATGTCCCCCGACAACGCCCTACCAAAAATAAACGCTTCCGTGCGCAGCTTAACGTCCTTTGGCTTCGGCCTTGGTTATAGCTTGCGGAATTATGCCCAAGGCCACTGATCACCCTTAGGGTAGTTCAATAAAATACGCATTAAACAAACTTATGTTTGACAAACAAATGTTTGCATAATATAATATAACTGACCGGTAAATTCTGCCGGTTATTTTTATTTTTATAGGCAGGCTCCCGCTTACCGGTTGGGGCCTGCCGCGATCAGAAAGGGGGAAGAAGCTAGTGGCAGTAACCAAAGTCCCGGTGGGCACAGCTTTAAAGCTAAAGGTGAATACCGGCACGGACGGCAGCGGCAACCCGGTCTTCCGGACCAAGAGCCTCAGCAATGTCAAGAGCACCGCTGCAGATCAGGACATTTATGATGTCGCTGTTTCCCTGTCCGGCCTGCAGGATTACACGCTCAGCAGCATCAGCCGGGTGGACAACGCCGAGCTGATGGAGGCCTAGTTAGGCAACTAACGGGCTAAACATGGGGAAGGTTCTACCCCAAATTTTTTCCTTATTGATTTAACCATTATTTTCAAGTAAAATAGATTAGATAATTGATTGATAGTATTTCAAAGGGTGTGGGACTATGAAAGCCAAAAAAATTCTTATGCTAGTGGGAGATTTTGTAGAAGATTATGAGGTAATGGTACCTTTCCAGTCTTTACTCATGCTGGGGTATGAGGTAGACGTTGCTTGTCCCGGCAAAAAGGCCGGTGATAAGGTGAAAACTGCCGTACACGATTTTGAGGGGGATCAGACCTACTCAGAAAAACCCGGTCATAATTTTGTTCTAAATATTGATTTTGACAAAGTTAAAGAAGACAGCTATATTGGTTTAATTATTCCCGGTGGCCGTGCACCCGAGTATATACGGCTAGATTCCAGGGTTATTGAAATTGTAAAAAACTTCGATGCTAACAAGAAGCCCATCGGGGCCATCTGTCACGGGCCACAAGTTCTATTAGCTGCCGGGGTAATTCAGCAGGGGGTATTTACTGCCTACCCTGCATGTAAGCCTGATATTTTGGGTGCAGGCGGTACATGGGGGGAAGTTAATGAAACCTTCAGTAACGCTTATGTGAACGGTCACATTGTCACTGCTCCTGCCTGGCCTGCTCATCCTTCCTTTATTCAGGCCTTTGTAAAACTTCTTGGTGCAGAAATTAAAATATAATCCTTTAGTTTCAAGTAAGGCTGAAGCCTGTCAAAGCAGAAAAAAAGATAAGCTTCCAAACCACAATTTCTACTACTTAAACGGCCATGAATTATTCTTGGCCGTTAATCATTTCCATAATCAGGAGTGTGTGGGCACCGTACGGATTCAATTCCCGTCTCCGATACCATAAAAAAAGAGTTGTAGGATTAAACCTACAGCTCTTATTTTTTCCTTCAGTCGCATCTTCATTACAGCAATTTAGGCTAAAGTTTAACAGCTCTAATTCAGCCATCCTTTTATATCCTTGGCGTTTTATGCCTGATTGAAAAAAACTCTGCCTTCATCCCCGTCTACAATAGTTTTAATGCCGTCTCTGACAACTTTCATGACACCCTGCACATTCACCACGGCGGGGACCCCGTATTCCCTGGCCACAATGGCCCCGTGGGACAGGTACCCTCCGGTTTCCATGACCACCGCGCAGGCTTTTAGAAATAGCGGGGTCCAGGCCGGGTCGGTGGACGGAGCTACCATGACCTCTCCAGGCTGCAGCCTGCTTCCTTCACCGGGATGTCTGATCAGCCGGGCGATGCCGGAAGCTTTCCCCGCAGCCGCCGCTACCCCTTGCAGGCAATCACCGGTACCTAGGGCTGCAGGCTCCGAAAAGACAGGTTTTTCTCCAAAAATGACATCTGGTGGATCGAGCGCCTCTTTTTCCTTGAGGCCTTCTTTTCGTGCCGACACCAGGTTTCGCAGTCCAGCACCATTCCAACTCCCATTTAGTATGGAAAACAAATCTGACCAGGAGCAATAAAATATATCATTCTGCTCTTCAATTAATGCCAATGAACCCTTGTACCTGTTTATAATTAGCATCCCTTCCTCTCAATGGCACCGTACATAAACAAATCTACTATTTTAGCCATTTCTTTGCGAAGTTCGAAACTTGACGGATCCTTTAACCAGTTAAGGACAATAACGCCGCGGGAAATATTTAATTGCTGTACCATCAGCTTAACAGAAACATCCCGCCTAATTTCACCGGATTCCTGGCCCCTTTATCCTAGTCGCATCTGGGTTGAGAATAAAGTAGTTTTAGAGGTAAAGGGATTTTATAAACTCCTTCCTCTTGCCGGCCGGATCTTGTCTGCCGCCCGGCAAGACTTTTCCGCCGGTCTGACGGCTGTGCCGGAGTTTCTCCTGCCGGGCCGCCTCGACGGTGCTGATGCCGGCCTGGCGCCAGTTGGTTAATATGCCGCCGATATAAGCCAGGGATCTTTTATTCTTTAAGGCAGCCCGGGCCAAAGACTCTTTAATCAGGTCCAGTGAGAAATCCTTCTGCCAGTCGGCTAACTGGTTAACCTCTAAAGGTGAAAGAGGTCTGCCGAATTCTTTTTCAAACTCATGTAATAAAGCTACAGCAGCTGGATCTTTATTATTTAATTCTTTATTCTTAATATTCTTAGGCGCTTCGGAAGCCGCACTGCTGTAAGGCTGGGGCGCCCTCACGAGTACAGGTACGGGTACAGTTATTGTACTCGCTAGGGCACGATCAGGTACAGTTTTCGTACCCGCCGGCTCATCCCCGGGTACTATTTCTGTACCCGATGGACCATGCTCGGGTACAGTTTCCGTACCCGCTGAGCTACTACCGGGTACAGTTTCCGTACTCGCTAGGTTAAGATCGGGTACAGTTTCCGTACTAGACAGCTCATCCTCGGGTACAATTTCTGTACTCGATGGACCATGCTCGGGTACAGTTTCCGTACCTGACTGGTATTTCTGCCAGTTGGCTACGCAGGCCTTGACGCCATAGAACTGCTTTACCTGCAGCGTCAGGTAGCCGTTCTTCTCCAAATATTTCAACGCGCCGGAAACGGTGCTCTTACTCATCTGCCGGCTGTTTGTGCCGATAACCTGCCGCACCTGCTCATAATTGAGCCACAGCTCTCCGGCCTTCAGCCCGCGCGCCCGGTCGGGATAGGGAGCAGCCTCCAATAGGCAGTAAATCCACAGCTTTAAGGCATTTCCCGGCATTTTCAGGTGACCGTTGTACTTTAGTTTTCGCCATAGCTTCACCCAGCCCGTCACTCCCTTTAACCCTCCCGTTAAACCGTTAATATAACTACATAAGCCGTCATTTTATAGATGATTATGATAACTTTAAAAACATGCATTTATTTATCCTGAAAGCAGGATTTCAGTCAGCTATGAAGAAGTACGACAATAAAAGTAAAGGAGCTGTTTTTTTGACTGGATATGAATTCGGATATATATTAACAGGTATTGGTTTACTGTTTTTGATACCTCTTTTGCTGCAATATCTCTGGAATACAACGATGCCCGAGTTGTTTAACATAAAGCGGATAACTTTTTGGCAGGCTTTTAGACTCCTGCTTATAGCCAGTATTCTGTTTGGTGGCCCGGCTGTTATTAAATAACCTATATATCCTGTTAAAATAATTGCCATATGGCCCCACCCCTGACCGGTACCGGTACGGGGCGGGGCTATTCAGTTGTCCCTAGATTTCTCGCACAGCGCCGGCCTCCACCCAGAACATCTTCAGGCCGGGCAGGCCGGGGTTGGGTGGCGTATCGCCCGCGGTGGAAAACACCAGGACCTGATCGAATTCACTTGCCGCGGCGCGCTCCAGCACAAAGCCGGTCAGCCGGTCGCGGTTGTCCTGATCTAAAAGGTCCGCGCCGTCAATGGCCAAAAACCGCAGGTCCAGGTGGGCGGCGATGGCCTCCTGGATGGCGATCCCGATCCGCAATTGCTCGCTGGTAGACAACAGCCGCGCCGGTACCGTGGCTCCGGCGTGCCTGACGATGGGGCTCAAGTCCGGCGCAAACTCGACTGCGTAGGCCCCATCCGTAAGGACAGCCAGGTTTTCATTGACGCGCGCGGTAAACGGGCCCAGGCTGCGGGCCAGCGCGCTGCGGCGGATGCCGTCCGGGCCGAAGGCCTTGACCAGCAGCTCGTATTCAGCCAGGGCGGCGGCCAGCTCCCGGCTCTCGCGGTCAAGGGCCTCAGCCTGCGCCAGGGCCTGCCGGTGGGCCTTGATCCGATCGGCCAGTGCTTCAGCTTCAGCAATTTGGGCGTTCAGGCCGGCATTGCCCTGCAGCCCGGCATCCAGTTCAGCCAATAGCCTGGTCCTGTCAGCGGAGGCCATGGCGCAGGCCATTTGCGGCCCCAGAGGGCAACGGCCATCTTCCCTGGCCAGGGCATCCCGGATTGCGGAAAGGGTCTGCCGGTATGCGCGCTGTCCCCTGAGCTCCGCCAGCCTGGCCTGCACATCAGACAAGTTATTGCCGGGCGCGGGATCGGGTGTACCGCCGCCCGCCAGGCGGGACTGGGTCTGCTGCAAATCACGCCTGGTGTCCCGGCGCAGCTCGCGCAGCCTTTTCTCAATGACATCCAGCACCTCCGGCCCGGCCTCAACCTGCGGCGGATAGAGGGGCCGCACCAGCTCCCGCAGCCGCTCCGCCAGGCCGCCCCTGCTGCTCCCGGCGCGCGAGCCGGCCTCCCCGCCCTGCTCCAGCCAGCGGTCCAAAGCCTCCAGAACGGTATCCATATCCCAGCGCAGACCGAGGACACTGAACAAGTAGGTCTTCTGCGCGGCCGGGCTCATGGACAGGAAGGCGCCCACGTTCAGCGCGGCCCGCAGGTCTTCCTCACAGGTGCCCAGGCGTTCATAGAGCTTCGCCTGGGCGGCCAGGGCAGTCGTCTCCCCGCCAAAGGCCAGGCCGTTGGGGTTTACGGTGCGCACAGCCTGGCCGGCGCCGTCCAGGTCCACCAGCACCATCGCGCTGTCCGCGCCGGTTTTGATTAAGTCGCCGGAGCCCCGGCCGGCCCGGTCGGTCCAGGAGCAGCAACCGGTGAGGGCCCACTCCAGGCCGGCCAGCACGGAGCTCTTCCCGGCGTTGTTCCGGCCCAGGAAAATGTTTACCCGGCCCAGGCCAAGGTCGCTCAGGCGGTGGTTGCGGAAATTTTGCAGGTAAATGCGGTTAGCTTTCATCTAAAATAGCCTCCTTAATATAATGAGATCTTTTTGTGCCGGTTCGCTTACCGGCGCCGGGTTTTCCATAAGGGAAGTTTCCGCGCCGGCGGATTTCGCACCGGCGGCGGAACCGGGCAGGCCGCTGCTGTCAAACCCGGCCGCAGTGGTACTACCTGACGGGCCGGGCATGCGCCGCGCGGGAGCACAATTCCTCCGGCCCCGGTCAGCGGTGATTTGCTCAATTGTCACCGGGATATCAAACTTGCCGGTCAATTGGTTCCACCTATAAACCACAACTGCCGGTTTGCTCAAAAGAGTCGCCTCCTCACCTTTACCGGACTGTTTTCTTTACCGTCAGGCTGGTTGGCGGCCCGGGCCTGATCAGGCACCGCGCCGGCAGTCACCGCATACACACTGTTTAATTGGCTGTTCTGCAATTGGCCCGTTTGACCATCCACAAGGCAATGTCCCTGCGTGCTTTCCCGGGTGTCCCGGTAATCCAGGCCAGCCCCTATGGTCCGGTTAAGCACCCGGCCGCCGGCCC
>JAQVGZ010000041.1 GCA_028696455.1 Desulfotomaculaceae bacterium | reverse complement strand
TATGCGTTGGCCTCCCGCCCAAATAGGCTAACACAGGCCTCCCTCCATGTAAAGGGCTGCCTGGTCGGTTGCCTATTTGCTACATTCTACCGATGTTTAGGGTGTGCGCTTTTCTTGACTTTTTCAATGCTCAGATGATTTGGTTTGTAGGAAAGAGCAATATTATGTGAACACATTGACCTGGCTATGCCCGGAAAACAAGTATAGAGAGTGTTTTTGCTGGCCCTCTATTGGGGTAAAAATGTATAATAAAGCTAGGATCAAAAAGTTATTAACGCCTAATTAATTAATATAAGGAGATGTCGGTATGGAAATAAAAGACGTTGCCCGGCAGGTTAAAGAAGCTTCTATTCAATTGGCTGCAACTGGAACTGATTTGAAAAACAATGCACTGTCACAAATTGCCAGATCGTTACTTGACCGTCAGAGTGAGATCATTAAAGCAAACCAGAAGGATTTAATCAGGAGTGAAAAGGAAAACCTCTCGGAGCCTCTTTTAAAAAGACTGAAGTTTGATGAAGTAAAGATTCCGGATGTAGTAGACGGAATTAACAGTCTAATCAACTTGGAAGATCCGGTAGGCAAGACGTTACTTGCGACCGAGTTGGACCAGGGTTTGGAATTATATAAGATTACTTGTCCTATTGGGGCAATTGGGGTTATTTTTGAATCCAGGCCTGATGCGTTGGTCCAAATTTCCACCTTGTGTCTAAAAAGTGGCAACGGTGCCCTGTTGAAGGGCGGTTCTGAGGCAAAAGAAACCAATCATATATTAGTAGATATAATTAATAAAGCAACATCAGAATCAGGGATACCCGCCAACTGGATTAAACTTATGGAAACCAGGTCGGAAGTCGATACTATGTTAAAGATGGATGAATATATTGATCTGATTATACCCCGGGGCTCAAACGACTTTGTCAAATATATCATGGACAATTCTAAAATTCCAGTTATGGGACACGCGGATGGTATATGTCATTGTTATGTTGACAAAGCTGCTGACCTAAAAATGGCAGTAAAAATTGTTGTAGATGCAAAAACCCAGTATGTAGCTGTATGCAATGCAACAGAGACTCTGCTAGTGCATGATAGTGTTGCAGCAAAGCTTTTACCTGAGCTAAAAATAATACTAGATAAAAAGCATGTAGCAATGACTGGTTGCGCCAAGACCCGGGAAATAATTCCCGTAGATCCAGCCACTGAAGAAGACTGGAAAACAGAGTATCTGGATTACCAGTTGTCTGTTAAAGTTGTTGGCACCCTTGATGAGGCGATTAAACACATCAATAAATATGGGTCCGGTCACACTGACACGATCATTACCGGTAGTAGCGATAGGGCTCGCCGGTTTATGGACCTTGTTGATTCAGGCAATGTGTTCTGGAATTGTTCTACCCGCTTTAGTGACGGCTTTCGTTATGGTTTTGGAGCAGAAGTGGGGATCAGTACTAGTAAAATCCATGCTAGAGGACCGGTTGGCCTGGATGGACTGGTTATATATAAATATAAACTAATTGGGAATGGGCATATTGTAGCTGAGTATGCCAACAGGGACAAAACATTTAAACATAACAGCATAGAAAAGAAATTTCCGTTATAGAAGTTTATGTCTTATCTGAACTGTAAAAGGTCAAAATAGTAAAAAAGCTATTGAAAAAAGAAAACATACAAGTTATAATAAGTTAAAGTCAATCAAAGTCAAGGTAATGGAAGCTGCAGGAGTTGGTGATAAGAAATGTCCAATATATCAGACTTGATTGAACAATACCTGAAAAAGCTTCTGGAGGAGAGTCTCGAGGACTATATTGAAATCCAGCGTAGCAAAGTGGCAAGTTATTTTAACTGTGTTCCCTCACAGATTAATTATGTCTTAACCACCAGGTTTTCAACCGGACATGGATATATCGTGGAAAGTAGAAGGGGTGGGGGAGGATTTATTAGAATCGTGAAGTTACCACTGGACCACAGGGTGAACCTGGTCCTTGGTATTTGTAACATGATCGGTGAGTCAATATCGAGGGCAGATGCAATAGGCTTGATCAACCGGCTGCAAGAAGAAGAATTAATCACTCAGAGGGAAAAGCGATTGATGTGCTCTGTGATAGAAAGTAAGTTACAGTACTTGGAAATACCTGTGCATAATCAGTTGAGAGCGCTACTTTTAAAAGCAATGGTGACAGCAGTTTTAAAAGAATAAAAAACGCTTTACTTATAATATTCTTATAACGAGTGGTTAATTTTTAAAGGGGGAAAGTAATTATGATGTGCAAACGTTGCGGTCAGCGTCCGGCGACGATGCATATGACAGAGATTAGTAATGGCAAAAAAAGTGAAACTCATCTATGTGAGGTATGTGCCAGAGAGATCCAGGCTCAGGGATTTGGGTTTGCCCCACAGCTGCATTTACACAATTTCCTTGCCGGACTTTTAAATCACGAACTAGGTGGAAATAAACATGACCATGACGAGTTAACGGGCAAGAGATGCGTAAAATGCAGGGTATTTGAGGGGCAAATTGTCAAACATGGGCTGTTGGGTTGTGGTGATTGCTACCCCTTTTTTGAAGATCGATTGTTGCCGCTTCTGCGCCGAATTCACGGTAGGACCAGACATACTGGAAAAGTGCCGGAACGCACCGGAGGGCGCGCCCGCTTAATCAAGGAAGTAAATAATTTAAAGAGTATGCTTAAAGAAGCGGTTAGCCGAGAAGATTTTGAACAGGCTGCCCAGCTTCGCGACCAGATTCGTCAAATAGAGAAAAGCATAGAAGATGGGGGTGAGCTCAGTGCCACTCAAGAAAACAATAAATGACTCCCATAGCCGGTGGATGGATGCAGACGGGCCGGCGGCGGATATCGCGATTAGCAGTCGGATCCGGGTGGCCAGAAACCTTGCAGGCATTCCTTTCCCTCATCTGTTAGACCAAACTAAGGCAGAAGATGTTATTCATGCGGTAAGACTTGCAGTGGAAGATAGAGATGTTTCTAGTAAGGTCGGTAACATTGAACTTAGTTTATTAAGTGAAATGTCGCCGGTGGAAAGGCAGATCCTAGTAGATAAGCACTTAATCAGCCCCGAATTGCTTAATAGCTTCGAGCGCAAAGCAGTTGTTTTAAGAGATGATGAAGTGATCAGCATTATGGTTAATGAGGAAGATCATTTGCGTATTCAGTGCCTGATGCCTGGCCTGCAGTTACAGGAGGCATGGGATTTGGTTAACCATGTTGATGACAGTTTAGAGAGAACACTGGACTATGCCTTTTCTGAGAAATTAGGTTATTTAACAGCTTGCCCAACAAATGTGGGCACCGGTATGCGTGCTTCGGTTATGCTACATTTGCCAGCCCTGAAATTGATAAAGCAACTGGGCGGTGTGCTTAACGCAATCGGCAAAGTGGGTCTTACTGTGCGGGGGCTTTTTGGTGAGGGTACGGAAGCGCTTGGGGACTTCTTCCAGATATCCAATCAAGTTACTCTGGGGCAATCGGAAGAGGAGATTATTAATAATATTGTGGCTGTTGTGAGTCAGATCATTACCCAGGAACAGGCTGCCCGCAATAACCTGTATAAGGATCGGAGGGAATTTATCGAGGACTTGGTTTATCGTGCCTATGGTACACTTAAATATGCTCATATTCTTTCTTATGAGGAAGCCATGCGCTTATTTTCGGAACTAAGACTTGGTATAGAAATGGGTATAATAACTGGTATACATGCCAGACTACTTAATGAGTTAACAGTAAGAATCCGACCTGCCTTTTTAATTAAACTTTCCGGCAACGATATGTCAGCTCATAATCGCGATGTCTTCAGGGCGGAACTAATTAGAAAAGAATTT
Source organism: Desulfotomaculaceae bacterium (assembly GCA_028696455.1). Taxonomy (GTDB): domain Bacteria; phylum Bacillota; class Desulfotomaculia; order Desulfotomaculales; family Pelotomaculaceae; genus MVQL01. Next base: position 16,400 of record JAQVGZ010000041.1, on the reverse strand, counting down.
AGTAAATTACAATGAATTAATTACTGATTTAGTTATTGGAGGTAGGTGTTGTTTATGTTCGCTAGATTTACCGAGCGGGCTCAAAAGGCATTATATTATGCTCAGGAAGAAGCTAAAAATTCAGGGTATCCGTATGTTGGAACGGAACACCTTCTCCTTGGCCTAATCAGGGAAGGACAGGGAGTGGCTGCCAGAGTGCTGGCTGCTATAGGCCTGGATGCTGATAAAGTGCGGGCGGCAGTAGCGCAAATTGTGGAAGGCAGCAAACGGCCGGTTAAAGATGAGCCGATGCTGACCCCGCGAACCAAGAGGGTAATGGAAATCTCTGTTGATGAAGCCAGGCTTATGGGTCATAATTATATTGGAACTGAACACTTGCTCCTGGCCCTGGTACGGGAAGGTGAGGGGGTAGCGGCTCATATCTTGAATGCCTATGGCGCTGATAACCAGAAAGTTCGCGCTATGGTTGCCCAGTTGCTTGGTGGGCAGGCTAGTTATGACGGACAGGTTACCGGACAGGCCAAAGGTGGTGCTAGTAAAACCCAAACGCTTGACAAGTACGGGCGTGACCTAACTTTAATAGCAACGGAGGATAAACTTGATCCCGTAGTCGGTCGGGGAAAAGAGATCGAGAGAGTGATCCAAATATTAAGTCGGCGGACGAAAAATAATCCGGTTTTAATTGGTGAACCGGGTGTTGGTAAGACTGCTGTAGCCGAGGGGCTAGCCCAGCGGATTTCCGCCGGGAATGTTCCTGAGGTCCTGGATAAAAAGCGAGTGGTGAGTCTGGAAATGGGTTCACTGGTTGCTGGTACCAAATATCGTGGCGAATTCGAGGAGCGGTTAAAAAACGTTATTGAGGAGATTCGCCAGGCAGGTAACATCATCCTGTTTATCGATGAACTGCATACTATGGTAGGTGCAGGTGCAGCTGAAGGGGCAATAGATGCAGCTAATATACTAAAACCTGCACTGGCCAGAGGTGAGTTGCAGTGTATCGGTGCCACTACGATTGATGAGTACCGTAAATATATTGAAAAAGATGCTGCCCTGGAGCGGCGCTTTCAACCAATAACCGTTCCAGAACCCACAGTTGATGAAACTATTCAAATTTTGCGCGGACTCAGGGATAAATACGAAGCGCACCACCGTGTCAGAATTACAGATGCCGCCCTGGAAGCGGCGGCCAGGTTATCTAGCCGGTATATTACCGACCGGTTCTTACCAGATAAAGCGATTGACCTGATAGACGAGGCTGGCTCGCGGGTAAGGCTGCGGGCTTTAACCGCACCACCAGATTTAAAAGAGATGGAAAAGAAACTTGATGTGCTTCAGAAAGAAAAAGAAGCAGCGGTAAACGGGCAAGAGTTTGAAAAAGCAGCTGAAATAAGGGACCAGGAAAAAAGGTTGCGAGCCGAATTAGATAGTCTTAGAGAGTCTTGGAAGCAGCGTAAAGGCGGGGCAAAACTGGTAGTTGATGAAGAAGCTATTGCTCAAATTGTAGCTAGCTGGACTGGTATTCCTGTTAAAAAAATTGCCGAAGAAGAGTCGGAAAAATTGTTAAAAATGGAAACAATATTGCATCAGCGGGTGATTGGTCAGGACGAGGCTATTCAGGCTGTATCCCGCGCGGTGCGACGTGCCCGGGCAGGATTGAAAGATCCGAAGCGTCCGATAGGTTCCTTCATCTTCCTTGGTCCTACTGGGGTTGGTAAAACTGAACTGGCCAGGGCTCTGGCAGAGGCCCTGTTCGGTAATGAAGATGCTACAGTACGTATAGATATGTCCGAATATATGGAAAAGTTTGCTGTGTCCCGTCTCGTTGGGGCTCCTCCTGGATATGTGGGTTACGATGAAGGTGGCCAGCTGACGGAAGCGGTGCGGCGCCGGCCTTATTCGGTAGTCCTCCTGGATGAGATTGAAAAAGCCCATCCGGATGTTTTTAATATACTACTGCAAGTCCTCGAAGATGGTCGCTTGACAGACGCCAAGGGGCGGACGGTGGATTTTCGCAATACGGTAATTATCATGACTTCAAACGTGGGTGTTCAGATGATTAAACGTGAATCTGTTCTCGGATTCCGTACTGGCGACCGGCGCGAAGCCAATTACGAAAATATGAAGAGCAAGGTAACAGAAGAGCTGAGGCGTACTTTCCGGCCTGAGTTTCTTAACCGAATTGATGAGATTATCGTTTTCCATACTCTTGATGCCGGTCACATCAGAGAAATTGTCAACTTGATGATTAAAGAAGTAGCTGACAGGATGAAAGAAAACGAAGTTGAGATCGAGGTGACTGAGTCGGTCAAAGATATGCTGGCTAAAAAGGGCTTTGATGAGGACTTCGGGGCTAGGCCGCTACGCCGGGCTATCTCGCACCTGGTGGAAGATCGGCTTTCAGAAGAAATACTAAAGGGAACCTTCCAGCGGGGTGACCGTGTATTACTGGATACAAGTGCAGAAGACGGGATTGTCGTTAAGAAAGCTTGAAAGACGCTGTCATTGATACGGCCTGCTGTCTTTAGCAAGGCAACTAAACTGTTGCATTGTTAGACGGCAGGCTTTTGTTTTGTAAACACGTAAATGTCATCTAATTACCACTCCATGCCGCCAGAGCTAAAGGAACTTATTTACTTATGCCTCACCTTCAACAAGCGCCAGCCACTTTTCCATATGCTCCTGTAAGGCTGACCGAGTTTGCTCCAATTGACTCTGCCGTTTCCTATAAACCTGATAATTCTGGTATACTTCCGGTTGGTATAGTTCACTTTCAAGTTTTGATATAGTTTCTTCAAGATTGGCAATTGATTGTTCTAGCTCTGTAATCTGGCGCTGGTACTTACGTTTTTTACGCTCTTCCGCTTTTCTTAGTAGATATTGTATTTTTTCATGACTCTGATTATTTTTAAATGTCTTAGCCTTTTCTAATTCTTGCGGCATTGATTTTTTTTGCCAGTAATAGTCATAGTTGCCATAGTAGGTGGTCACCCCGTAGGAAGATAATTCGAGCACACAAGTGGCAATTTTATTAATAAAATAACGGTCGTGGGATATGAAAATGATGGTGCCTGGATAGCTGGCCAAAGCGTTTTCTAAGGCTTCCTTACCAGGTAGATCAAGATGGTTGGTAGGCTCATCCATAAGCAGTAAGTTTGCTTTTTGCAACATCAGCGCCGCCAAGGCCAGGCGTGATTTCTCTCCGCCGCTCAGATCAGCTACGCTTTTATTAACATCATCACCGCTGAATAAAAAGCCGCCTAGTGTTTTACGGATATCTAACTCATTCATCAAGGGGTAACGGTCCCACAACTCTTGCAGCACGTTTTTCTCATGGTTTAGCCCTTGGTGTTCCTGTGCGTAGTAACCAATTTTAACCAAGTTGCCGAGCTGGATATCCCCTTCCACTGGAGGAAGCAACCCGGCAATAGTTTTCAACAGTGTGGACTTGCCGATGCCGTTAGGCCCGATTATTACTACCCGCTCACCCCTGTAGATCTTAAAGTTAATTACCTGAGCTAAGACCAGACCAGGATAACCTATGGTAAGGCAGTTGGCCTGACATACCTCTTGGCCGCTGGGGTGGGTGACGTCAAAAAAAACGGTAACAATGCGCTCCTTAATTGGCCTGGTTAGCCGTTTTGTTTTTTCAAGCGCCTTTAAACGGCTCTGGGCGCGCCTGGTTGTATCTTTAGCGGCAATATTGCGGCGTATGAATTCCTCAGTACGCGAAATATACTCCTGCTGTTTTTTATAGGCCTTAAGCTGTTGCTCGGCCAATTCACCTTTCTGACGGACAAAGTTGGTGTAATTCCCATTGAAGCGGGTTAATCTTGCCCCGTCAAGTTCATAAATCACTTTGACGAGGGCATCCAGGAAATAGCGATCATGAGACACGATCAGTATAGCCCCGGGGTATGCCTGTAAATATTGTTCCAACCAGGTCAGGTTATCCATATCCAGATAATTGGTAGGCTCATCAAGAACCAGCAAATCAGGTGTTCCAAGCAGACAACGAGCTAAGGCAAGGCGGGTTTTTTGTCCGCCGCTCAAAGTGTTCACTGGGGTATTAAAGTCCGTATTTCTGAATTTGAGACCATTTAGTACACCACGAATATTAGCCTCATATTCAAAACCTCCGTTGTTCTCGAAAAAGCTAGATAGGCTGTCATATTCCATAAGCAACTGCTGGTAGGTATTACTGCCAGCAGTAAGGGAAGGGTCACTCAAGCGTTTTTCTATATGCCGGAGCTGTTTTTCAATACCTATTAGATGTGAAAACACTGACAGCATCTCATTCCAGATAGTCTGTTCCGAATCCATGCCGTAGTCTTGAGCCAGATAGGAAATGGACAAATCCCTGGCTTTGATAATTTTCCCTTCGTCAGGCGCCAGGGACCCAGTGATTATTTTGATGAGAGTTGACTTTCCCGCCCCATTAATCCCAACTATCCCTATTCGTTCCCCCTCCTGTATGTTAAAGTTTACGCTGGTCAGCACCTGGCGGGCGCCAAAAGATTTAGATATATGTGCTGCCTGCAATAGCATCGATGATTCACCTCTCTCATTTATCAAGTTTACAATAGCTTTTAGAGGTTTACAAGTATATTGAGAGGTGTAACAGTGGTAGCCCTATCAAAAATCAAGAAGTACAGCTTTGCTTTGTCGCAAGTTATGCCTCTATTGATAAGAATTTCTTTATCTAAGTGAAACTGTGCAAAATATTCCATTACTACTTAGGATGTGGGGCGCTGTCTCCGGCAGGGTGTTCAGCAATATTCCCCGTGACATCCTTTTCTAAGACGCTCTCTTCACTCAACCGTTCTTCGGACAGGGTTTCCTTTTGTCTGAAAACATCAGCCGGCAGTTTTTCGACCGGGTTTTCTAATGGTATAACAGATTCATCTATGTCGCTTTCATTGAGCCTTGGGCTAGTTTCTTTATCCCTCTTCACTTTTCTATTAATACTGTTACCCAATTCTTTCGTTTTTTTAAAGGTATTATCCCAGATCTGTCCAGTAGATTCTTTAAAGTTTTTTAATGTTTCCTGCAAACCTCCCTCCAGTTTAAAAATGTTCTCAATGCCTTCATTAGTAATGATGGTTACAACTCTTCCAAAAGTTCGTATATACGAGTTATCCAGGAAAGCCCGGCCTTTAAATACGCTGTCGATTAGGTTGCCGGAAAACTCCAACCCGGCAATAGTGCCTGTTGTCAGGTCAATATAGTATTCGTCTACATAACCCAGCACTGTTCCGTTTTCAGCTACAATTTTGGAGCCAATAATGTTGACTTTTTCTTTTAACAGCTTTACGATTTCAGACAATGCTCCTCCCTTTTCAACACAAGAACCTTTTTCGATGGTTATAGCGTCACTGCCTACGCTGTGAACTTTATTGTAAGGGATAAAGCGCTGCTCTTTGAACCAGCCTTTCTGTTCAATGATTAACGCAGCCAATAGCTTGTTGGTGGGATCTATAACCAGTCCTTTTACTATGCCAATATGTTGGCCTTCCTCAAGGCTAATTACTGGTAAGGAAAGTAATTGCTTGCTCTTTTTCATTTTTTTTTCACCTTCATTCCCCCAAAATTATCTTATTTAATTGATATTCGTAAAATAGAATTATTATGACAAAAACAGGGAATAATGGGATGGTAACCATGAAGATCTAAAAAACCCTTTCATCCGCTAAACTACCGGGTTACAATAGGTGAAGACTGGATGCTGGGGGTGTAGAAGTGAAAATAATCGTTGGCTTAGGTAATCCAGGCAGGGAATACGCTTTAACCAGGCATAACATTGGTTTTATGGTGATTGACCGCCTGGCCTTGGCCTTAAAGGTAAAATTAGAAAAAAAATTGCTTAAGTCTTTGGTTGGCCAGGTACAGATCGGCGGAGAAAAGGTTATTTTGGTAAAGCCTCAGACCTATGTTAATTTAAGTGGCGAAGCGGTGGGCGCACTAATAAACTGGTACAGATTAACTGCCTCTGATTTGCTGGTTGTTTATGATGATCTGGACTTACCGCCCGGTAAACTAAGAATCAGACCCGGCGGCAGCTCAGGTGGACATAAAGGAGTGCAGTCTATCATTCAAATAATCGGTACAGAGAGCTTTCCCAGAATGAGGGTTGGAATTGGCCGGCCCACGGTGCCAGAATTTGAAACGGCCGATTATGTCCTTGGACAAATTAGTGGTTCAGAAGTGCAGATTTTTAATGAAGTATTAAAACTAGCGCCGGAGGCCGTCCATTGCATAGTGCGGGAAGGGATTGAACGGGCAATGAATCTCTATAATAGAAGGTGATTATATCGCTTCAATACAGCGGAGACTCTGAGCTCGTACTGTTGTCAATAGCTGTTGCCTTGTTTGCAGCAGCGTTGGCCTGGCAACTTAACCGTTTTTTAATAAACCTCCCGGACAGGTACCTTTTTTTCCTGGCCCCGCTCCAGGAAGAGGCCGTAAAGACTCTTCCGGCCATATATACAGACGCACCCATATTCTTAGTCCATGTGCTATTTGGTGCTGTAGAAGCAGTATGGGAAATATACTCCCATAAACGTAACGGTTTTTTCGCCGGACTGGCGGCATTAGCAAGCCATTCAGCCTTCGGATTTATCACTGCTCTCATTTATTCGCTAAATAATACAGCACTGCTAGCTATTATGGCCGGATATCTTGTTCACACTCTCTGGAATTATATGGTTGTAATGGCAACTAGTCGCAGAAAGAATTGAATCAAAAGGAGCAAGCTTGACGGTTACTGTGCCGCAGGATATAATAACCATGAATAGCCCTGCTAACGATAATCAATTGTGTTGTTATTGTAAGCATAAAGTGTTCGTTTGTTAATTTTTGCAACAAAATGTAAATATGTTATATCAAGGATTATGAGTATTCTGAGCTTTAGTTGTGGATATGCTAAAGCTCTTTTTGTGATGGGATTTTTAGGAGGATATATATGCATGGTATTTTAAAGCCCTTACAGCAGTCTGTTGAATTCAAAAACCTGGTACAAGGGATTAATAAAGAACTAAAACAGCAAATGATATATGGACTTTCCGGATCTCAGTGCAGTTACCTGCTGGCCTGCCTAACTGGTGAAATTGCCCCGCGGCCTCTATTGGTAATTACCCCTGGGGAGCGGGAGACAAGTCTTCTTGCAGATGAACTTTCCGGGTTGTTGCCAGGTATTGCTGTCAGGCAATTTCCAGCTTGGCATCTGCTACCACATCATGTGTTTGCGCACAGCAAGGAAATAGTGGCCCAACGCCTGCAAGTCCTGGAAAGTTTAGCCAAGGGAGAGCATGTGCTGGTTATAGCCCCAGTAGAAGCCCTGTTAAGGCGTTTAGCTCCCCCAGGTGAGTTCTTGGCGAAGGTTCAGCGTTTGGTTACAGGAAAACAAGTAGAGCTGGAGCAGTTGCTAAATAATTTGACTGTATTAGGATTGGAACGAGTCAACCTGGTGGAGGGGCGGGGGCAGTTTGCTATGCGCGGTGGCATCCTGGACATTTACCCCATGACCGCGTACCGGCCGTATCGCATAGAATTTTTTGATGATGAAGTGGATTCGATACGTCGCTTTAATGTCATGACTCAGCGCTCAGAGGATAAGGTGGAAGAGCTGGTGGTCTTTCCGGCCAGGGAATTGGTCATAACTAGCGAATTGGTGTGGCAGCGTGGCCATAAAGCGCTGGAGCGCGAATATAAAGCTCAGCAGCACAAATTGGTTCACGCTGGAGAAACCGGGGTGGGTGAGCAGCACTTGGAAGCCCTGGCGGGGATGGGCAGTTATTTCAACGGGATCGAGCAATACCTGCCTTACTTTTACGGTGAGACAATTACTCTACTGGATTATCTTCGGGATGATACCGTGATTTTTGTCGACGACCCAACGCGAGTTAAAGATGTGGTTTATTCTGTTCATCGTGAACGTACTGAAATCAATAATGAATTACTAACAAAGGGACGCTTGCTTCCTCTGCAGTTTTTTAATTATGCTGATTGGGACCACCTTGAAAAAGCCCTCTCAACTCGCTTGGTAATATTTAGCTCTCTTCTGCCGCATCATCATCTTAAGCAATTTGGTGCTCATAATATAATTAACTTTTCTGTAAAACCATTGCCAAGTTTTTTAGGTAATATAGAAATGTTAGCAACGGAAATTAGGCAGTGGCGTAAGATAGGTTACGCTGTTGTTCTACTGGTATCAGAACACCAGCGACAACAGCAGCTTCTTTCTGATTTAATGGAGTATAAAATCGACGCATTTTGCATCGGTTCACTTGAAGGACATGTGCGGGCTGGTAATGTAGTAATTACTGCAGGAAACTTGGAAGGTGGCTTCGAGCTACCTTTTTGCCGTTTGGTGGTGCTAACTGAGATTGATATTTACGGCCAGCGTAAAAAGCCACGCAGGGAACGGAAGCAATATGAGCGTCTGACCCCTTTTGTCGATATGAAAGTGGGTGACTACGTTGTCCATGTTAATTACGGTATTGGCCGTTACCTGGGCGTGGTGCCGCTGACCATAGGTGGGATCCAAAAAGAGTATCTGTTGGTGAAGTATGCCGGAGAAGATAAGTTATATGTACCAGTAGATCAGGTGGGATTGATCCAAAAGTACCTGGGTAGCGAAGGTGAGACGCCGCGACTGTCGCGTTTGGGAGGCGGAGAATGGGCACGAGCGAAGAGCAGGGTCAAAGAAGCAGTTAGAGAGATGGCCCAGGAACTTCTGGAGCTTTACGCGGCCAGGGAAACCGTACAAGGCCACGCTTTCGGGCCGGATACAGTATGGCAAAAAGAATTCGAAGATTCATTTCCGTATGAGGAAACGCCCGACCAACTCCGCGCTGTTGAAGAAATCAAGGCAGACATGGAGCGCAATCGACCGATGGATCGACTGCTTTGCGGTGATGTGGGCTACGGTAAAACAGAAGTTGCGCTACGGGCGGTTTTTAAGGCAGTCATGGAAGGTAAGCAGGTGGCCGTGCTGGTTCCCACCACTATTTTAGCTCAGCAGCATTATAACACTTTTAAGGAAAGGTTAACCAGTTACCCGGTAAACGTTGATGTTCTCAGCCGTTTCCGGTCTGACCGCGAACAGCGTGAGGTAAAGCGGGGATTGGAGAGTGGCAATATTGATATCATAATCGGAACTCATCGGCTGGTTCAGGAAGATGTACGTTTTAAGGACCTGGGCCTGCTGGTAATTGACGAAGAACAACGTTTCGGGGTAGCCCATAAGGAAAGGTTGAAATTTATTAGTAAAAACGTGGATGTACTTACCTTATCTGCTACTCCCATTCCGCGTACCTTGCATATGTCCCTGGTTGGATTAAGGGATACTAGTATCCTGGAAACACCACCAAAAGACCGTTACCCAATTCAGACTTATGTGATGGAGGAAGATCCGATATTATTTAGAGAAGCTATCCGTAGGGAATTGAGCAGGGGTGGGCAGGTGTTTTTTGTTTATAACCGCATATTGGACATGGGGCGGACAGCAATGTGGCTGCAAGAGCTGATACCCGAGGCTAACATCGCTATAGCTCACGGACAGATGAAAGAAGATGATTTAGAACAAGTTATGTTGGATTTCCTGGATGGCAAGTTTGATGTACTAGTTTGTACAACAATTATTGAAAACGGACTGGATATATCGAACGTTAACACACTTCTGGTCAAGGAAGCTAATATGATGGGGTTGTCTCAGCTTTACCAGCTTAAGGGACGGGTAGGTCGCTCAAATAGATTGGCCTATGCATACTTTACTTTCCGTAAAGACAGGGTTTTAGGTGAAGCTGCTGAGAAGCGTTTAGCGGCCATCAGGGAGTTCACTGAATTGGGATCTGGCTTTAAAATAGCCATGCGTGATTTGGAAATACGAGGAGCTGGTAATATTCTTGGTGCGGAGCAGCATGGGCATATTGCTGCGGTAGGGTTTGACCTGTACTGTCGCCTCCTGGAGGAGGCAGTCCGCGAGGCTAGGGGCGAAGAGGTGTCACAGTTTACTGATACTACCATTGAACTACCGATAGAAGCATATATCCCAGATGAATATATACCTGACACCAACCAGAAAGTTGAGCTTTACAAACGCATTGCCAGCCTGACCACTTCTTCTGCTTTGCCCGATCTAGAGGAAGAATTGGTGGACCGTTTTGGGGATCTGCCAAAAGCAGTCCAAAGCCTGTTAGCGATAGCAAAAGTCAAGTTGATGGCAGGAAGTTTAAGAATAAAAAAGATAAGCCTGTTATCAGGGCATTTGCGCTTGCTGTTTGGTCTTGAGCACACCCTCACCGGAGAAGCTCTTGTGGAGGCCAGCCGGCGCTATAAAGATTATATAAAATTTAATAACACCGGGGATGGATTTGAGGTAAAGTTAAAGCTGTCCGGGGTTAACCGTAGTGATGGAAGATTTTTGCTGTCTCAATTGGAAAAGCTGATTAAAGTCTTAGGTAACTCTTTGCGGGATGAGACTCCGGGCTTATCCGAAAAGCTACCTCAACTTGTCACAAATACATCAGTTAATATATAATGACCTTTGAAGGAGGAGATGGTATTGTATAGCAAGACTAGTATATTGTTGATCTTAGTAACTGCTATTATTGCACTTACAGTTACCGGTTGCGGTGATAATGTAGTTGCAACAGTAAACGGAGAAAAAATCACCAGTGAAGAATTATCCCAGCGAGTTAATATGACCAAATCCAGTATGGAACAACAGGGTTTTGATTTTAGCGGGGACAATGGCCAGATATTAATGGATTACCTCCAAAAGGGAGCACTAGAGGAGATTATTAACAATAGATTGCTCCTTCAGGAAGCCAGGAAGATTGGTCAATTAACTACTGAAAAAGTTCAGGAATTAATAATGCCTCTTAAAGAACAATTCTCTTCCGAACAAGAGTATAATGACTTTTTGACTCAATTAATGCTTAGCGAAGAAGATACTGCATATATTCTAAACCTGCAGGAACAGATTACTAAAGATGTTCCTCCTGCGTCTGAAGTTGATGCAAAGAATTACTATGATGAAAATCTGGAACAGTTCGAACAACCAGAACAGCTGCAGGTACGTCATATTTTATTCTTCGTGGATGAGGGTGATAAAAACTATCCAGTTAAACATACTAATAGTGAAGCCAGGCAAATGGCGGAAGATGTAATTGCTCAGCTAAGGCAAGGTAAGGATTTTGCTGAGCTAGCCCGGGAAAGATCCGAAGATGACCAAACAAAGAATGACGGTGGCTTGTATGTCTTTAGCGAAGGCGACGCAGTTAAGGAGTTTTCCGAAGCGGCAGCTGCCCTCAAACCCGGAGAGCATACCCAGACTCCGGTCCAAACCGAATACGGCTTCCATGTAATAAAGATGGAAAAGATAATACCTGCTAAACAGTATTCCTTTGAAGAGGTAAAACAACAACTAATAAAGCAGCTGAGCGAGGAGGCAAAGGAAAGCAAGTTTAACGAGTATATGAAGGAAGTCCAAAATAAGTCCACGATTGTGAACAAGCTTGCTGAGCAAAAAGAAACAAGTTGAAATTAACAGTAGTTAAAATTAAGTAGTAACGATTGGAAAAAAATGAATAAATGGTTTTCCTCCGATATATACTAACACAGAAAGTTATTTAGGTCTTATTTTGCAGACAGGGGAGGGAAGATTAATGAAAGCTACGGGCATTGTTCGCCGTATTGACGATTTGGGTAGAGTCGTTATTCCTAAAGAAATTAGGAGAACGCTTAGAATTCGTGAAGGCGATCCTCTCGAAATTTTTGTTGACAGGGAAGGTGAGGTAATTTTAAAGAAGTATTCACCTATAGGTGAATTAGGGGATTTTGCTAAAGAATATGCTGATTCTTTATATGAAGCTTTGGGGCATATCGCTTGCATTGCCGACCGGGATAATATTATTGCTGTTTCCGGTGCACCTAAAAAAGAGTATTTGAATAAGCCCATAGGTAATGCTATTGAAAAAGTAATAGAGGAACGCAAGGCCGTAATCATCAATGACCCGGGCAAGGACCCCTTCTGCAAGGAATGCTTGACTGCTGAAGATATTGAGTGCGAGTATTCTTCTGAAGTTATCGCACCGATCATTGCTGAGGGAGATCCTATTGGAGCAGTTATTTTGGCCACAAAAGAGCCTGATTTGAAAATGGGAGAAATGGAACTGAAACTGGCTGAAACCGCAGCCGGTTTTCTGGCTAAACAAATGGAGCAGTAATTACTGTAGGCCTCTCAGAGGCCGCTTTTTTTTAGTAAAAGATACTAAATATTAATATGTTAGCGAAAGGAGATTAATTAAATATGTCTTACCAAGCCACTATTAGTATTGCCGGGCTGGGACCTGGAGCGCCAGGTGACATCACTTTAAGTGTGTGGGAGGCGTTGCGATCCTCAACTCGTACATACTTGCGGACTGGAAATCATCCCGTAGTAAGCTGGCTACTAAAAAAAAATATACAGTTTTCTACCTTCGACTACCTGTACGAAAAGTCCACCTGTTTTGAAGATGTCTACTTACAGATTGCCGAGGTGGTGATCACAGCGGTGATGTCAGGTCCGGTCTTGTATGCTGTCCCTGGTCATCCACTGGTAGCTGAAGAATCGGTGCGCCTAATTATTGCGGCAGCAAAGCACAAAGGCATCCGAATTGAGCTGCTTCCGGCAGTAAGCTCTTTAGATGCTGTTTTTTCATCACTACGGTTGGATCCAAGCCTGGGGCTTCAGATTATTGACGGGCTTAGGCTTAATCAAAATATGCCGCTGATGGATAGGCCGTCTTTGATTACCCAGGTCCACAGCAGGTTGGTGGCGGCAGATATAAAAGTATCATTGCTGGAACTATATCCACCGGAACACTTGGTTACGGTAGTGAGAGCTGCTGGCCTGTCAGGTGAAGAAAGGATTGACATAATCCCCCTTTGTGAGATTGACCGGCTGGAATGGATAGACCATTTGACCAGTCTATACATACCAGAGACAAAAACTTGGAATTCGGGTAATGGGTCTATAGAAAAGAAAAACACAGACATTCGTCAATTGTCACACAACCAAACTATGCTCTACCGGACACCCACTGAAGGCAAAGAGACTGAAACTATTGATGACGGAGAGGTAAAAGTTATCCAGGTCTATGAAAAACAACATTTACCTGCTGAAACTGGACGCCTGTCGCAGAAGGTCAGACGGCTACAAAAGAGCGTTTCAGGGAATGATGCTGAACGTAAAAAGAATCAACCGATAAGATCTGAGTATAGTGAAGATTACGAAGCAATTGATGTTTTGAATATAAATGAGTGTTGTCGCTTTTCTTTAGATCCACTAATTGACTTGCTGGCAAGGCTGCGTGGAGAGGGGGGGTGTCCCTGGGATCGGGAACAGGATCACCTAACTCTGAGGCCTTATCTTCTTGAGGAAGCATACGAGGTTCTAGAAGCTTTAAATGAAGAAAATATGTATAAATTATGTGAAGAACTGGGAGACTTATTACTACAAATAGCTTTTCATGCGCAAATAGCAGCTGAAAATCGATACTTTGATATGAATGACGTTGTGCGCGGAATTTATGAAAAATTAGTCCGCCGTCACCCCCATGTCTTTGGTTCCACCACAGTCAGGGACAGCCAGGAAGTAAAGTCTAACTGGAAAAAGATTAAGGAGCTTGAAAGAGGAGGTTGCATAACTGCTGGTCAATTGGACGGTGTGCCGATGTCAATTACAGCGTTAATGCGTGCCACAAGGCTTCAAGAGAAAGCTGCTGCTGTTGGATTCGACTGGCCCGATTATCGGGGGGCTTTGGAAAAGGTGAGTGAGGAGCTCGGTGAGCTCGAAGACGCTATTTCAAGCAGGGGGCAACCGCAAATTGAAAGTGAGTTGGGTGATCTGCTCTTTGCGGTGGTCAACCTTGCCAGGTTAATCAATGTAGAGCCAGAAGTCGCTCTGGCGCGTACTTCTGAAAAGTTTGTAAAAAGATTTGAGTATGTTGAAAACATGGCACTTCATTATGGTAAAAGACTGTCACAATGTTCCCTTTTCGAAATGAACGCTTGGTGGGAGGAGGCAAAAAAGCAAGAATAGATGGAAAAAAAACAGGAAATATTTACACTTGGGAAGGAACTAAAGTAATTTTAGCGAATAACAAATAAAATAATAGCTCTAATCATTATTAGGAGGGGTTACATGAATAAGGCTGAGTTGATTTCAAGCGTTGCTGAGAAAACGGAATTAACCAAAAAGGATTCAGAAAAAGCTGTAGCAGCAATGCTTGATACAATTGGTGAGGCACTTTCAAAAGGTGATAAGGTACAGTTAGTTGGTTTTGGCACATTTGAAATACGTGAGAGGGCTGCTCGCAAAGGAAGAAACCCACAGACTGGTGAAGAAATTAATATTAATGCCGCGCGGGTGCCTGTGTTCAAAGCAGGAAAAGCGCTTCGGGACTCCGTAGATAAATAAAATGAGCAAGTAATTAATCGGACTGAAAGGTCTGATTTTTTTTCGTAAATTTATGAGTAAAATATTACGATAAATAGGAGGGTGTTATCTTGCGTCTTGATAAATTCCTCAAAGCTTCCCGGTTGATCAAGCGGCGCACTCTGGCTAAAGAAGCTTGCGATCGAGGGCAAGTAACAGTAAACAATCGGATGGCTAAAGCTGGTACTGAAATAAAACTAGATGATATACTGGTAATTAACTTTGGAAATAGAACGTTAAAAATAAAAATTGTATCAGTTCAAGAAAATGTTCCTGCAAAAACTGCCACCAGTTTATATGAAATTCTGGAAGATAGCCGGTCTCTTTAGGATAATAATTAAGATAATTAGGGCATCTTGAAGTATATTAATCAATCCACTTACAGAGCTTTGTTTTAGAATAGTACCATAAACGCCAGGTAGTTAACTGCCTGGTGCTCTTACGTATTTTAATATCCGAGCGAGGATTTCATCACGTTTGGCACTAATGGCCTCAAAATTCATAGCGGGAATATAATAAGATTCCAGCAAGTCATGTTCTGCCTTAGCCTGGGCAATATAGTTGATTGCTCTTTTGACAGCATCCTCAAGGCGATTTCTAGCACTCTTAATTTCGCCATCATATACGATCAGTACTTTTTTGTCCAAGTGTTCATTTATATTAAAGATTTTAATCTCTTCTATAGAAGAGACTTCCTGTGGTTGAAATTTGATTCCTGGAATATCCTTTAAAACCGCGCAGTCCTGCTGCGGGATTACAACAAGATCTATATTATCAGGTTCTAGCGGGCAGTGGAAAATATGTGTATCCAGTCCACACTCATAAGCTGCTCTGGCAGCGTAACCGACGAGACGGGAGGTAAGCCCGGTGGCTTCACCGGTGACCAGGTATAGTTTTTTGACATCCTGCAGAATTGTGTCCAAATGATGCTGCTGTCCCTGAGGGGTAAACGCGGTTGCAAAAAGGTGCCGAGCCTTCGGCTCTATCTCAAATTGCACCGGCGCATTTTCCAGAACGTCCTTAATGATTTTTCGGGCGGTCTCATTAATACGGACTTGATTAGTTGCCTCTACCAAGTAGCTGTCCAACTCATCTTTAATTAGCCTAGCCTCGGCCAGTTGATGATAGGCTATTCGAAAAAGCCGGCCGACACGAGTTTTAGATTGCAGCACGGTTTGTTTTATAGTAAATATTTTATCTTCATTCCAAAATTCACCGAGGTTAATGATCTCGTCCACAGCGCCGGGGATTTTGGGGTCTACTACATGGGGTGCGGTGCCGTCGATCATTGCCACCCCGAGAGATGGAATGCATATTCCATCCAGGGAATTATTGTCTGATGAGCAGCAGAGAAATTCCACATCATAGCCCCACTCTAGCATCATTTCGCCAATTCTACGCATAAAAGTTGATTTTCCGACACCGGGTCCACCTTTTAATATAAAGATACGAGTGGCGTTATGATCAATGATTTGATCGTAGAAGGAAAAAAAACCTTTCGATGTATTCCCGCCCGGGAATAGTTTGGTTAGTTTACCTTTTGCCATGGTCCAGCCTCCTCATTGTAGTCTATTGATAAATTCCCGTTAAATAACCCGGTTAGCGAGAGGCAGATGGGGAATCAGGCTCCTTGCCGTAGTGACATTGTTATGAGTAGAGTTCCATTTTATATACATACCTATTACGAAATGTCAGGGATATGATATTTTAATAGCCGGGAATATTGAGAAAAGTTGTCGTTATTAGTGAAATTTATGAAAATACAGTTTATGAATTAATACTATACATTGTAATATCCCGTCTTTGACACTTAGACACAAGAAAAAAGCTCGCAAGTCCCTAAAACAAGGGGTTACGAGCTTTTTGCGCATTAATAAAAAGTGAGTAATGTTGGCTAAGACTTAGTTACTTTAAAAATATT